>JBEIPU010000033.1:0-27940 GCA_040376925.1 Caenimonas sp. | reverse complement strand
GGGCGCCACGCGCTGGCAGATCTTCAAGGACGTGCTGGTCTGGGAAAGCCTGCAACCCAGCTTTGTGGGCCTGCGCTCGGCGGTGTCCATGGCGCTGGTGATCGTGATCGTGGCCGAGATGTTCATCGGCGCCGACAGCGGGCTGGGCAACCGGATCATCAATTCGCAGCAGGTCATGAATGTGCGCGACATGTACGCGTCGATCCTGGCGGCCGGTGCGCTGGGCTACGCGCTCAACATCCTGTTCCTCCTCATGGAACGAAAAATCGTGCACTGGAGCGGAAGGTAATGACAACCCCCCCGAAGCGGCCTGCGGCCGCCTCCCCCCAGGGGGCGACACCAGTGGCCCGGCAGAGCCGGTTCCACGGTGTCCCCCGAAATAACTCCAGCGAGGCGCAACCATGAGCACCGTATTGAATGCACCGGTCTATGCCGACGTCCCCGTGCCGGAGTTCAAGCCCGGCCCGGCCGGCACGCACATCACCATCCGCGGCCTGACCAAGTACTTTGCGGGCTGGCCGCTGTACGAGAACTTTGACCTGGACATCCCCAAGCACAAGATCGTGTCGGTCTTCGGCCCCAACGGCTGCGGCAAGAGCACGCTGATCAACATGATCGCGGGGCTCATCCCCATCGATAGCGGCGAGATCCTGTTTGACGGCAAGAGCCTGAAGGACACCAAGATCGGCTACGTGTTCCAGAACTACCGCGAGGCGATGTTCCCGTGGATGCGCACCATCGACAACATCGCCTACCCGCTCAAGCTGGAGGGCAAGTCCAAGGCCGAGGTGGACCGCCGCATGGCGGAGCTGGTGGCGTCGTTTGACGTCAAGTTCGACCTCAACCGCTACCCGTATGAACTGTCGGGCGGCCAGCAGCAGACGGCGTCGATCATGCGGGCGCTGGCCAATAACCCCGAGGTGCTGTTCCTGGACGAGCCGTTCTCTGCGCTGGACTTCGAGATGACGCTGTTCATCCGCGAAAAGCTGCAGGAGGTGTTCATGAAAACCGGCACCACCATGCTGCTGGTGTCGCACGACCTGGAAGAAGCCGTGTACCTGGCCGACCAGGTGCTGCTGCTGACCAAGCGGCCGACCAAGGTGGCGCAGATCCTGGCCTATGACGATGCGCGCCCGCGCACTGTTGAAACGCTGTCCGAGCCCAGCTTCATTGCCACCAAGAAGCTCAGCCTGGAGATCTTCCAACGCGAGGTGCGCCGGTGAACGAAGCCGAAACGCTCGCCTACGTCAAAGCCAGCGCCGCCGCGTTGGGCGTGCCCATGGACGCCGCGCGCGCCCAGCGCGTGGCGGGTCACCTGGAGCGCACCGCCGCGCTGGCCGCGCTGCTGGAGCGCGCGCCGCTCGCGCCCGAAGACGAGCTGGCCGAGATCTTCAACCCCTGCCCCCGCGACCGCGCATCGACATGAATGCTTCCGAAGCCCTTGAAGCCTGCATCGCCCGCATCGAGGCGACCGACGGGCAGGTCAACGCCTTCACGGGCAAGAGCTACGCACGAGCACGCGCCGAAGCCGCTGACATCGACGCACGCCGCGCGCATGGTGAAGCGCTGGGCCCGCTGGCCGGCGTGCCCTATGCGGTGAAAAACCTGTTTGACATTAAAGGGGAGGTCACGCTGGCGGGGTCCAAGGTCAACCGGGGCCACCCTGCCGCCAGTGCGGACGCCTTCCTGGTGCAGCGCATGAAGGCGGCGGGCGCGGTGCTGGTCGGCTCGCTGAACATGGACGAGTACGCCTATGGCTTCACCACCGAGAACACGCACTACGGCCCTTGCCACAACCCGCACGACCTGACGCGCATCGCGGGCGGCTCGTCGGGCGGCTCGGGCGCTGCGGTGGCGGCGGGCCAGGTGCCCATCACCCTGGGCTCAGACACCAACGGCTCCATCCGTGTGCCCTCGTCGCTGTGCGGCGTGTGGGGCCTGAAGCCCACCTTCGGCCGGCTGTCGCGCCGTGGCAGCTACCCGTTTGTGCACAGCGTGGACCATCTCGGCCCGTTCGCGGATTCGGTGGAGCGGCTGGCCGCCACCTACGACACGCTGCAGTCGCCCGACCCGCTGGACGCAGGCTGCCATGCGACACAGATCGAGCCCGTGACGCCTTCACTGGCGCATGGCGTGGGTGGCCTTCGCATCGGTCTTCTGGGCGGCTATTTTCATGACAACGCCACCGCGCCCGCACGTGAAGTGGCCCGGGCCGCAGCGCGCGCGCTGGACGTGATTGAAATTGTGGAGTGGCCGGACCCGGCCCTGGCCCGCGCGGCGGCCTTCATCACCAGCGCCAGCGAGGGCGGCGCGCTGCACCTGGAAGATTTACGCACCCGCGCGGATGATTTCGAGCCGCTGTCGGTGGACCGCTTCATCGCGGGCGCGCTGCAGCCCGCAGCCTGGTACCTGCGCGCCCAGCGCTTTCGCCGCCTGTACCGCGACAAGGTCAACGCGCTGTTCCGGCAATGGGACGTGCTCATCGCACCGGCCACACCCGTGGCTGCGCCGGTGATCGGCACCGAGTGGCTGGACATCAACGGCCAGCGCCAGCCTTGCCGCCCGTCGCTGGGTTTGCTGACGCAACCCATCTCGTTCGCGGGCTGCCCGGTGGTGGCAGCGCCGATGTGGCCGTCCGGCACGGATGGTTTACCGATCGGCGTGCAAGTCATTGCTGCGCCCTGGCGCGAAGACCTGGCGCTGCGCGCCGCCATGGTGCTGCAGCAAATGGGCGTGGCGCACCTCAAACCGGTGGCTTTCTGATGGACATCAACCTGCCTGACATCGTGGCTGAAGTTACCGCCGCCTTCGCGCGGTATGAAAAGGCCCTGGTCACCAACGACGTGGCGGTGCTGGACGAGCTGTTCTGGAGCAGCCCGCACACGCTGCGTTTTGGTGCCACTGAAAACCTGTACGGCTACGACGCGATACGCGCCTTCCGCGCGGGCCGCTGCGCCCAGGGCCTGGCGCGCGAACTCATGAACACCGTGATCACGACTTACGGCCACGACTTTGCCACCGCCAACACTGAATTCCGCCGCAGCGGCGCCGCGCGCACCGGCCGCCAGAGCCAGACCTGGCTGCGCACACCCGCGGGCTGGCGTGTGGTGAGCGCGCACGTGAGCCTGCTTGACGCGCCGCCGCCCCTTGCATGAATCCTGCTAACCCCTTTCAACCCCGGAGAAGACCATGACCTTGCAGCACACCAACCGCCGTGACTCCCTCAAAACCCTGGCCGCCTTGGGCGCTGCGGCCGCAAGCCCGCTGGCATTCGCGCAAAAGCCGCTGACCGTGGGCGTGATCTACGTTGGCCCGCGCGACGACTTCGGCTACAACCAGGCGCAGGCCCAGGCCGCCGCCGAGCTCAAGAAAATGCCCGGCATCAAGGTCGTGGAAGAAGAAAACGTGCCTGAGACCGCCGCTGTGCAAAAGACCATGACGGGCATGATTGCGCAGGACGGCGCCAGCGTGCTGTTCCCCACGTCGTTCGGCTACTTCGACCCGCACATGCTGGCCATGGCCGCCAAGTACCCTGACGTGCGTTTTGCCCACTGCGGCGGCATGTGGACCGAAGGCAAGCACCCCAGGAACACCGGCAGCTTCTTTGGCTACATCGACGAATGCCAGTACCTCAACGGCGTGGTGGCCGGCCACATGAGCAAGAGCGGCAAGATCGGCTTCGTCGCGGCCAAGCCCATTCCGCAGGTACTGCGCAACATCAATGCCTTCCTGATGGGCGCGCGCTCGGTCAAGCCCGGCATCACCTGCAGCGTGATCTTTACCGGGGACTGGTCCATGGCGGTGAAGGAAGCCGAGGCCACCAACAGCCTGGCCGACCAGGGCGTGGACGTGTTCACCATGCACGTGGACGGCCCCAAGGTCATTGTGGAAACTGCGGCCAAGCGCGGCAAGATGGTCTGCGGCTACCACGCAAGCCAGGCCAAGCTTGCACCGCAGGCCTACCTGACGGGTGCTGAATGGAACTGGCTGACCGCATACAAGACCGTGATCGACGCCGCGAAGGCCGGCAAACCGCACCCCAACTTCATCCGCGGCGGCCTGAAAGACGGCTACGTGAAGATGTCCGCCTACGGCCCCGCCGTGACCGACGCGGCCAAGAAGAATGCCGACGACATCAAGGGCAAGATGATGGCGGGCAGCTTCGACATCTTCAAGGGACCGCTGAAGGACAACAAAGGCAACACGGTCATTGCGGCGGGCAAGACGCTCAAGCAGACGGATCTGGAGCTGGAGAAGATGAACTACCTCGTTGAAGGGGTTGTGGGCTCCATCTGAATCCACCATGCGCGACACGCTGACCGACATCGCCCTGCCCATTGCCGCCATCGCGGCGGCGCTGGCGCTGTTTGGCGTGTTCGTGTGGTTTGCAGGGGTGAGCCCGCTGGAGGTTTGGTTCCTGCTGTTCAAGGGCGCGTTTGGCGACTGGTTCAGCTGGCAGAACACACTGCAGCGCGCCGCACCGCTGATGCTCACCGCGCTGTGCGTGGCCATACCGGCGCGCGCAGGGCTGGTCATCATTGGCGGCGAAGGCGCCATGGTGCTGGGCGGTCTGGCCTGCGCGGCGTTGCCCTATGTCATCACGCCACCGGCCAACATCGTGGGCACGGTGCTGGTGTGCGCGGCCGGCGCAGTGGCCGGCGCGCTGTGGATCATGCTGGCCGGCTGGCTGCGCCAGTTTCGCGGCATCAATGAAACCATCTCCAGCCTGCTTTTGGCCTATGTGGCCATTGGCCTGTTCAAGCACTGGGTGGAGGGCCCGCTGCGCGACCCGGCCAGCCTGAACAAGCCGTCCACCTTTGCGCTGGCCGAGGGCATGCGTATCGGCGGCATTGCGGGCTCGGACATCCACTGGGGCCTGGTGCTGGGCATCGTGGCCTGCATCGCGCTGGGGGTGTGGCTCAAATGGACCGCGTCGGGCTTTTCGGTGCGTGTGGTGGGCGGCAACCCGCGCACGGCGCAGCTGGTGGGTTTGCCCGCATCGCGCCTGATTTTGCTGGCCTGCGCCGTGGGCGGTGCGTGTGCCGGCCTGGCGGGTGCAGTGGAAGTGGCGGCGGTGCACACCAGCGCCAATGCATCGCTGATCGCGGGCTACGGCTATGCGGGCATTCTGGTGGCGTTCATTGCGCGGCACAACCCGATTGCGGTGATCCCGGTGGCCATCCTGTTTGGCGGCTTTGGCGCGGCGGGCAGCCTGCTGCAGCGCCGCCTGGGGCTGCCCGATGCATCGGTCATGGTGCTGCAGGGCATTGCGTTCGTGTTGATCCTGGCGAGCGAAGCGCTGCGTGATGTGGACTGGAAGGCCTTGCGGGCCAGGGTGGCAAAGGCTGCTGGGCCTGGTGGTGCACAGGCGTCCATGGGGGACAAGATTGCATGACAGCTGATGTGCTCCTGACCTTCTTCGCCGGCATCCTCGGCGGCGCACTGCGCGTGGGCGTGCCGTTCCTGTTCGTGAGCCTGGGCGAATGTCTGACCGAAAAATCCGGCCGCATCAACCTGGGCCTGGAGGGCGTGCTGGTGCTGTCGGCCATGGCGGCGTTCGGCGGCGCCTACCTCAGCGGCTCGGCCTGGGTGGGCGTGCTGGTGGGTGCCGCGGCGGGCGCGCTGCTGGCGGCGCTGCATGGCGTGCTGTGCTCGCTGCCTCGTGTGAACGACGTGGCCACCGGCATTGCGCTCATGCTGCTGGGCACGGGCCTGGCGTTCTATCTGGGCAAGCCGTTGATCCAGCCGCAGGCGCCGCAGATCCCGGCCATTGCCCTGGGTAGCTGGGCCGACAACGCATCGCTGCGCGCCGCGCTGCAGGTCAATGCGCTGCTGCCCGTGGGGCTGGTGATCGCGGTGGCGCTGTGGTGGGCTTTTGCGCGCACGCGCATGGGCCTGCTGGTGCGCATGGCCGGCGACTCAGCCAACGCCACGCGCGCGCTGGGCTATTCGGTGTCGGGCATCCGCATTGCGTCCACGGCGGCCGGCGGCGCGATTGCGGGGCTGGGCGGAGCGTCTCTCACGCTGTTTTACCCCGGCAGCTGGAACGAAGGCATCTCCAGCGGCCAGGGCCTGATTGCGGTGGCGCTGGTGATCTTTGCGCGCTGGAGCCCGCTGCGCTGCATTGGCGCGGCGGCGCTGTTCGGCGGCGCGGGCGCCATTGGGCCAGCGCTGCAATCCATCGGCATCGGTTGGGGTTACCACCTGTTCAACACCGTGCCCTATGTGCTGACGCTGCTGATCCTGGTGATCACCTGCAAACCCGGCAGCGTGGCCGCCGGCAGCCCCGGTGAGCTCTCTTCGGTGAAATGACATGCAACCCACCCTGCCACGATTCGTTCAAGCCAACCCCTACCCCTGGCCGTACAACGGCGACCTGCGAGCGGCCAACACCGCGCTGGTCATCATCGACATGCAGACTGACTTTTGCGGTGTGGGCGGCTATGTGGACAAGATGGGTTACGACATCTCGCTCACGCGCGCACCGATCGAGCCGCTGAAGAAGCTGATGGCCGCCGCGCGCGCCGCCGGCTACATGCTGATCCACACCCGCGAAGGCCACCGCCCCGACCTGAGCGACCTGCCCGCCAACAAGCGCTGGCGATCGCAGCAGATCGGCACCAACGGTGTGGGCATCGGCGATGACGGGCCGTGCGGGCGCATCCTGGTGCGCGGCGAGCCGGGCTGGGAGATCATTCCCGAGCTGGCGCCGTTGCCGGGCGAGATCGTGATCGACAAGCCGGGCAAGGGCTCTTTCTGCGCGACGGACCTGGAGCTGATCCTGCGCACGCGCGGCATAGACAACCTCATCCTTACCGGCATCACCACCGACGTGTGCGTGCACACCACCATGCGCGAGGCCAACGACCGGGGGTTTGAGTGCCTGCTGCTGTCTGACTGCACAGCGGCCACGGACCGTGGCAATCACGAGGCTGCGTTGAAGATGATCACCATGCAGGGGGGTGTGTTTGGGGCACACGCCACTTCTGGTGCTGTTTTGGAGGCGTTGGCTTGATTGCTCTGGGCTCCACCTCGCGGCAAATCTGCGCCTGCGGCCACACCGGCCTGGGGGCTTCACTGGAACGGTCGCCTGCGGCGACTTCCCTGCGCTGCTCAGGGTTCGGTCGCACTGCGGAACTCGCTACGCGCTGCGCGCTGCGCTCGGACAGCCGCAGTGAGTCCGAGCACGAAGCGCGCTACGCGCGCCGACACTCACCCTTGCGCTGCTCGGCGTCCCAGAGGCGCCCCCAGGCCGGTGTGCCCGCAGTCGCAGATTTGCAGTTGCACTGTTGGCGCGCGGCCGGTGCCGCACACCGCCCGCTGACAAGCCCGCGAGTGAGAACCACAGGGGAAAAAAGATGAAGGTGGAAACCCTGCGCCAACCTACAGGCGCCATGGCCCTGGAGACCTTCGGCCTGACCAAACGCTTCGGCGCATTCACCGCGCTGGACAACGTCACCATGAAGGTCGCGCCAGGCACGGTCCACGCCCTGCTCGGCGAAAACGGCGCCGGCAAAAGTACGCTCGTCAAATGCATCGCCGGTTTTCACAGGGCAGAGGCAGGCAGCGTCATGACCGATGGGCGTGAGCAGGACATCGCCAACCCCGTGGTGGCACGCACACTGGGCATCGGCATGGTGTACCAGCACTTCACGCTGGCGCCGGGCATGACGGTGGCCGAGAACCTGTTGCTCGCCGGCGGCCAGGTGCCCGCTGTGATCAACTGGAAAGACCAGCGCGCCGCACTGCAGCGCTTTCTGGCCAGCACGCCCTTCAGCCTGGACCTGGACGCGCGGCCGTCGGAGCTGGCCGCGGGCGAAAAGCAGAAGCTGGAGCTGCTCAAGCAGCTGTACCTGAAGCCGCGCCTGCTGATCCTGGACGAACCGACCTCGGTGCTGACACCGCAGGAGGCTGATGAAGTGCTGGGCCATGTGCGCGAGTTTGCGCGCAGCGGCCAGTGCACCGTGCTCATCATCACGCACAAGTTCCGCGAAGTCATGGCCTATGCCGACAACGTGACCGTGCTGCGCCGGGGCAAGGCCGTGCACCACTGCGAGGTGTGGGCCACCGACCCGCACCTGCTGGCCCAGGCCATGGTGGGCGAGGCGGCGGTGGACACACCGCCGCGCGAAAGCGCGCCGCCGGCCGCCGTCAGACAAGAAACAGACGCAACAGCTACCCTGGCACTGGACGTGCGCGGCCTGCAGGCGCCGGGCGACCGTGGGCCGCTGGCGCTGCACGGCATTGACCTGCAGGTGCGCTCGGGCGAGGTGCTGGGCGTGGCGGGCGTGTCGGGCAACGGCCAGCGCGAGCTGGTGGAGGCGCTGGTGGGCCAGCGCCCACGCCTGGCCGGCGAGGTGCGCGTGATGGGCGAGCCCTACCATGCGCGGCGCGGGGAGAACCGCCGCCTCAAACTGCGCAGCCTGCCCGAGGAACCCTTGCGCAACGCCTGCGTGGGCGAGCTGAGCGTGGCCGAAAACATGGCGCTGCGCGACTTTGACCAGCCCCCGCTGGCGGCGAAAAGTGGTTGGCTGCACTATGGCGCCTGGCGCGCACGGGCCCGCCAGTGGATCACCGAGTACGGCATCAAGACCCGGGGCGAGAATGCGCCGATCCGCGCGCTGTCGGGCGGCAACGTGCAGCGCGCCGTGCTGGCGCGCGAGCTCGCCGGCGAGATCAACGTGCTCATCGCCGCCAACCCGGTGTTCGGCCTGGACTTTGCGGCGGTCAAGGAAATCCATAGCCGCATCCTGCAGGTGCGCGAGCGCGGCGGTGCGGTGCTTCTGATCAGCGAAGACCTGGACGAGCTGCTGGAGCTGGCTGACCGCATCGTCGTGATGAGCGAAGGCCGCATCGTTTTCGAAACCCTCGCAGAAGGCGCGGAACGTCACGTCCTCGGCGCACACATGGGAGGCGGAAGATGACATACCCCCCGAAGCGCCTTCGGCGCCTCCCCCCAGGGGGCGCCGCCAGCGGCCCGGCAAAGCCGGTTCCGCGGCGGCCCCGAAATGGAGCCCTGTCGTGCAACTAGCCGCCAACCCGTTTACCTACGAATTCGACGTCGCCACCACCGCGCTGGTCATCATCGACATGCAGCGCGACTTCATCGAGCCGGGCGGCTTTGGCGAAACACTGGGCAACGATGTGTCGCTGCTTGAAGCCATCGTGCCCGCCTGCCAGGCCGTGCTGGCCGCGTGGCGCGCGGCGGGCGGCCTGGTGGTGCACACGCGCGAGGCGCATACGGCCGATTTGTCAGACTGCCCGCCGGCCAAACGCAACCGCGGCAACCCCTCCTTGCGCATCGGCGACGTGGGGCCCATGGGCCGTATCCTGGTGGCGGGCGAGCCGGGCAACCAGATCATCCCGGCGCTGGCGCCGGTGCCGGGCGAAATCGTGATCGATAAACCCGGCAAGGGCGCGTTTTACGCCACGCCGCTGAACGACCTGCTGCAGCAGGCGGGCGTGACGCACCTGCTGTTCATGGGCGTGACCACCGAGGTCTGCGTGCAGACCAGCATGCGCGAGGCCAATGACCGCGGTTACGACTGCCTGCTGCTGGAAGACTGCACGGAAAGTTACTTCCCCCATTTCAAGGCGGCGGCGGTGGACATGCTGCGCGCCCAGGGCGCCATCGTGGGCTGGACGGCCCCCAGCACGGCCCTGCTGCAGGCCCTGCGCTGATAAAGTCACCCAGTGCACACCGCAGCCACCCGCCCCGCCAGCGCCCCGCACCGATCGCGGGCCGACGATGTTTACGCCCAGCTCAAGCAGGACGTGGCCGAGTTCAAGCTCGTGCCGGGCGATCGCTTCACTGAAAACGAACTGAGCGAACGCCTGGGCGTGAGCCGCACGCCGGTGCGCCAGGCGCTGTTTCGCCTGCAGCAAGAGGGCTATGTGGAGGTGCTGTTCAGAAGCGGCTGGCGCGTGCTGCCGTTTGACTTCGACCAGTTTGAACAGCTGTACGACCTGCGCATGGTGCTGGAAACCACCGCCGCCCAGCGCCTGTGCACCGACGGCGAGCGTGTGGACCGCGAACTGCTGGACGCATTGGCCGCGTTCTGGCTCGTGCCTGTGACCGAGCGCAGCACCGACATGGTGGAGGTGTCACAACGCGACGAAGCCTTCCACTGCAGCCTGGTGGCCGCCGCCGGCAACGCCGAAATGGCCCGCGTGCACCGCGACGTGACCGACCGCATCCGCATCATCCGCCGGCTGGACTTCACCAAGCAGGCCCGCATCGACGCCACCTACGACGAACACGCCAAGATCCTGAAAGCCATCCAGCGCAAGCGCGGCGACCAGGCCGCGATGCTGCTGCGCGCCCACATCGAAACCAGCCAGGCCGAGGTGCGCAAGATCACTCTGCACCAGGTGCACCTGGCCCGCGTGGGGGGAATGGGGCGGTAGGCGGCGCTTACTTCAGGCCGCCATAGATCTGCTTGATGGTTTCGGCCGATGCCTTGCAGTAGATGCCGAACACAATGCGGTCGCAGTCGTAAGGGCTGATGTAGCTCACGCCCCACAGGAACGAGCCGCGGATCAGGTTGCCGTGGCGCGCATTCACATTGAAGTAGGCCTGGAAGATGTTTTGCTGCTGCTGCTGGCCGGGCGAGACCCCGCCGGCGGCCGGTGGCTCCAGTTCGCCCAGCTGCGCGCCCTGCAGGGCCGTGGCGGATACCGAGTCGGTGTAGCCGAACTCGGTGAACACCAGTGGCTTGCCGGGGTTTGCTGCCTGGCGGGGGATCAGGTACTTGCGGAAGATGTCGTCCCAGATGGCCTCCAGTTCAGCCACCGGCAGCACGCGGCCCGGCGGGCTGGCCGTGAGCTTGAAATAGGCCGAGGTGCCGACGACTTCCAGGCCCAGGTCCTCAAACACATGGTCGAACGCTGCCGCCGTGCCGCCACCGCCGGCGAACTGTGCGGGGTCCGTCATGGTCTGGTGCTGCTGGTCATAGGTCAGCAGGCCTGAATAGCTGGCCCGGACGGCGCTGACCAGTGTCTGCAATTGCGGCTTGAAGTGGTTGGTATAGGGCGCGGCGGCGGCGCGGGTGCGAAACAGGTTGTCCTGTTCGGTGGCGATGGCGTACATCTCCACGCCCGCCTGCTGCAGGATATTGGCGTACTTCACGGCCACCTCGGTGTAGGTCTGCCAGAAGATGCCGGTGTTGCGCGCGTGGTCCGCATGCGCGGGGTTCCACCACCAGTGCGCGGGGTTCATGCAGGCCTGCATCGGGTCAGTGGCGGCGACCGTGGGCTGGCCCAGCAGCCAGCGGTTGGGCTTGTAGTTGGGCTGGTTGCAGGTGGGGTCGCTGGTGGATACGTTCATGTGCACGGGCGACAGCTCCAGGCCCACCATGATCTTGAAGCCCGCGCGGCGCGCCTTGGCCAGAAAGTGGGCCAGGTCGTCATCGTCAAAGGTGAAGCTCGCGCCGGAGTCGATGTTGCCCAGCGGCCGGTATTTCACGTACACGCGGGGGTCGCTCAGGTCGCCGTAAAAGATGGGTACCGTCAGCGCGAGCCAGTCGATGTTGTGGGCGCGCAGATAGTTGAAATAGGCCTGGTCCTCCACCAGGATGGCGTCGCGCATGGTTGTCACCATCTGCACCAGCAATGCCTTGTCCAGCCCGCTGGTGCCCGTGGCCTGGGCGCCCGCCAGAAGCTCGGGCGCGCCCAGCACCAATGCCGCGATCAGCTCGCGCGCGGCGCCCCGCACTTTCACCAGCTCCCACTGGTTGACCGTGCGACCGTCAGCCGACACCGCCAGGCGCACATCACCACCGAAGCCCGGAACGCCGGCCAGCGTGGTCTCGCTGGAGGGGCGGAAGTCATACGCCATCTCGCCGTTGTCGGCGCGGCGTGACGCGGTGAACTGTATGGCGGTGTGGCTGGCGCCCCCCGCCAGCCGCACGCCGGTGGCCCGGATGACGGCCGTGTCGAACACCAGCGTGGCGCCGCTGGCGTCCTGGAAGCTGCTGCGTGACAGGCCCACCGAGACGGACGAAGCGGTCGCCGCCTGGCGCACATCCGTCAGCGAAGGCTTGAAGCCGCGCACGTTGTCGCCATAGTTGCTGTACATGTGGGCCGCGCGCATCAGCCCCAGCGTCACGGGCTTGCTGTTGTCGGCATAGGCCGTGTCGGTGATGCCGATGCGGGCCACGGCGGCGCCGGTATCCGTGGGCGTGACGGCCGCTGCAATGGCCATGGCCCGTGTGATGGATTCCGACGCCGAGTTGAAATTGAGCCCCTGCACGACCGCGAACTGCCGGCCCACCGCGATCTTGTTGTCCAGCAGCGAGGTCACCCAGCCCCATGTCGCGTTGCCCTGGAACGAATGCGCGGATGCGAGCATGGTCTTGACCAGGCTGCCCTTGGTAGCGCGGCCCGACGCCAGCTCGCCCGCCCAGAACTGAACGTCGGCGTCCGGTGGGGCTGTGGCACCCGTGCGGCCCAGCACGTTGCGGTAGATCACGCGCACGAAGTCGGCGTTGGACATCGTGGCGGAATAGCCCGTCAGGTCGCTGTATTGCACGGCCGCGGTGTAAAAACTCTCGCAGATCTGCACCAGCGGCACACCGGACTGGTACTGGCCGATCCAGTAGTTCAGGCCGTCGGCGTCGGGCACGCGGTTGAAGAACGCGATGTACAGCTCGATCAGCAGGTCCAGGTCGGCCTGCGGCACGGCGCGCGCGCGCTCGACAATACCCAGGTTCAACGTGACGTCGGCAAAGCGGACGTTCGTGGCATTGCCGATGGCGGTGCTGGCGCCGGTGGTCTTGTCCGTGACGGTAAAGCCCCCTGGACCCCGGCTGATGCTGTAGCCCGAACGGTTGCCGGTGAAGGCGGGCGCAGCGTCAGCCATGGGCTGCTGCGCGAGCGGCGCTGGCTGGGGCGTGTTGGCACCGCCGCATCCGGCGGCAAGTGCTGCAACGAACGTGCACGCGAGCAGTCGGGCTCGCAGGAAGTTATGTTTCATGGCTGATTTCGCGGGGAAGGGTGCCCGAGGCTGCCGAAGTCTCACAAGGTTGACGTGCGACGCCAATCACCATTTCATGTGAGGCACATGCAGGCAGGCGCACCGTCGCCCGCGTTCTGTGCGCGTGCAAGAAGGCTGCAATGGCAGGTCCGGTTGCGGCCAGCGGCGCAGCCTCCGCCCGGGCAAGATGGCGCCCATGCAATCACTGCGCCTTCCCCCCGCTTTCGCCCGCCTGGCCTGGGCCAACCTGGCGGCTCAATCCGCCGAACAGCTGAGCCTGGCGGCTGTGCCGCTGGTGGCGGTGCTGATGCTGGGCTCGGGGCCGGGCGAGATCGGGCTGCTGGCGGCCGTGCAGACGCTGCCTTTCCTGCTGCTGTCCATTCCACTGGGCGTGCTGGCGGATCGCACGTCGCGCCGCCGCCTCATGGTATTGGCGGAGCTTCTGCGCGCCATCTCGCTGGTGGTGCTGCTGGCCATGGTGCTGACCGGCCAACTGTCGGTCTTCTGGCTGGCGGTGGTGGGTTTTGCCGGTGCCGTGGGTACGGTGGGCTTCAGCGTGGCGGCGCCGGCCATGGTGCCGGCGCTGGTGCCGCGCGCGTCGCTGGCGCGTGCCAACGGGCGACTGGAGCTGGCGCGCAGCGCTGCCTATGCGGCCGGCCCCGCAGTGGCCGGCGCGCTGGTGGCCTGGGTGGGCGGCGCGGCGGCTTTCGTGCTGGCCGCGCTGCTGTCGGCTGCCGCCGTGGGCTTGCTGTGGCGCCTGCACGAGCCGGCACGCACCATGGCGCCGGCGCGCCACCCGTTGCGCGAGATCCAGGAGGGTGCGCAGTTTGTCTGGCGCCACGAATACCTGCGGCCCATGCTGCTGACCGGCATTGCCTGGAACATCGCCTGGTTTGTGCTGCAGGCCGCCTATGTGCCCTATGCCGTGCGGGTGTTGGGCCTGAACACCGAGGCGGTGGGCTTCACGCTGGGCATGTATGGCGGCGGCATGGTGGTGGGGGCGCTGCTGGCGCCGCGCCTTGTGGGTGCCATGCGCTTTGGCAGTGCCGTGCAGTTTGGCCCGGCGGTGTCGGTGGCGGCGGCGGGTGCCATGGTGGCCACATTGCTGTTGCCGCATGGGGCGCTGGCGGGGTTGTCGTTTTTTCTGTTTGGTGCGGGGCCGATCATCTGGACCATCACCACCACCACACTGCGCCAGAGCGTCACGCCCGATGACATGTTGGGCCGCGTGGGCGCGGTCTTCCTGACGGTTAATGCGGGCTCGCGGCCCGTTGGGGCGGCGCTGGGCGCCGTGGTGGGTGCCACCTGGGGCGAAGCAGCCTGCCTGGTCCTGGCGTTCGCGGGGTTTGTGCTTCAGGCGGCCATCATCCTGACCTCGCGCCTGAGCGGGCTCAAGGCGTTGCCGAAGTAGGGCCGGCGGGTCGCGTGGGCGCAAACTGCGCCGGGTCGTAGAAGAACTGCTCCTGCGCGATGCGCTCACCCGCCCAGCGCTGGTAGGCCAGCTCCTCCATGCGGCTGGTGCTGCCGTCTTTCCAGGTGAACTCGAAAATCCAGCGGATGACGACGAAGTCGCCGTTCACGAACACGGGCCGCACGCAGGTCGAGCGCAATGACGCCGCGCGCGCCAGCGTGGCGCTTTCGCGGGCCACCAGCGCGTCGCGCCCCCTGCGCGGCGGCGCCACGTTCTCCTGCATCGAGGCGTCCTCGGCATAGAACTCCTGGATCGCCTCCACATGGGCGTTGCTTTCCACGCGGGCGATGAAGCGTTCAAGGGTTTCGACAGAAGGCATGGTTAAAGCTCCACCAGATGTTCTGTGCGGGCGCCGTGGACGGCACTGAGGGGGATGCGCAGATCCAGGCTCACCAGGCGCCCCTGATTCTTGACGGCCAGTGCCAGAAGGTACAGGTCGGTCAACTGGCGTGGGCTGTGCATGTGCGCGTGCCGGAATCGCTTCGCATCGAGCAGGCTGATGTCGTCGCTCCAGAAGGCATGAAAGGCTGTGCTGGTGGATTGATGCAGCATTGCAATCAGGGTGGGCAAAGGCTGGGGCTGGCTGTAGCCCGGCTGGCTCATGATGCGCAGGCACCCGTTCTGCGTCAGCGGGCAGCTGGCCCAGCCGGCCTGGATATTGGCCTCCAGCCACTGCGCGGCGCGTGTGTGATGAACGTGATCCCTGTCGTGCAGCGCAATCAGCACATTGACGTCAAGCAGGGCCCGCATCAGATGCCTTCTTCGTCACGCAAACGATCGACCAGTTCGTTGCTGACGATGCCGCCGCGCGAGGGCAATGGATGAATGCCATAGACAGCCAGCCGCTCGGAAACATGAGGTGCTGCGGTGGCGGGAGCGGCACCGTAGGGTATGTCGGCAGCCGTCTGGTGGAAGGCTCGCCGGGCCAGCTCGCTGATGACCTGACCCAGCGGCTTTTTCTCACGCCGGGCCAGTTCCTTGGCGGCAAACAGGACGTCGTCGGCAATGTCAAGTGTTGTACGCATCATGGGGCTTGTAGTTGTTTGATGCGTGATGCTATCGCATCAAACATCTATTGTCACCCTCAAGACTTGCCTGTTCGTGCCGCCCTACCGGTTCCGCACCACCCCGGCACAATGGTTGCAGCCCCGTTCAAGGTTCCCCGCATGCTCAACGCCAAACTCCTCGCCTGCACCTTCTCCCTGCTGGCCGCCTGCACGGCCCTGGCCCAGCCCGCCACCATCCCGCTGTCCACGCCCGTGGAACAGCTCGCGCGCGACGCGCTCGGCGTGCAGCCGGGCATGGCCGTGGCGGGGGCCTGGCGCGATGGCAAGCCGGCTCTGGCAGGGGCCGCTGTCGGGCCCGGCGTGGCAGCGCCCGTGACCCGTGGGCCTGATGCCACGCTGTTTGAAATCGGCTCCATCAGCAAGGTGTTCACCGGCGTGCTGCTGGCGCAGGCGGTGGAGGCGGGCGAGCTGCGGCTGGACGACACGCTGGGCCAGCTGCTGCAGGGCAAGGCGAGTTTTGAGCAGCCGCAGGTGGCCGCGATCACCTTGCGCCAGCTGGTCACGCACACCTCGTGCCTGCCGCGGCTGCCGCCGGACTTTCGCCAGCAGGGTTACACGGCGGCCAACCCCTACCGCAGCTACGACCGCGCGCGCATGTGGGCGACGCTGGCCGCGCTCAAGACGGCCCAGCTCGCCCCGTGCGAGGCGCGCTACAGCAACTTCGGCTTTGGCGTGCTGGGCGAGCTGCTGGCCGAGCGCTACGGCAAGCCCTGGGCCGAGCTGGTTCGCGAGCGCATCACCGCGCCGCTGGGCATGCGCAACACGCTGCAGGCGCTGGGCGACCAGGCGCCGCGCATGGCCCCGGCCTTTGACGGGGTGGCGGGCGCGTCGCTGTGGGACATGCAGGCCTTTGCCGGCGCCGGCGCACTGCGCTCCACGCCAGAGGATCTTCTGCTGTTCGGTCGCGCCATCCTGGCGGGCCGCCAGGGGCCGCTGGGCGCGGCGGCAGAGCGGCTGCTGACACCGCTGGCGCGCTTTGATGGCGAAGTCGGCTACGGGATTTTCATCAACGGCCCGCCCGGGCGGCGCACCTACGGCCACACCGGCGGCACCGGCGGCTACCGGTCCGTGCTGACGATCGCGCCCGACACGCAGGAGGTGGTGGTGCTGGTGGCCAGCAACGCGCAGTCGGCCGTGTGGCGCATGGCCAATGACATGCTGGTGGGCCGCTACCCGGTGGACAACGCCCCCTACACGCTGGCGCCCGAGCGCCTGGGTGAGTACGCCGGCGTGTTCCGCGAAACCCGGCACAACGCCTGGACCGTGGTGGCCCAGGGCGGGCAACTGCACATCCACAGTACGGGCCAGCTGTTTGTGCCGCTCACGCCGTCGGGGCCGGACAGCTTTAATTTCGGCGCGCGCGCCAAGGTGGTTTTTGTGCGTGAGGGCGGCAAGGTCACGGGGATGCGCTGGCTGGCGCGGGGTGACGAGCGGCCGGCCAGGCTCACCAGCGAGCCCGTGCCCGCCGCTGCCTGGCTGCCGCAGGAAACGCTGCAGCCTTTTGTGGGCCGCTACCGCGCGCCGCGTTTTGACCTGGTGGTGACGGCGGCCACCGGTCACCTGGGCGTGCAGCTCACCGGGCAGGAGCGGCTGCTGGTCTACCCTGTGGCGGGGCAGCCGGATCGCTTCGCCTGGGACACCGTGCCGGCCCAGGTGCAGTTCGACCGCTATCCGAACGGCGCGGTGCGCGGGCTGGTGCTGCACCAGAACGGGCAGGTGCGCGCCGAGCGGGTGGACTGAGCGCAGCGGGCTACACGCGCCCCACGGTCACGCTGGCACGGTATTGCGCCTTGGGGATCGGGTCGTTGACGGGGTAAGGCGAGAGGCTGTCCAGTGTGAAGCGCAAGCCCCCCAGCGTGGCCTGGCGGTCGCGCGCGCCCGCGCCCAGCGTGAGGGTCAACGGCTGCGCAGCCTGCCCGCCGATGCGCACCCACAGCTGGGCCTCGGCGTGGCCGGCGCTCACGCAGATGGCGGCGGCGGGGCAACGGTTGTCGACGATGTCGCGCAGCTCAATGCTGATCTTGAGCGAGGCGATCTCGCGGGTCTGTCCGATGGCCAGGTCGCGCTGCGTCGTGTCGGCAGCCACCTCCGAATGCACATAGCCGCTCCAGGGGCAAAAGCGCTTGACCGTGTTCAGCCAGTAGCCCAAATCGGCCTGCACCATGGCCGGCGAGCCATCGCACAGCTCGATGGCGGCCTCCACCAGCGACAGGTCGGTGAAATGCCAGCCCCAGTTGAGGTTGACGCCACCGTTGCCTGCGGCGATCGCCCCCGCGGGAAAGGTCTTGCGGTTGGCCACCGGCAGCAGCAGCTGCGCGCGCGCCCTGGCAATGAACTCGGGCGACGTGGTGCTGTAGCGGAATTCCTGTTCGGCGCCACCGGTTTCGGTACGCATGGCGAAGGTCACGGGCTGCGATGGCGGCGCGGGGTCGTCCCCGCCGCCACCGCCACAGGCGGCCAGCAGGCCCACAGCGGCACACAGCGAAAACAGGCGGATGGTTCTCATGTTCAACTCCGGATGAATGTGTTAATTGCGGAATAATATCCCACAAAAACATACTCGCTGAGCGTGCCAGCCATCACAAAAGGCAAAAAAAAGCGCCCCCGCCAGCCGGCGAGGGCGCTTGACCCGGGGCCGGGCGGGCGGCTACGACAGGTGCTTGCCCACGATTCCTGCCAGCTCAAACATCGTCACCTGGTCCTTGCCGAAGACCGGCTTGAGCCGGGCATCGGCATTGATGGCCCGCTTGTTGGTGGCGTCCTGCAGGCCGTTGGCCTTGATGTAGTCCCACAGCTTCTTGATGACTTCGGTGCGGGCCACATTGTCGGCACCGATCACGGCGGCCAGCGCGTCGCTGGGTTTCAGGCCGGCCCCCGTGGCGCGCGGCTTTTTGGGCGCGGCGGCTTTTTTGACGGCTGGTGCCTTCCTGGCGGCCGGAGCTTTTTTGGCTGGAGCTTTCTTTGCCGCGGGCTCCTTCGCGGGCGCGGCTGCCCGGCCCGCGGGCGGCTTGCGCGGTGGGAACTTGGACGGCGCAAATTCAAAGTTGACCTTGCCCGCCTCGGCGTCCCAGGCCAGGAAGGCCTTGAATGCGCGGCGCGTGCGCATGCTCACAAACTTGTCCAGCAGATCGGTCTTGCCGGTCTCCAGCAGCTTGGTCATCTGGTCGCGCATCACCGGCTGCTGCAGGATCACCTGGCCGGTCTTGAAGTCGCAACTGGGCGTGGGCTGGGCAGCCGTGGGCACGGATTTGCCGCACACATAGTTCTTGCCGTGCTCGTACACCGGGGCGCCGCATTTGGGGCACGCGCCCAGGCTTTGCTGCGCGCTGAAGTCCACGATCTCGCCGGTCTCGGCGGCGTTTTTGTCGTCGCCAAAGTCGAACTCAAGCTTCCAGTTCTTGTCTTCGTCGCTGTACTTCAGCACCATCTCGGCGGTGAACGGCCAGCCCGCCTTGGAGCGGAAGCCGTCCAGCGGGCCGATGTGCTTGGTCGCGAGGAATTGCTCCACTTCTGCGGGCTCAAACGTGCGGCCGGCCGGCGTCTTGCCGAACGAGAAGCCGCAGGCGTCCTCACCCGCGCCGCTCTTGCCGGTGCAGGCGTAGCGGCGGTAGTTTTCCCTGACCACACCGCCGCAGTTGGGGCAGGGCGTGCTCAGCGTGGCGTAGTCGCCGGGGACAGTGTCGCGGTCGTACTCCTTGGCCTTCTTGACGATGTGTTTCGTCATCTCGGCGATCTCGCGCATGAACTCATCGCGGCTCAGCTTGCCGTGCTCCATCTGCGCGAGCTTGTACTCCCACTCGCCGGTCAGCTCGGGCTTGGAGAGCTCTTCCACGCCCAGCCCGCGCAGCAGTGTCATGAGCTGGAACGCCTTGGCCGTGGGGATCATTTCGCGCCCGTCGCGCAGCATGTACTTTTCGTTGATCAGGCCTTCAATGATGGCCGCGCGCGTGGCGGGCGTGCCCAGGCCTTTTTCCTGCATGGCCTCGCGCAGCTCGTCGTCTTCCACGAATTTGCCGGCGCCTTCCATGGCGCCCAGCAGCGTGGCTTCGGAGTAGCGTGCGGGCGGGCGCGTCTTCAGGCCCTTGGGCTCCACCACCTCGGCACGCACCATTTCGCCGGGCTTGACCGGAATCAGGCTCTGGCCCTTGTCGCCGTCCTTGGCGTCGGCCACTTCGTCGGCGGCTTCCTTGCCGTAAATGGCCAGCCAGCCGGGCTTGACCAGCACCTTGCCTTCGGTCTTGAAGCTGTGGCCCACCGCCTGGCTGATGCGCGTGGTGACCATGTATTCGGCGCTGGGGAAGAACACCGCCATGAAGCGGCGTACCACCAGGTCGTACAGCTTCTGCTCGGCCTCGCTCAGGCCGCTGGGCGCCTGCGTGGTCGGGATGATCGCAAAGTGGTCGCTGACCTTGGCGTTGTCAAAGATGCGCTTGGACGGCTTGACGTAGCTGCCCTGCAGCGCCTGCTTTGCAAACGGCGCCAGGTGCTTCATGCCGCTGTCGGCCAGCATGCCGAAGGTGTCTTTCACCACGGGCAGGTAGTCCTCGGGCAGCGCGCGTGAATCGGTACGCGGGTAGGTCAGGGCCTTGTGGCGCTCGTACAGGCTTTGCGCCAGCGCCAGCGTCGTCTTGGCTGAAAAGCCGAACTTGCCGTTGGCCTCGCGCTGCAGGCTGGTCAGGTCAAACAGCGCAGGCGATGCCTGGGAGGTGGGCTTGCTTTCTTCGGTGACCGTTGCCGCCTTGCCGCGCACGGCGTCGGCAATGGCCTGGGCTTCCTTCTGGGTCCAGACGCGGTCAGCCTTTTTCTCGGCATCGTCCGCGTCTTTTTTCCACTTCGGGTCAAACCACTTGGCGGGGTATTCGCCGGCCTCGGCCAGGAAGGTGGCGTGGATTTCCCAGTAGTCGCGGCTGATGAACTTGCGGATCTGTTCCTCGCGCTCCACTACCACGGCCAGGGTGGGCGTCTGCACGCGGCCCACGGTCGTCAGGAAGAAGCCACCGTCGCGCGAGTTGAACGCCGTCATGGCGCGCGTGCCGTTGATACCCACCAGCCAGTCGGCCTCGGATCGGCTGCGCGCGGCGTCGGCCAGGCCCTGCATCTGCTTGTCCGGGCGCAGGCTTTCAAAGCCGTCGCGGATGGCCTGGGGCGTCATGCTTTGCAGCCACAGGCGCTTGACCGGCTTGCCCAGGGGCACGTACTTGCCGGCTTTCTCGCCGCCTGCATACTGCTCGATCAGCCGGAAGATCAGCTCACCCTCGCGGCCCGCGTCACAGGCGTTCACCAGCGCCGTCACGTCCTTGCGCCTGGCCTGCTTGACCACCGCGTTCAGCCGCGTCTTGGTCTTGTCCACCGGCTTCAGGTCAAAGAAAGGCGGAATCACCGGCAGGTGGGCAAAGCTCCATTTGCCGCGCTTCACGTCAAACTGCTCGGGCGCCTGGATTTCCACCAGGTGGCCGACCGCGCTGGTCACGACGTAGCTGTCGCTTTCAAAAAACTCGTCGTGCTTTTCAAACTTGCCCGCCACGGGCGTGAGCGCGCGCACGATGTCCTGCGCCACCGAGGGTTTTTCTGCAATCACCAACGTCTTCGTCATAGGAACTTGGCCAATCCTTCAATATCTTCGGGGAACATTTCCCCGGCCTCCGCAAACACCACCTTGCCCGTTCGCCCACGCACCACGACCACCGGCAGCCCCTTGGGCTTGGGCAGCACTTTAGCGACATCGGGTGTCAGCATGCCAGCCGGGAAGGTGTAACCCTTTTGCCGCATATAGGCTGCGGCAGCCTCCGGCGTCCGGTCGATGGACAGCGCCAGCACCTGCAGGCCGCGGCTGCGCTCCTTGCGCCAGAGCTTCTCTATATGCGGGCTCTGCACCGCGCAAAAAGGGCACCAGCTGGCCCACCAGTAGACCACGACCACCTGCCCCTCAGCCGCGCCGGCGCGCCAGACGCTGCCGTCCAGCAGCACCACGTCGCTCAAGGCCAGGGTCGATCCGCTGTGGGGCAGTGCGGGCGCGCGGGCATCGCCCGGCGTGCTGCTGCCGCCCTGTGCGGCGGCCAGGCCGGTGCTGCCGAGCGCCAGGCTGGCCAGCAGGTCACGGCGTGTGAGGGTTGGTACTTGTTTCATCGGTCTTGCATGGCTCTTGCATAGAATTGCGGCTCCTCGCGCGTACGCGTACGCGCGCACGTGTGTGCATATTCAACTTACCAGAGTTTTCCGTTCATGCCAGCAAAAGCCCCCGCCAGCCCCGCCCGACGCATCCAGACACGCCGCTCCGGCGTGCACGGCAACGGGGTGTTTGCCGTCCAGGACCTGGCCGAGGGCGAGACCATCATCGAATATGTGGGCGAGATCATCAGCTGGAAGGAGGCCCTGCGTCGCCACCCGCACGACCCCAAGGACCCCAACCACACGTTCTACTTCCACATTGACGAAGACCGTGTGATCGACGCCAAGCACGGCGGCAATTCCTCGCGCTGGATCAACCACAGCTGCGACCCCAACTGCGAGGCCGACGAGGAAGACGGCCGCGTGTTCATCAAGGCGTTGCGCAACATCAAGGCCGGCGAAGAGCTCAACTACGACTACGGCCTGATCATCGACGAGCCGTACACCCCCAAACTCAAGGCCGAATACCCCTGCTGGTGCAACGCCAAGGACTGCCGCGGCACGCTGCTGGTACCCAAGCGCAAGCGTGCCAGGAAATGATCCGGTGGCAAGGGGAGGCGATCTGGGAGGCGGTGGCGCCGGTGCTGCCGGGCTTCACCGTCGAGGTTCTGCCCGAAGTTGATTCCACCAATACAGAGCTGATGCGTCGCGCCCGCGCGGGCCAGACCGAACCTGTGCTGCTGGTGGCCGAGCGGCAGACCGCGGGCCGTGGGCGCCTCGGGCGACCGTGGGCCAGTGAGGTGGGCGCTTCCCTGACCTTTTCATTGGGCTTGCCGCTGGCGCCGGCCGACTGGTCGGGCCTGTCGCTGGCCGTGGGTGTCAGCCTGGCTGAGAGCCTGCACGAGGACCTGCGCATCAAATGGCCCAATGACCTGTGGCTGCAGGGGCGCAAACTGGCGGGCATCCTGATCGAAACGGCGGGCACGGGCGCCGCCGCCGCCCCGCGCTTCGTGGTGGTGGGCGCAGGCATCAACATCACCGCCCGGGGGGCCCAGGGCCTGTCCACGCCGCCGGCCTGGCTGCAGGAACTTCGCCCGGACATCGACGCGCCCGCCGCCCTGGGGCAACTGGCCCTGCCGCTGGTGCGCGCCCTGCAGCAATTCGAGGCGGATGGCTTTGGCGCGTTTGGCGACCGCTTTCAGGCGCGCGACGCGCTGGCCGGCCGCGCCGTGGTGCTCAGCGACGGCCTGCAGGGCGATGCGCGGGGCGTGGGCGCCGACGGGGCGTTGCTGGTGCATACTGCCAGCGGCATGAAACAGGTCACGAGTTCGGAAGTCAGCGTACGCCCCCAGGGCGCAGGGGCCTGACGCGTGCTGCGCCTGGTGGTCCTGGTGCTGGTGCTGGCCAACGGCCTGTACTTTGCGTGGTCGCAGGGGTTGCTGCAGTCCTGGGGCGCGGCGCCCGCGCAGCAGTCCGAACCCCAGCGGCTGGGCCAGCAGATCCGCCCCGAAGCCCTGCGCGTGCTGACCGCCGACGAAGCCCGGCGCGTGGAATCGGCGGCAGCGCCTGCCGCGCGCGGGCCGGAATGCCTTCAGGCCGGCCTGTTTGACGAGCGCCAGGCCACGGCCGTGCGCCAGACGCTGGAGCCGCTGCTGCCCGCCGGCAGCTGGTCGCTGGACGCGGCGACAGAGCCCGCGCGCTGGATCATCTACATGGGCAAATACCTCACGCCCGACGCCGTCAACAAGAAAAAGGCCGAGCTGCGCCAGCTGGGCGTGTCGTTCGAGGGTCTGTCCAACCAGGCACTGGAGCCTGGCCTGTCGCTGGGCGGCTTTACCAGCCAGGCCGCGGCCCAGCAGCAGCTGGACCGCCTGGCCCAGCGCGGCGTGCGCACCGCCCGCGTGATCCAGGAGCGCGAAGAAGCCCGTGGCCAGCTGCTGCGCCTGCCGGTGGTGGACGACGCGCTGCGCGCACGACTTGAAGAGATCCGCACCGTGCTCAACGGCAAGCCGCTGCGCACCTGCCGCTGAACCCCACCCCTTGGAGATTTGACAATGACGCTCAAGCTGTACTTCGCGCCCGGCGCCTGCTCCTTTGTGCCCCACACCCTGCTGGAATCGGCCGGCGAGCCGTATGAGCCGGTCATGGTCAAGCTGCACAAGCAGGAAAACTACAGCCCCGAATACAAGGCCATCAACCCGCGCAGCCAGGTGCCTGTGCTGGTGGACGGCGGCGAAACCATCACGCAGATCGTGGCCATCGTGGCCTACCTGAACGACCGCTTCCCGCAGGCCGGCTTTCTGCCGCGCGAGCCGCTGGCACGCGCCCGCGTGCTGGAAACGCTGGCCTGGATGAACAACACGGTGCACCCGACGTTCACCCACATCTTCATGCCGCACAAGTTCACCGACAAGCCCGGGCTGCATGCGGATCTGAAGGCATACAACACAAGCCTGTACGCCGGCATGCTGGGCGAACTGGAGGCGATGGTGCAGGCCGCGCAGCAGCACGGGCGCGCCTGGCTGGGCGGCGAACACTTCGGCCCGCTGGATGCCTATGCGCTGACCCTGCTGCGCTGGGGCAGCATTGCGGGCATGGACCCCACGGGCTACCCGCTGCTGTGGGCGCACGTGCAGCGCGTGGCGCTGCAGCCCGCGGTCCAGCGCGTGATCGAGCGTGAACGGCTCAAGCTGAACCTTTACGAGCCGCCGGCGGCCTGACTGGCAAAGCGCAGGCTCACGAGCAGGCCGGGTGCCGCCTGGCCGGGGTGGGCGTCCTCCAGCGTGATGGACGCGCCGTGCTGGTTCGCGATTTCCTGCACGATGGGCAGGCCCAGGCCCGAGCCATCCACATTGGTGCCCAGGGCACGGTAAAACGGCTGGAACACCAGCTCGCGTTCGGCCTCGGGGATGCCGGGGCCCGAATCTTCCACCTGCAGGATCAACACATGGCCGAACGGGTCGGCCAGCACCCGCGCGGTGATGATGCCCGGGTGCCCGGGCGACGACGGCGTGTAGTTGATCGCGTTGTCCAGCAGGTTGCGGATCATTTCCTTGAGCAGCGTCGGATTGCCCGCAATCACCACGCCCGGGGCGCCGGGGCGCGCGCCGTCGTAGCCCAGGTCCATGTGGTGCTCCAGCGCCCGCGGCAGCGAGTCGTGCACCGCGTCGATGGTCAGCTGCGCCAGGTCGCAGGGCAGCCGGGCCAGCACGGCGCCGCTGCTCTCCGCGCGCGCCAGCGCCAGCAGCTGGTTGACGGTGTGGGTGGCACGGATGCTGGAGCGCTCGATCTGCTGCAGCGACTGCTTGAGCTCCTCGGCGCTGCCGCCCTCGCGCTGGGCCAGGTCGGCCTGCATGCGCAAGCCCGCCAGCGGTGTCTTGAGCTGGTGCGCCGCATCGGCCAGGAAGCGCTTTTGCGTCGCGATGGAATCCTTCAGCCGCGTCAGCAGGTCGTTGACAGACGACACCAGCGGCGCCACCTCCATCGGCACGGCGTGGTCGTCCAGCGGGCTCAGGTCGTCGGGCTTGCGCGCGCGGATGCGCTCTTCGAGCTGGCTCAGCGGCTTGATGCCGCGCACCAGCGCCAGCCAGACCAGCAGCACGGCCAGCGGCAGCAGCACCAGCTGGGGCAGCAGCACGCCCTTGATGATTTCGGTGGCCAGCACCGAGCGCTTTTCACGCGTCTCGGCCACCTGCACCAGGGCCTGCGGGTCGCCGGGCAGGTCCAGGCGCACCCAGATGTAGGCCACGCGCACGTCCTGGCCGCGCATCTCGGCGTCGCGCAGGTGCACGTCGCGCACCTGGGCATCGTTGGCCAGGGGCTTCTCATCCGCCGGCGGCGGGGGGAAGTCGCGCTCACCGCCCAGGATCTCGCCGCGCGGGCCGACCACCTGGTAGTAAATCAGGTCGGAGTCGTCCGCCCGCAGGATCTCGCGCGCGGGCTGGGGCAGGTTGAACTGCACCCGCTGCTGCTGCACTGTGACCAGCTGCGCCAGCACGCGCACGTTGTATTCCAGTGCCCGGTCAAACGGCTTGCCGGCAATGCTTTGCGCCACCAGCCAGGTGAGCGCCAGCGCCACCGGCAGCAGCAGCATCAGCGGCGTGAGCATCCAGTCCAGGATCTCGCCGAACAGCGAGCGTTGCTCCCGCTGGAAAATCTTCATCCGGGGATTTTCTCGAGGCAGTAACCCAGGCCGCGGACGGTAGCAATGCGGATCGGGCCCTTCTCGATCTTCTTGCGCAGGCGGTGGATATAGACCTCGATCGCGTTGTTGCTGACCTCTTCGCCCCATTCGCACAGGCGTTCGACCAGCTGGTCCTTGCTGACCAGCCGCCCGGCGCGTTGCAGCAGCACCTCCAGCAAGCCCAGCTCACGCGCGGACAGCTCCACCATCTTGCCGTCGATCGTGGCCACGCGGCCGGCCTGGTCGTACACCAGCGGGCCGTGCTTGATGGTGCTGCTGGTGCCGCCCATGCCGCGGCGTATCAGCGCGCGCACGCGCGCTTCCAGCTCCTGCAGGCTGAACGGTTTGGCCATGTAGTCGTCGGCGCCGTAGTCCAGGCCCTTGACGCGCTCTTCCACACTGTCGGCCGCGGTCAGGATCAGCACCGGCATCAACGAGCCGCGCCCGCGCAGCTTGCGCAGTACTTCCAGGCCATGCATCTTCGGCAGGCCCAGGTCCAGGATGAGCAGGTCGAACTCGTTGTTGGTCATCAGCGCCGCGTCGGCCTCGGTGCCGCTGGCCACATGGTCCACGGCCGCGCCGGACGCGCGCAGCGTGCGCAGCAGGCCATCGGCCAGTACCTGGTCGTCCTCGGCAATCAGTATCCGCATGGCTGTCTCCGGTGGTCTTGTGGGTGTTTGGCAAATTCTAGGCCTGCACGCCTTACGGGGGGCTGATCCGCCTCAAGCGGCGGGGCCGGCATAGGCCTCCAGGCCGATCATCACCACGGCGGCCACGTCGTTGCCGACCTCGGCGCGGAATTCGGCCTCGGCCTGTGACACCGCGTCCTTGAAGGCTTGCAGCCAGGCCAGGCCGGTGGCCGTGAAGTGGATGCGCCGCGCGCGCGCGTCCAGCGGGTCGCTATGGCGCGTGACCAGGCCCCAGGCCTCGCACTGGTCCACCAGGTCGCCCATGGCCTGCTTGGTCATGCCGGCGCTGGCGGCCAGGTCGGTCAGGCGCGAACCCTCAGGCGCCAGGTGGCGGGTGATGTGCACATGGGCAGCGCTGACCTGGGCGCGCGCAGCCAGGTTGGACAGTGCCAGCGGCACGTCGATGTTGTGGGCCATGAGCGCGAGCACCCGGTCGTCAAAGCGGCGCATCGCATGGCCCAGCAGGCGGCCGAGGTGGGTTTGGCGCCAGCGTGTATCCATGGCAGAGGTCATCTGTAAATGGTAAGTCAAACTGACCAAAAAACTCATTTACTTCAAACCATTGCCCCATTAGAGTACTGGTCAAGCATCCAGCCTGTAGATAAAAACAACTGGATGAACCGCTTCAACCTGTTGTTTTTATTGGAGATTTCTCATGGACGTTCAAGTCAAGGGTGCCCGCATCAATGCCGCCGACAGCGAAAAGGCCAAGGCCCTGCAGGCCGCTTTGGCCCAGATCGAAAAGCAGTTCGGCAAGGGCACGATCATGCGCCTGGGTGAAGGCGAGGCCATTGAAGACATCCAGGTGGTCTCCACCGGCTCGCTGGGCCTGGACATCGCCCTGGGCGTGGGCGGCCTGCCGCGGGGCCGCGTCATTGAAATCTACGGCCCGGAATCGTCGGGCAAGACCACGCTGACCTTGCAGGTCATCGCCGAGATGCAAAAGCAGGGCGGCCAGTGCGCCTTTGTGGACGCCGAGCATGCGCTGGACGTGCAATACGCGCAAAAGCTGGGCGTGAACCTGCCCGACCTGCTGATCAGCCAGCCCGACACCGGCGAGCAGGCCCTGGAAATCGTGGACAGCCTGGTGCGTTCGGGCGCGGTGGACCTGATCGTGGTGGACTCGGTCGCCGCGCTCACGCCCAAGGCTGAAATCGAAGGCGAAATGGGCGATTCGCTGCCCGGCCTGCAGGCCCGCCTGATGAGCCAGGCCCTGCGCAAGCTCACCGCCACCATCAAGAAGACCAACTGCATGGTCATCTTCATCAACCAGATCCGCATGAAGATCGGTGTGATGTTCGGCAGCCCCGAGACCACGACCGGCGGCAACGCGCTCAAGTTCTACGCCTCGGTGCGCATCGACATCCGCCGCACCGGCACGATCAAGAAGGGCGAAGAGGCCATCGGCAACGAGACCAAGGTCAAGATCGTCAAGAACAAGGTGGCGCC
>JBEIPU010000056.1:0-22986 GCA_040376925.1 Caenimonas sp. | reverse complement strand
GGCCGGCCGGCGCCTCGGTAGGCGTCCACCGGCGCGGTGTTGGTGAACCAGGCGTCCACCTCCACATAGACCTGGGGCGTGGTGTACTGGCCCGCCAGCAGCGTGGCGTACAGGATGGTGGGCACGGCCGTGGCGAAGGTCGACAGGTAGGCACCCAGGTTGGCGTCGGTGTGCACGCGCATGGCCAGGAACTTGCCGTCCTTGTCCATGGCCATCTCGGCATGGCTCACGTGGTCGCGGCCATGGGCGTCCGAGAGAAAGGCCTCGCTGCGGTCGGCCACCCACTTGATGCTGCAGTTGAGCTGCTTGGCCGCCCAGGTCAGGCACACGTCTTCGGCGTACAGGTAAATCTTGGAGCCGAATCCGCCGCCCACGTCAGGCGCGATCACGCGCACCTTGTGCTCGGGCAGGCCCAGCACAAACGCCGTCATCAAAAGCCGCTCGACGTGCGGGTTCTGGTTGGACACATACAGCGTGTACTCGTCATTGGCCCGGCTGTAGCTGCCGATGGCAGCGCGCGGCTCCATGGCGTTGGGCACCAGGCGGTTGTTGGTCAGGTCCAGCTTGGTGACATGGGCCGCCTTGGCAAAGGCGGCATCCACCTGGCCTTTGTCGCCAAGGCCCACTTGTAGCAGTGGTTGTCGGGCGCAGCGTCGTGCAGCGCCGTGGCCTTGGCGGCATCGCTGACGCTCACAACGGCCGACAGCACGTCGTAGTCCACCACCACGGCTTCGGCGGCGTTCTTGGCCTGCTCCAGCGTGTCGGCCACCACCATGGCCACGTGGTCGCCCACGTAGCGCACCTTGCCCTGGGCCAGGATGGGGTGCGGCGGCTCCTTCATGGGCGTGCCGTCGGTGCTGGTGATGAGCCAGCCGCAGGGCAGCCCGCCCATCTTGCCTTCCACGTCCTTGCCAATAAAGACCTTGGCCACGCCGGGCATGGCCTCGGCGGCGGCCACGTCCACGCTCTTGATGACGGCATGGGCATGCGGCGAACGCACAAACACGGCCACGCGCTGGTTGGCCAGGTTGATGTCGTCGGTGTAGTTGCCCGCGCCGGTGAGGAAGCGGTAGTCCTCCTTGCGGCGGACGGACTCACCGATGTGGGGGAGGTTCGAGAAGTCTGATGCACCCATGGTGTTCCCCTTAAGCCGAAGCCATGGCGGCCTGGCCCTGCTGGACCGCCTTGACAATGTTCTGGTAGCCCGTGCAGCGGCACAGGTTGCCTTCGAGCAGCTCGCGGATTTCGGTCTCGCTCGCCTTCGGGTGGTTCCTGCACAGGTCCACCGAGCTCATGACCATGCCGGGCGTGCAGAAGCCGCATTGCAGGCCGTGGCATTCCTTGAAGGCGGCCTGCATCGGGTGCATGGTGCCGTCGGCCTGGGCCAGGCCTTCGATGGTGGTGATCTCGGCGCCGTTGTGCTGCACGGCCAGCGTATTGCACGACTTGATGGCGCGGCCGTTCACGTGCACCGTGCAGGCGCCGCACTGTGCGGTGTCGCAACCCACATGGGTGCCGGTGAGCTTGAGGTTCTCGCGCAGCGCCTGCACGAGCAGCGTGTTGGGCGCGACGTCGATCGTCGACGCGCGGCCATTGACCTTGAGTTGGACCTGCATGGGTTTTGTCTCCATCTGTGGGTTGGTATGAACTTGGCGCAGGACATTGTTGGACGGGGTGTGGGGGGGGTACCTAGGCTAAACCCTAGTTTGCGAAAGTCCCCACGCGAAATTCTCAAAATGGAACAATGGCAGCGTGAACAATGCAGCCATGAACGCCGCCCTGCACCCGCCCACCCCGGTACCCGCCGCCCCTTCGGCCCAGCTGCGCCTGCGCCAGATCGAGCAGGCCCGCCAGGCCGTCATGCACGAAGGCCGCTCGATGACCGACGTGGCGGCCGACACCTGGTTTGAGCGTGCCTGGATCGAGCGGTCCTGGCGGCGCTGCCTGGCCGCCGGGCGGCGGCCCGACCAGCGCCTGGCGTTCGACATGGTGCCCGACGCAGCGCGCCGGCGCACCGCGGACGCCAGCCATGCGCTGGTCAGTGCCGCCAAGCCGGTGCTGGACAAGCTGGGCCGCGCCATTGCCAACACGCGCTATTTCGCCATCCTGACCGACGCCCAGGGCGTGGTGGTGGACGTCAACGGCCCGATCGACCGCAGCGACCGCCGCGCGCAGCTGATCACGCGCATCGGCGTGGACCTGTCCGAGCGCAGCGTGGGCACCAGCGCCATTGGCGCCGTGCTGGCCGAGCTGCAGCCGCTGTGGTTGCACCGGGGTGAACATTTCTTCCATGACACCAGTGTGTACAGCTGCGCCGGCGCGCCGCTGTTCGGCCCCGACGGGCGCTGCGTGGGCATGCTGGACCTGACCGGCATAGAAACCGCCGAACGCCCCGAGCTGAAGCACCTGGTGGCCCAGTCGGCCCGCAGCATTGAAAACGCGCTGGCGCTGGCCCGCCCGCACCGCCTGCTGGTGCGGCTGAACTGGCCCGGGCGCGTGCTGGGCGATGAGTCCGACGGCCTGGTCTGCCTGGACGCCGACGGCTGGGTCACGGCGGCCAACCAGGCCGCGCGCCAGATGGTGTCACAGCTCATGCCCCAGGGGGGCGGCCCGGTGCACTGCAGCGAGCTGTTTGCCATGCCCTGGGAATCGCTGTTTGACGGCGCCGGGCGTGGTGCACCACTGGAAGTCCCGCTGTGGTCCGGCCTGTGCCTGGCAGCGCTGGCGCAGGCCCCCGGGCAGACTGCAACGGCATGCGCGCCGTCGCCGGGCGCGGCAGCCCCGCGGCTGCCATTGAAAGACCTGGAGGCCGAGCTGATCCGCAAGGCCGTGCAGGACGCACGGGGCAATGTGATGCAGGCCGCACAGAACCTGGGCATCAGCCGCGCCACGGTGTACCGCAAGCTGGGCAGCCGCAAGCCTTCCGTCTGATTGACGGCACATAAAAAAATCAGGCCGCCGTCAGCCTTTGTCATCAGAGCGTCAATTAGAATTACGGCAAAAGTTCAAGCACGCCACCCTGCACCGGGTGCGCACCCTGCCTGAAACCCCCTGACAGAGACAACCCCCGGGCACGGCGGCGTGCCCCAGAACGCCTTGAAATTTGACCTGCGTAAACTTTTTTCTGGCAGTGGCAGCAGCGGCAGCGATTCCGGCGGCTTTGAAGACGCCGCCGACACCGACTACCTGCCAGTCAACGGCCAGGGCGAAGGCCTGGAGACCGACTACCAGGGCCTGATCGCGTCGCACTTCCGGCGCTGGGGGGTTTCCAACCACTGCATCACCATCGAGGTGCGCAAGATCGGCCAGGCGCCCGACGGCTTTGACGTGTTCGTCGGCCTGGTGCGGCTGGTGCGCTGGGAGCGTGAATCCGCGCTGCGCGTGATGCTGGGCGTGCCGCTGCTGGAGGCCAAGATCCGCAAGGCCGTGCGCGCCACCTGGCTGGCCGACTACAGCCACTTCGGCGGGCTGTGGCTGCACGCGTCCGAGCGCATGAAAGTCCCCGCCGAGCTGCGCGAGCTGTTGGGCGCCCTGGCGCCCCTGCCCGGCACCGGCCCCATGGCCAGCCAGCCGGCGTCCGGTTTTGCCGCCACCAGCGACCCGGGCGCCAGCGAGCCCGTTTCCGGCACCTGATCCACCATGGGCGCCGTGCGCGACAATGCCGCGATGCCTACGGCTCGCCCCAGCGACATTCCGCCCACCCCTGCGCCGGGCCGCTCCCATGCGGGCACGCCGGGCGCAGTGGCGCAGGTATCCACCGACGGCGTGGCGACCCATGAACGCATCGACTTCTGGCACCACGCGCACCTGGGCCGCATGGCCTTGAGCCGTCCAGACGGCGAGCCGCGCCCGTTCGAGGGCCGCGTGCGCCGCATCCTGGGCGCGGACGCCCATGTGGTCGAGCACGAATCCAGTGCCCTGCGGGCTGTGCGCAGCGCCCAGCAGTGCCGCCGCGATGGCGTGGACTACGTCAGCGTCAACTACATGCTGGACAGCACCGGTTCGCACATGGACCACGGTGGCCCGGTTCGCCTGGGCCCCGGCGCGCTGTACTTTGTGGATTCGTCCCGCCCGGTGGAATTCCGCCAGTCCAGTTCGCACAGCGTGTCCATCTTCCTGCCGCGCGGCAAGGTGCAGGCCGCGGTGGGCGACCCCTGCCTGATCCCGGTGGTGCTGCAGGCGCATACCGGCATCGGCGCCGTGCTGCAGTCGCACATGCGCATGATCATCACGCAGGCCGCCCACATGACGCCGGGCCAGCGCGAGGTGGTCATTTCCGCCTGCGTGGACATGGCACTGGCGACGCTGCAAACCGCGCGCGAAGGCGCGGCCGATGCCGGGCGCTTTGCCGACGGCTTCTACCAGGCGGCCCGCACCCTGATCGAGCGTGACTGCACCGACCCCCAGCTGGACCCCGACGCGGTGGCTGCCGCGCTGGGCTGTTCACGCGCCACGCTATACCGGCTTTTTGCGCGCGAAGGCGCAAGCGTGGCAGCCCTGATCTGGCATGCCCGGCTGCACCGTGCGCGCATGCTGATTGCATCGGGCCGCTGGGCCACCCGGCCGCTCGCGGACATCGCATTCATGGCCGGTTTCACCGACCAGGCAGGCTTCAACCGCATGTTCAAGCGGCACTACGGCATGACGCCCGGCGAAGCGCGCGCACAGGACGCCGACGCACGGGCCTCAGGCGACCTCGGCCTGGGCTGAGTCCTGCGCCTGGCGTGCCGCCGCGCGGCTGAAGATCGCATCAAAACCGTGCAGGCGACCCGGGTGGCCGGCCAATTCGTCCGCATAACCCAGGCGCGCCAGCCGGTGGCCCAGGCGCAGCACCTGCGTGCGGGAGCGGAACAGCGCATTGCGGTAGATCAGACCGGTGGCGTCATTGCGCACGCCCACCAGTTGCTGCACGCCCGTGGCCCGGCCTGTCGCGCCGCTGGCATTGCCCGCCTGCACCATGGCCTTGACGATCTGCGCATCCTCGCCGGGGGCGGCGGCACCCGCTGCAATACTTGTGTTCATGCTGGCTCCCTGGATCAGACCGCCCCGGCAATGAATGCCAGCGCCTTGTCGCCGGTGGTTTCGACCTTGGCGTGGTCACGCAGCGAATGGTTCAGCAGACCCTGCAGGAACTTGCGCTCGCGCCCCTCGGCCTCAAAGTCGTAGCTGCCGGTGGTGGAAATGTTGACCTTGAAGTTGAAGCCCGAGCCGGCCATGTAACCCCGGCTGAACTGCTTGAGCCGCGTGAAGTACGCATTGCCGGTGTCGTACATGCCCTGCGTGGTCAGTGGCCGGTTCAGGTCGTCAAACATCTTGAGCAGCACCATCAGGCTGCCGCAGATGCCGCTGTTGAGCACGATCATCGGGATCAGCGGGCTGGCGTCGCAGCCGCTCTGGAAGAACTTGGTGAACTCGTCCAGGTTGTGGATGAGGCCGCCGCTGTTCTTGTCCAGGTTGGGTTCGTAGCGGGTGTAGCTCACCCTGGCGTGCTGCTTGCGCCCCATGGAGTCGGTGTAGTTGCGCACACCCTCGGTCACCACCCTGGACGCCAGCGCGCGCTCCTTCAGGAACAGCTTGCGGGCTTCCTTGAGGAACTCACCGATCTGGTATTGCTCCACCAGGCGCCAGATGATCTTCACCAGCCATTCAATGCCCGTGACCACCGCCGCCACCAGGGCGCTCGCGCCCGGCAGCAGCACCGTCAGCGCCGTGTTGGCCACGCCCTTGAGGATGGTCCACAGGCCCGCGAAGATACCCTTGTCCATCTGCGACTCGATGCCGTTGGCCAGCAGCTCGGGATGGCCGGGGTTCAGCACGATCTTGCGCCGCTGCATCCAGGCGCCGATGCGGTCCTTGGCGGCCTTGAAGGTCTGCACCAGGCCGCCGGCCAGGTCCAGCGCGCCGCCCACGAACGGCGCGGCGCTGGCCAGGCATTTACCCACCACGAACTTCACCATGCCCTTGATCGTCGCGCCCAGCGTGGCCAGGCTCTTGGCCGAGGGGTTGGCGACTTCGCGCAGGATGTAGTGCGCCAGGTCGGTCACCGCGTTCTGCAGCACGATGCGAAGGCTGTTGAGCGCATCAATCACCGCCGCGCCCACCGTTCCCACGATGGTGGCGCCCAGCATGAACGGGTTGAGCATGAGGATCGGGTCCTCCTTGACCAGCTCGTACATGCCCAGCGTGAGCGGAAATCCAGGCTCGGGCCGTTTGGGCGGCGGGGGCGCCAGCACATGGTGGCGCGGCCGCGTGGCCGGGTCCACCCGGCCTTCCAGCTTGTTGCCGGCCAACTTGACCGCCGCGGCACCCGCGCTGGAGATGGTGCCGGTTTTTACCGAATGGCCCATGACGTCCACCGTGCGCGCGGCCAGCTTGTCGTTGCCCACGTGGTCCATGTTGGTGGACAGGGCCTGGCCGGCAATGTTGCCCAGCGCCGACACGCCTTCCAGCGTGATGGCCAGCGCGCTCATGTCGATGTCGATGTTGCCCAGCAGGTACAGCACGCCGTAGCGTGAATGGGGAATGTCCGTGTTCTGCAGCGCTGCCTGCGCGGGGCTGGGCGCGGGTGGCACCACGCCGGGGACCTTCTGCACCTCCTGGTAGACCCATTCGATCAGGCCGCCGCTGACCTTGTCGCGCTCCACCTTGGACCACACGCCGCCCTTGGACTTGAGGTAGTCACGCAGCACCTTGTGCAGGTTGATGGCTGCCGCGGTGCGGCTGGGGTTGGCGCTCCAGGCCGCGTAGGCCTCATCCACCTTCAGCGTGTCCGCGCTGCGCTTCTTGAATGTGAGCGACGTGCGCCGCACCCATTCGGCAGGCGAGACAATCGCTTTCGGTCCTTTTGCACCCATGTCAACTGCTCCGGTTTCGCAGCCGATTCTGTCAGTGCTGCGCCAGAGGCGTTAGGCCGGGCGTCGCACTTTGGCACCCCGGTTTTGGCCGGGCGTCTCACGGCACCTCTCAAGGCATTTTTCAGTCGGCCAGCGCCAGCACCAGCGCGGCCTCGTCAACCGCCAGCCGCACCCGCGCGCGCGCACGCAGCCCGCTGCCCGGCGCGGCAAACCCCACCAGCGCCAGGCCGCCTTCCAGCGTGGCCGACACTTCGTCGCCCTGCTCGCCGCGCGACACGCGCGTGACGCGCCCGATCAGCTGGTTGGGCGCGGGACCGTCTGCGGCGGCTGCGGGCGTGACCGTCACGGCCGTGGCCTTGCACAGGACGATGACGCCCAGGCCGCTGGCCAGCCCCAGCAGCTGCGCGCTGTCGCGCGTGATGCGCGCCACCAGCGCCGCGCCGCCGGCCAGGCGCAACTGCACGCGCACAATCGTGCCCTGCGTGTGCACCGACACCACCTCGCCGGGCAACTGGTTTCGCATGCTGGTGCGGATCCACGCCGGCATGCGCGCGGGTGCCGCCACCAGCCGCCCCAGAACCTGGCTGCGGGCCTGCGCCATCTGGCCCGCGGCGTCCAGCAGTTGGCCGCCCGCAGCCGTCAGCCGCGCGCCGCCGCCACCCGCGCCGCCCACCACCCGCTGCACCAGCACGGCACCGGCCAGGTTGGTCAGGGTGTCAATGGCCTGCCAGGCCGCCTTGTAGCTCACGCCGCAGTCGCGCGCGGCCTGCGAGATCGAGCCGCTGGCCCCCACGGCGCGCAGGATGTCGATGCGCTTGTCCGCCAGGGCGTGGCTCAGCGCGGAGGTGTAGGACACCGTGGGTTGATCCTTGCGTTGATCCGTGGGTTTGGGCGGCGGCATGCGGGGATTCTGACCCACGTTCGGGCGCCTGCCACGCGGCCCTGTCACACTGCCCCCAAAGGATCCCCCATGACCCCACCCAAGCCCCCCGCACGCAGCGCCGACCTGCGCGGCGCCGTGCGCCTGGCCACCGACGCCACCGCGGGCCTGACCGGCCTGGTCGAGGCCGTGCACGAACGAATCGCCCGCCTGCCGGGCTTCAAGCCACCAGCGCAGGCCGGGCGTACCCGCGGCATCACCGGCCTGGTCTACAAGACGGTGCGCGGGGTCACGCGCGTGGCCGGCGGCAGCATCGACGCGCTGCTGGGCCTGCTGGCGCCCGTGCTGGGCACCGGCCAGGGCGGGGCCGAGCGCGAAGCCATCGTCGCAGCACTGAACGGCGTGCTGGGCGACTACCTGGTCACCACCGGCAACCCGCTGGCCACCCCGATGACGCTGCGCGTCGCGGGCCCCGCCACAGCCCGCGTGGTAGTGCTGGCCCATGGCCTGTGCATGAACGACCTGCAGTGGCAGCGCGACGGCCACGACCACGGCAGCGCGCTGCACCGCGACCTGGGCTACACGCCGGTGTACCTGCGCTACAACACCGGCCAGTACATTTCCGTCAACGGCCGCGCGCTGGCAGCGCAGCTGCAGGAACTGCTGGACCGCTGGCCGGTGCCGGTACAGCGGCTGGTGCTGTTGGGCCACAGCATGGGCGGGCTGGTGTCGCGCAGCGCAGTGCACCACGCCCGAGCTGCCGGGCTGCCCTGGGCCGACCAGCTGACCGACATGGTGTTCCTGGGCTCGCCGCACCACGGCGCGCCACTGGAGCGCGCGGGCAACTGGGTGGACATCGTGCTGGGGGCCACGCCCTACGCCGCGCCGTTTGCGCGCCTGGGCAAGGTGCGCAGCGCCGGCATCACCGACCTGCGCCACGGCAACCTGCTGGACGAAGACTGGCTGGGCCGCGACCGTTTTGCCCGCACGGGCGACCGGCGCCAGCCGGTGCCCCTGCCCAGGGGCGTGCGCTGCTTCACGGCGGCAGCCACCACAGGCGGGCAACGGGGTGACATGAAGGATCGCCTGCTGGGCGACGGGCTGGTGCCGCTGGACAGCGCGCTGGGCCGCCACGCCGACGCGGCACGCACGCTGGCGTTTGCCAGGACACGGCAAAGGACGTTCACGGGCGTCAATCACCTGGACCTGCTCAGCGATGCGGGGGTGTACCAGCAGCTGCGCCGCTGGCTGGCCTGAGTCAGAGCAGCCTGAACGCCAAAGCGGCTACCACCGTGGGCGGCAGCGCCGCGGCCAGCAGGCCCAGCGGGTGGATGGCGCCGTCGGTGAATTTATCCTTCAGGATGGACACGCCCGCCGGGTTGGGCGCGTTGGCGATCACGGTCAGCCCGCCGCCCGTGACGGCGCCCGCCACCAGGGCAGTCTGGAACTCCGGCGTAAGCCCTTCCACCAGTGAGCCCAGGTAGGTCAGGGCCGCGTTGTCGGTGACAGCCGTCAGGGCTGTGGCGCCAAAGAATACGGCGTTGGAATCCATGCCCAGCAACACGGGCTGCAGCCACCATTGCTGCAGCCCGCCCAGCACCACCAGACCAGCCAGGAAGAAGGCCACCAGCAGCGCTTCACGCAGGATCAGCGGGCTCTGGTGGCGCTGGTAGGCCGCGGTAAATCCCAGGAAAAACAGGAACAGGCCCATGAAGAGCACGATGTGGTGCGCGAACACCACCACGCCCGCAAGGAAAGCCAGGTGCACCGCCACCACCGGCAGCGGCACGCCCGCGCCCTGCCCCTTGGGCATGTTGCCCATATGGGCCAGCTCGCGGCGGAACACCAGCATGGCCACCGCTGCATTCACCGTCACCGCGATAGCCGCCTTCCAGCCAAAATTCGCCAGCATGAACCAGATGTCCCAGTTCCATTTGGCGGCCACCATCAGCACCGGCGGCGCTGCAAATGGCGTGAGCGTGCCGCCGATGGAGATATTGACGAACAGCACGCCCACGGTGACGTACTTGAGCCGGCCCGACACCTGCTGCGACAGCAGCGTGTCACGCAGCATCAGCGCAGCCAGCGTCATGGCGGCCGGCTCGGTGATGAACGAGCCCAGCAGCGGCACGAACGCCAGCACCAGGAAATACATGGCCATGCCACGCGGCAAGGGCATCCAGCGGGCCATGAGCCGCACCAGCGCACCGCACGCCTGCAGGATGGGGCGCGTGCCCGCGATCACCATGATCACGAACACAAACATGGGCTCGGTGTAGTTGCGCGACTCCAGGTAAGCCGTGGCTTCCTGGCGGCCACTGGTGGCAAACATGAACAGCACCAGCACCATGGCCCAGAAGCCGAAAACAATTTCCACTTCGCCCAGCAGGTGCCATATGCCCGCGTGACGCGGCTGGCGGTGGGCCATGCGTTCGAAAAACTTGGTGCTGAAGGTGTGCAGGACGGCAATGCCAAACAGGGCAGCGCCAATGATCTGGATCAGGGTGGGTTCGGTCATGGTCGAGGTTGTTCCGCAAAGGCGGCCCGACCTTTGCACCAACCTGCCACGGCACCCAACGCGCCATAGACACCCAAGCGGAGTCTAAACTACACTTTCGCTATTCATTGAAGTAATAGCGAAAGGACGGTGGCCATGGGCAACCGGTTGCGCAATGTCACGCTCAGCCTGCTGGGCCTGGTACTGTCGTGCGCGTCGCATGCGGCGCAGGTGCAGGTCGCGGTGGCCGCCAACTTCACCGCACCGATGAAGCAGATCGCCGAATCCTTCGAGAAGGAAACCGGCCACCAGGTGCTGCTGTCCTCGGGTGCCACGGGCAAGTTTTACGCGCAGATCAAAAGCGGCGCGCCGTTCGACGTCTTCCTGTCGGCCGACGGCGAGACGCCGGCGCGGCTGGATGCCGAAGGCGCCACGGTGGCGGGCAGCCGATTCACCTACGCGACGGGCCGGCTGGTGCTGTGGTCGCCGCGCCCGGGGGCGGTGGACAGCCGCGGCGACGTGCTGCGCGCCAATGCCTTTCGCCACCTTGCCATCGCCGCGCCGCGGCTGGCGCCATATGGCGCAGCGGCGGTCCAGACGCTCACCCGCCTGGGGCTGCTGGGCGCCGTGGAGTCCAAATTCGTGCAGGGCGAAAGCATCGGCCAGGCCTTTGGTTTTGTGGCCAGCGGCAATGCCGAGCTGGGTTTTGTCGCGCTGTCGCAGGTGTTTGAAAACGGCCAGCTCAAAAGCGGCTCGGGCTGGGTGGTGCCGGCGGACCTGCACAGCCCGTTGCGCCAGGATGCCGTGCTGCTGGCGCGGGGCAAGGACAACCCTGCGGCCGCCGCGCTGATGCGCTACCTGAAGTCCGACCGGGTGCGCGCCATCATCCGCGCCTATGGCTACGAGGTGTGAGCCTTGGCCGCCGTCGTCCTCACGCTGCAACTGGCCGGCCTGACCACGCTGATCCTGCTGGTGCTGGGCACGCCGCTGGCCTGGTGGCTGGCGCGCACGCGGTCCTGGGCCAAGGGGCCGGTGGGCGCGGTGGTGGCACTGCCGCTGGTGCTGCCGCCCACGGTGCTGGGCTTTTACCTGCTGGTGACCATGGGGCCGGACGGCCCGGTAGGCCGGGCCACGCAGGCGCTGGGCCTGGGGCTGCTGCCGTTTACCTTTGCCGGGCTGGTCGTGGGCTCGGTGCTGTACTCGCTGCCGTTCGTGGTGCAGCCGCTGCAAAACGCGTTTGAGGCCATGGGCGAGCGCCCGCTGGAGGCGGCGGCCACGCTGCGCGCGTCACCGCTGGACACTTTCTTCAGCGTGGTGCTGCCGCTGGCGCGGCCCGGTTACCTCACGGCCACGGTCATGGGCTTTGCCCACACCGTGGGCGAATTCGGCGTGGTGCTGATGATCGGCGGCAACATACCCCACCAGACCCGCGTGGTATCGGTGCAGATCTACGACCATGTGGAGGCGCTGGAATACACCCAGGCGCACTGGCTGGCCGGTGGCATGGTGGTGTTTTCGTTCACCGTGCTGCTGGCGCTGTATGTGCTGAACCCCACCGGCAGACGCGCGCGATGAGCGGCGTGCAGGCACGCTTTCACCAGGCCTGGCACGGCTTCACGCTGGATGTGGCGCTGGATCTGCCCGGGCGCGGCGTCACCGCGCTGTTCGGCCCGTCGGGCTGCGGCAAGACGACCACGCTGCGCGCCCTGGCCGGCTTGCTGCGGGCACCGGGTGGACAGTTGCGGGTCAACGGCGAGGTCTGGCAGGACGACGCGCGGTTTGTACCGCCGCACCGGCGCGCCACCGGCTATGTGTTCCAGGACGCGAACCTGTTTGCCCACCTGAATGTGCGCGCCAATGTGGAGTTCGGCCTTCGGCGCGTGCCGCCGGCGCAGCGGCGCATCGCGCTGGACCAGGCGGTGGACCTGCTGGGCATCGCCGCGCTGATGGACCGCGGCACGGCCGATCTGTCGGGCGGCGAACGCCAGCGCGTGGCCATGGCACGGGCGCTGGCCACCAGCCCGCGCCTGCTGCTGCTGGACGAGCCGCTGGCGGCGCTGGACGCGCAGCGCAAGGCCGACGTGCTGCCCTGGCTGGACCGGCTGCACCGCGAGCTGGACATCCCCGTCATCTATGTGAGCCACGCGCTGGATGAAGTGCAGCGGCTGGCCGACCACCTGGTGCTGATGGAGGCAGGGCGCGTGCTCCAAAGCGGCCCGGCGGCAACACTGCTGCCACAGTGCGGGGGTGGCCACACCGGGGGTGACGACGGCGCCGCCCTGGTCACCGCCACGGTCCAGCACCATGACGCCACCCGTGCGGTCACCACGGTGTTGCTGGACGGGCAGGCGGTGCAGCTGCCCGATACCAGGCCCCGCAGCGCGGGCGAGCTGATGCGTCTGCGGGTTCAGGTCAGCGATTGAGCGCTACAACGCGCACGAACGGAAGCCTACGAACGCGTCGTCGCGACCGGGCAGCGCAAAGCCGCGGTACTTGGGGTGCTTCATGCGCGCGCGCGTGGCAAATGACGCGCCGCGCTGCACCTTGGCGCGGCCGAACCAGGGCTGCGCGCCCCATTCGGACTGGTGCGTCCAGGGGTCGGGGCTGAAGCCCGGCAGCGGGCGCAGCGTGGTGCCGGTCCATTCATGCACGTCGCCCCAGCGAAAGCCGCGACGTGCCGCCGTGTGCGCGGCCACCTCCCATTCAACTTCGCTGGGCAGGCGCCGGCCGGCCCAACGGCACCAGGCGTCGGCCTCCCACCAGCTCACGTGCATCGCGGGTTGCGTACCCGCCATGCGCGTGGCCTTGCCAAAGTGCGTCTGCATCACCGCGCCGCTGGCCACACCGATCTGCTCCACATAGCGCGGGCCGCGGCGCCCCTCCTGCGCAGCCTGCTCCTGCAGCCAGGCCCAGCCGTCAGGCAGCCAGTATTGCGGCTCGTCATAACCGCCGTCGTCCACGAACTCCACAAACTGCGCCCAGGTGACGGGCTGCGCGTCGATTTCAAATTCAGGCACGTCCACCGCATGGGCCCAGCGCTCCAGGTCAAACACAAAGCCCATGGGCGGCGAGCCGAGCATCCACCGTGTGGCGGGCACCAGCAGCGGCTCGCGCACCTGCGCGCCGGTGGGCAGCGCGGCCTGGAGCGGCAGCGCCAGTGCCTGCGCCATGGCCATGAGCTGCTCGCCGCGCAGGTCTTCATGAAAAAGCGCCAGCCGGTAAAAGTACAGCGCGTCGTCCTCGTCCCGTGTCTTGTCCAGCAGTTCCAGCGTGCTCTCCAGCGTGTCCAGCAGCCAGGCCCGCGTGGCATCCGCCGGCGGCAGGTTCACCACCCAGCGTGCCTCATGCGGCACCAGCATCGGGCTCCACCATCGGTCCGAGTGCGGCTCCACCGACGCCAGGCGTGCCGGCTCGCCCGGGCAGTGCGGGCCCAGCGCGCGCTGCGTGTTGCGCCCGATCCAGAATTCGGCAAACCAGCCGATATGCCCGGCCAGCCACAGAGGGGGCACCAGCTCTGCATGCCGTGGCACGGCAAACCCCTGGGAACCCAGGGCCTGCTCATACTGCGCCAGCAGGGCAAGCGTGTGGTTGCGCGCATCCATCAATGCCAGCGACAGCACGCCGGCGCCCGCGTGGCGGACGTTGGTTGAATCAATGGCTGGCGTGGCAAGGGACATGCTGTGGCTATGATCGCACGCGCGCCTCCCACGCCGCTGCGCCTAAGTGTTTACCCCGAGTTCTTGGAACTAAAGTGCGTCAGGAATATTTCAGACCTATCCTGCGCAGGGCTGGCAAACTAAAAGGCTAGAACGGTTGGCAAACGCTGCGAGAAAACCCACTGGAGACTTACAACATGCCTGTGCTTATGGCCCTGTCGGGCTTCATCGACCGCCTCAATACCTGGATCGGCCGGTTGTCCATGTGGCTGATCCTGGCCACTACCCTTATCAGTGCCGGCAACGCCGTCGTGCGCAAGGCGTTTGACAGCAGTTCCAACGCGCTGCTCGAAATCCAGTGGTACCTCTTCGCAGGGGTGTTCATGCTGGGCTCGGGCTACGCGCTGCTGAAGAACGCCCATGTGCGCATCGACTTTGTGTCCTCCCGCCTGAGCGCACGCACGCGCAACTGGATCGACGTGGGCGGCTTCGTGCTCGTGCTGATGCCGCTGTGCGTGATGTGCATCTACCTGAGCTGGCCCTTCTTCATGCAGGCCTGGACCTCGGGCGAGATGTCGTCCAACGCGGGCGGGCTGATCCGCTGGCCGGTGTACCTGCTGATCCCCGTCGGCTTCGTGCTGCTGATGATGCAGGGCGTGTCGGAGCTGATCAAGCGCCTGGCGTTCCTGCGCGGCCAGGGCGCCGACCCGCTGGCCCACGCCATGTCCGAAGAAGAAAAACTGGTCCAGGAACTGGCCGCCGCCGCCGAAGCCAAGCTGGCCGGGAGCAAATAACCATGATCGCATTTCTGTCCCAACAATTCGTGCCGCTGCTGTTCTGCGGCCTGCTGCTGTTCCTGCTAACGGGCTTCCCCGTCGCATTTGCACTGGCGGCCACCGGCCTGGGCTTTGGCTTCATCGGCATGGAGCTCGGTCTGTTCCCGTCCACGCTGTTCCAGGCATTGCCGCTGCGCATCTTCGGCATCATGCAGAACGACACGCTGCTGGCCATTCCGTTCTTTACCTTCATGGGCATCATCCTGGAGAAGTCCGGCATGGCCGAGGACCTGCTGGAAACGGTGGGCCAGGTGTTCGGCCCGCTGCGCGGCGGCCTGGCGATTGCCGTGGTGCTGGTAGGCGCGCTGCTGGCCGCCACCACCGGCGTGGTGGCCGCGGCGGTGATTTCCATGGGTCTGATCTCGCTGCCCATCATGCTGCGCTACGGCTACAACCGCACCATTGCCACCGGGGTCATCACGGCGTCAGGCACGCTGGCCCAGGCCATCCCGCCGTCGCTGGTGCTGATCGTCCTGGCCGACCAGTTGGGCCGGTCCGTGGGCGACATGTATGAAGGTGCGCTGGTACCGGGCCTGCTGCTGGTGGGGCTGTACATCCTCTTCATCGTGGCCGTCTCCATCATCTTCCCCAAGACGGTTCCCGCCCTGCCCCCCGAAGCGCGCATTTACCGCGAGACCAACGGCAGCTCCGGCCACCTCTCCTTGCTGGTGCTGATGGTGGTGGCCGCTGCCGTGGGCTTTGCCTGGTCGCAGGTGCACAACCAGCTCATGACCGCCTGGCTGCAGCGCGCCAACCCCGCGGCGGGCGACGAAATCGTGATCATGTCGATGACGCTGGCCTCGCTGACCGCGCTGGCGCTGTCCATCGTCAACCGCGTGGCGCGACTGGGCCTGCTGTCGCGGCTGGCCGAGCAGGTCACCTTCGTGCTGATGCCGCCGCTGATCCTGATCTTCCTGGTGCTGGGCACCATCTTCCTGGGCGTGGCCACGCCCACCGAAGGCGGTGCGATGGGTGCCGTGGGCGCGCTGATCCTGGCCATCGGCAAACGCCGCCTGAGCCGCAGCCTGCTTGTGCAGGCACTGGACAGCACGGCCAAGCTGGCCACCTTCGTGCTGTTCATCCTGGTGGGCTCGACCATCTTCAGCTTCACGTTCAACGCCGCCGACGGCCACATCTGGGTGGAGCACCTGTTCGACAAGGTCCCCGGCGGCGTGCTGGGCTTCCTGATCGTGGTGAACATCCTGGTGTTCATCCTGGGGTGCTTCATCGACTTCTTCGAGATCGCCTTCATCGTGATCCCGCTGCTGGTGCCGGTGGCCGAGAAGATGGGCATTGACCTGGTGTGGTTCGGCGTCATCATCGCGATGAACCTGCAGACCTCGTTCCTCACACCGCCCTTCGGCTTTGCGCTGTTCTACCTGCGTAGCGTTGCGGCGCGGTCGGACTACAAGGACCGCGTGACCGGCGAAACGATCCCCGCGGTGACCACCACCCAGATCTACAAGGGCTCGATCGCCTTCATCGTGCTGCAGCTCATCATGGTGGCCGTGATCATTGCTTTCCCCAACCTGGTGACAGGCAGCATTACCCAGGCCAAGAAAGTCAACGAAGCTGACGTCATGCAGATGCTGCAGATCGAGACGACGGGCGAACCCCCTGCCGGCGAGCAGAACGTGCCGTCCGGCCTGGAGCCGCCCGCGCCTGCTGGCGGCGCCCCGGCCGCGGAGGAAGACCCTGCCAAGGCCCTGCAGGACGCCGTCAACAAGGACGGCAAGAAATAGGCGGCAGCACACAAAAGCGCTGCCCCACGAAAAAAGCCGCCCGCAGGCGGCTTTTTTTTGCGCAAGCGGTAGGCGCTTACAGCTTCTGAGATTGCATGAAACGGTCGAACGTGGCCTCGGTGAAACGGAACCACAGGTTCTGCTCGGCGCGGAACTTCGAGTAGTCGGCGTACACCTTCTTCCAGTTCTCGTTCTTTGCGCTGAGCTCGTCGTACACGGCCATCGAGGTCTTGAACGACGCGGCCATCACGTCGGCCGGGAACGGGCGCAGCTTGGCGCCCGCGGCCACCAGCTGCTTGAGCGCCGGGGGGTTCTTGACGTCGTACTTGGCCTGCATGTTCACGTGGGCAAAGGCCGAGGCAGCTTCAACAATGGCCTTGTTCTCGGGCGACAGTGCGTCATAGGCCTTCTGGTTGACGAACAGGTCCACCTGCGGGCCACCCTCCCACCAGCCGGGGTAGTAGTAAAACGGCGCGACCTTGTTGAAGCCCAGCTTCTGGTCGTCGTAAGGGCCGACCCATTCCGCCGCGTCGATCGTGCCCTTTTCCAGCGCCTGGTAGATTTCGCCGCCGGGGATGTTCTGAGGCACACCGCCCATGCGCTCCAGCACCTTGCCGGCGAAGCCGCCAATGCGGAACTTCAGGCCCTTGATGTCGGCCACCGACTTGATTTCCTTGCGGAACCAGCCGCCCATCTGCGAGCCGGTGTTGCCGCAGGGGAAGCTGATCATGTTGTATTTGGCATAGAACTCGCGCATGAGCTTCAGGCCGTTGCCTTCAAAGGTCCAGGCGCTCATCTGGCGGCTGTTCAGGCCAAAGGGAATGGCCGCGCCGATGGCAAAGGTTTCGTCCTTGCCAAAGAAGTAGTAGGGCACGGTGTGCGCGGCTTCCACGGTGCCGTTCTGCACACCGTCGACCACGCCAAATGCGGGCATCAGCTCGCCGGCGGCATGCACCGAGATTTCAAACTTGCCGCCCGACATGGCCTTGACCTTGCTGGCAAACACTTCGGCCGCGCCATAGATGGTGTCCAGCGACTTCGGGAAGCTGGACGCAATGCGCCAGCGGATGGCGGCCTGGGCATGCACGGCGGGCGCCACACCGGCGGCCAGCACACCGGCAATGCCTGCGTTTTTGATGAGTGAGCGACGATCCATTGACAAAACTCCTTGGGGTGATGAAAGCCGCAGCGATCATCGTCGCGGCGCGCCTGCGCCACCTGTCAGCTTGCTTGCAACGCGCTTAGGTGTTTGCGTTTAAGAAGTTCAGCTTTCAGCTTGTCGCGCTAACTCCAAGGTTCGTCCGCCCATAAAAAAACCGCGCCGTGGCGCGGTTTTCCTGAAACACAAAGCAACGCCGGTTGCTTACAGCTTCTGCGACTGCATGAAGCGGTCGAACGTGGCTTCGGTGAAGCGGAACCACAGGTTCTGGTCGGCGCGGAACTTGGAGTAGTCGGCGTAGATCTTCTTCCAGCTCTCGTTCTTGGTGTTGAGCTCTTCGTAGATGCTCATGGCCGACTTGAAGGCCGCGGCCATCACGTCGTTGGGGAAGGGGCGCAGCTTGGTGCCGGCGCCCACCAGCTGCTTGAGAGCGACCGGGTTGCGGGCGTCGTACTTGGCCTGCATTTCGGTGTGCGCAAAAGCCGCCGCAGCTTCCACGATGACCTTGTTCTCGGCAGACAGGCCGTCAAAGGCCTTCTGGTTGATGAAGAAGTCCAGCTGCGGGCCGCCTTCCCACCAGCCGGGGTAGTAGTAGAACGGGGCGACCTTGTTGAAGCCCAGCTTCTGGTCGTCGTACGGGCCCACCCATTCGGCGGCGTCGATCGTGCCCTTTTCCAGCGCCTGGTAGATTTCGCCGCCAGGGATGTTCTGCGGCACGGCACCCAGGGGAGCCAGCACCTTGCCGCCGAAGCCGCCGATGCGGAACTTCAGGCCCTTGATGTCGGCCACCGACTTGATTTCCTTGCGGAACCAGCCGCCCATCTGGGCACCGGTGTTGCCGCCGGGGAAGTTGACGATGCTGAACTTGGCGTAGAACTCGCGCATGAGCTTCAGGCCGTTGCCTTCGTACATCCATGCGGTCATCTGGCGGCTGTTCAGGCCGAAGGGAATAGCACAGCCCAGCGCGAAGCACTCGTCCTTGCCGAAGAAGTAGTACGGGGCGGTGTGGGCCATTTCCACCGTGCCGTTCTGCACGCCGTCGACCACGCCGAATGCGGGCATCAGCTCGCCGGCAGCGTGGGTGGAGATTTCAAACTTGCCGCCCGACATGGCCTTGACCTTGGCGGCGAACGTGTCGGCAGCGCCGAAGATGGTGTCCAGCGACTTGGGGAAGCTGGATGCCAGGCGCCAGCGGATGGCGGCCTGGGCGTGCACGGCGGGTGCCACACCGGCTGCCAGAACGCCCGCGATGCCTGCGTTTTTGATGAGTGAACGACGATCCATGTATGTGCTCCTCGAATGAATCAGTGAAAGGCTTGGACTATTTTGATTTGAAGACAACTAAAGCATGTCAACCAAAATCAGGTGCAATTCTAGGAAGCACGACACTTAAGGTTTCGGGGGTTTTCCCTTGAGAAATACCCGGAAACCTTTGGTACTCAGCACTCTGTCAGCAAAGCTTCAGGATTGAACGACCTTCAGCGGCGGCCGGCCCTGCCCGTCCTGCAGGTTGAAGCGCGCGCGGATGGACGCTTCGATGCCCGCGGCGTCCAGGCCCTGCATGGCCAGCAGGCGAGCGGGGTCGCCATGCTCGATGAACACATCGGGCAGGCCCAGCTGCAGCAGCGCGCGGGCGACGCCGGCTGCATTCAGGGCCTCGGCCACGGCACTGCCGGCACCGCCCATCACGGCGCCCTCTTCCAGCGTCACGATCGCCTCGTGCTGCGCGGCCACCTGCAGCAGCAGCTCGACGTCCAGCGGCTTGGCCCAGCGCATGTTGACCACGGTGGCGTCCAGCCGCTCGGCGGCCTCCAGCGCCGGGTACAGCAGCGTGCCGAAAGCCAGGATCGCAATGCCCTTGCCCTGGCGGCGCAGCTCGGCCTTGCCAAACGGCAGCGGCGCCAGGTCCTGGGCCATGGGCGTGCCCACACCCGCGCCGCGCGGGTAGCGCACGGCCACCGGATGGCTCTGCGCGAACGCGCTGCTGAGCAGGCCGCGGCATTCGTTCTCGTCGGCGGGGCAGGCAATGCTCACCTGCGGGATGCAGCGCAGGTACGGAATGTCATAGGCGCCGGCATGGGTGGCGCCGTCCGCGCCCACCAGCCCCGCACGGTCCAGCGCAAACACCACCGGCAGGTTCTGCAGCGCCACGTCATGGATGAGCTGGTCGTAGCCGCGCTGCAGGAAGGTGGAGTAGATCGCCACCACGGGCTTGAGGCCCTCGCAGGCCAGGCCGGCGGCAAAGGTGACCGCATGCTGCTCGGCGATGCCGACATCAAAGTAACGCCCGGGAAAGCGCTTTTCAAACTCGACCAGGCCCGAGCCTTCGCGCATGGCGGGCGTGATGCCCACCAGCCGCGCGTCCTGCGCGGCCATGTCGCACAGCCACTGGCCGAACACCTGGGTGAAGGTGGGCTTGGGCGGCGTGGCGGGCTTGGTCAGGCCCACCGCCGGGTCGAACTTGCCGGGGCCGTGGTAGGCCACCGGGTCGGCTTCGGCCAGCTTGTAGCCCTGGCCCTTTTTGGTGACCACATGCAGGAACTGCGGACCGCGCAGCTGCTTGATGTTTTCCAGCGTGGGGATCAACGAGTCCAGGTCATGGCCGTCAATCGGGCCGATGTAGTTGAAACCGAATTTTTCGAACAGCGTGGCCGGCACCACCATGCCCTTGGCCTGCTGCTCAAAGCGCTTGGCCAGCTCGAACAGCGGCGGCACGGGCTTGAGCACGCTCTTGCCGACGTTCTTGGCCGCGGCGTAGAACTGCCCGCTCATCAACTGGGCCAGGTAACGGTTCAGCGCGCCCACGGGCGGGCTGATGGACATGTCGTTGTCATTCAGGATGACCAGCAGGTTGCAGTCGGCCACGCCGGCGTTGTTCAGGGCTTCAAACGCCATGCCCGCGCTCAGGGCGCCGTCGCCGATGATGGCCACGGCGTGGCGGTCCTCGCCCTTGTGGCGCGCGCCCAGGGCCATGCCCAGCGCGGCCGAGATGCTGGTGGACGAATGCGCGGTGCCAAAGGTGTCGTATTCGCTTTCGGCGCGCTGCGGAAAGCCCGACAGGCCGCCCAGCTGGCGCAGCGAGCCCATGCGGTCGCGCCGCCCCGTGAGGATCTTGTGCGGGTAGGTCTGGTGGCCCACATCCCACACCAGGCGGTCATGCGGCGTGTTGAAGACATAGTGCAGGGCCACGGTCAGCTCCACCGTGCCCAGGTTGGAACTCAGGTGGCCGCCGGTGCGCGAGACGCTGTCCAGCACAAAGGCACGCAGTTCGTCGGCCAGCGCATGCAGCTGGGCGCGCGGCAGGCGGCGCAGGTCGGCGGGATCGTTGATGGTTGCTAGCAGTGTCATGCTTCAGTTGTTCCGGTTGACCACCATGTCGGCCAGCGCGCGCAGGGCCCGCGTGTCAGGCAGGCCACTGGCGTCAAGCGCGTCAACGGCCTGCGCGTAAAGCGCCTGCGCGTAAGCGCGTGAGGGCGCCAGGCCCAGCAGCGATACATAGGTGGGTTTGTCCTGGGCGGCGTCCTTGCCCGCCGTCTTGCCCAGTGTGGCCGAATCGGCCGTGACGTCAAGGATGTCGTCCACCACCTGGAAGGCCAGGCCGATGGCGGCGCCGTAGCGTCCCAGCGCCTCGGTGGCCACGGCACCTGCCTGCCCGCAGGCCGCGCCCATCATGACGCTGCCTTGCAGCAGCGCGCCTGTCTTCAGGCGGTGCATGCCGCGCAGTTCGTCCTCGGTCAGTGCGCGCCCGACGCTGGCCAGGTCAATCGCCTGGCCGCCTGCCATGCCGGCGCTGCCGGCGGCGCGCGCCAAAAGCCGGCACAGCGTGGCCTGGATGGCCACCGGGACGGCGTCACCTTCAGGCACCAGCAGCTCAAACGCCAGCGCCTGCAACGCGTCGCCTGCCAGCAGCGCGGGGGCCTCGCCGAACTTCACGTGCACGGTGGGCTTGCCACGGCGCAGCACGTCGTTGTCCATGCAGGGCATGTCGTCGTGCACCAGCGAGTAGGCGTGGATCAGCTCCGCAGCGCAGGCTGCGCGCAACGCAGCCTCGGCGTTGCCGTTCACGGCCTCGCTGGCAGCCAGCACCAGCAGCGGGCGCAGCCGCTTGCCGCCGTCCAGCACGGCATAGCGCATGGAGGCGCCGAGCCCGGCCGGGGCATCGGACACCACCCACTGCGCCAGGGCCTGTTCCACGCGGGCCAGCCGCTGCGCGATCCAGGGCGCCAGGTCAAACGCGCGATCCTGCGCCGGGTCCATCACTCTTGCGTCCACGTCTTGAGCTTTCCTTCGTCCAGCACCTTGACCTGGTCTTCCACCGCCTGCAGCCGCTCGCGGCAAAAGGCCAGCAGCACCGCGCCGCGCTGGTAGCCGCCCAGCAACTGCTCCAGCGGCATCTGGCCGTTTTCAATGCGTCCCACCAGCTGCTCCAGTTCCTCCAGCGCAGCCTCATAGCTGGCCGGCACGGGCTGTTCGTTCGGGGGGGCGCTGGCCTTGGGCATGGGCGTTCTGTCCGTGGGTGCAAAGGGACGATTTTAGGCGCGGATCGCCCCCGTGCACGATGGGGCGGGGGTACAATCGCACCCTCTTCCTCCGGTACTCCACCGGAATTCCCGTTCTTTCCCGCGCCAGCCCCTTCATCGGGGCAACACGCACCCTGCCCCTTCATAGGGGGAGTCTCTAGGTCAGGTCACCCATGTCTGATTTAAGTCTTCAACTGCAGCAGGCCGCAAGCCAACTACCAGTTTCCAGCTACCTTGACGAGGCGCTGTTCCGGCGCGAGCTGGATGTCATCTTCCAGCACGGGCCCCGTTATGTGGGGCACCAGCTGGCCGTGCCCCAGGTGGGCGACTTCTACGCCTTGCCCCAGGAGGGCGAAGGCCGCGCCTTGCTGCGCACGCCGCGCGGCGTGGAGCTGGTCTCCAACGTCTGCCGCCACCGCCAGGCCGTCATCCTGAAGGGCCGCGGCTCGGTGCACACCAATGCCGCGTCGGGCGGCAACATCGTGTGCCCGCTGCACCGCTGGACCTACAGCGCCGGGGACACCGCGCCGGCCGGAACGCTGCTGGGCGCGCCGCATTTCCCGCAGGACCCCTGCCTGAACCTGCGCAACTACCCGCTGCAGGAATGGAACGGCCTGCTGTTCGAGCAACACAACCGCAATGTTGCCGCCGACCTGGCCGGCATGGGCCCGCGCGCCGAGCTCGACTTTGCCGGCTTCACGCTGGACCGCGTGGAATTGCACGAGTGCAACTACAACTGGAAGACCTTCATCGAGGTCTACCTGGAGGACTACCACGTGGGCCCGTTCCACCCGGGGCTGGGCAGCTTTGTGACCTGCGACGACCTGCGCTGGGAGTTCAAG
>JBEIPU010000222.1:0-4197 GCA_040376925.1 Caenimonas sp. | reverse complement strand
GCTGCGCGAGGCGCTGATCGACCTGCGCTCCATGATGGACCGCTACACCCGCAGCAACCCGCACGACGTGAGCGGCCTGCCCGGCGCGCAGATGATGCTGGACTTTGTGGTGACGCAGTGCCGGGTGGAAACGGCCGCGTTGTACGAGGTGCGCATGGAGCCGGTGCTGACGCTGGAGCGCGTGGCCGCCGTGGGCCGCATCGTGGACCCGCCGCCGGACGACCCGATGGTGCTGCGCGCGCTGGAAACCGGCCACCAGGTCCACCTGCAGGACGCGCTGCTGGAAAAGGCGCGGCGCTCGTCGCTGATCGCGGCCACGCCGCTGATCAGCACCGAACGCCAGCCGTTTGGCCTGATGGTGATCGGCAACATGCCGTTCACCGCGCTCACGGCCGACAACCTGCAGACGGTGGCCGTGCTGCTGGAAAGCTATGCCGACTACCTGCGCCTGTCGGTCAGCGCGGGCGAGCTGCTCAAGGTCTGGCCCGAGGCCCCGCGCGGCCTGGCCGGTGAATTTGGCTGGCTCACGCGGCTGCGCACCGACTACGGGCTGGAAAGCCGCTGCGTGGTGTGGCGCGCCGAGCATGCGCGCGACAAGGAAATCCTGGACGGGCTGATGGAGCTGCATTCACGCGGCGAGACGGCCTGGCGCTGGCCGCTGGAAGGCACCGGCCAGCGCGGCGCGCCCTGCGTGATCGCGCTGGTGCCGTTCTCGGACCCGGCGGGCGTGCGCATCTACAAGCAGCGGCTGTTTGACGGCATCACGCAGCGCTTTGGCGAGCTGGGCCCGCAGGAGCTCAGCGCGTTTGACTTCCCGCTGGGGCGCGAGCAGGGCTTTGCGCGCCTGCGCTGGCTGGTGGAGAGCAAGTCGTGAACGCCTTGGTGGAGAGCAAGGAATGACCGGCTGGCTCAAGGTCGCGCTGGCGCTGGTGGCCGAGCTGGCGTCGTTGCTGCTGCTGCAAGACACCTGGCAGCTGGCCGGCTACACGGTGGACAACCTGGCGGCCTACTTTGCCATGCACGGGCTGGCCGCGGCCGTGTCGGCCTGGCTGGCCTGGGGGCTCTTGCCCGCGCATTACCGCGTGCCGGCGCGGCCGGCCTATGCGCTGCTGTACTGTTTTGCGTTCTTTGTGCCGGTGCTGGGCGTGCTGTGCACCGTGCTGGCGGTGCAGGTGGCGCAGCGCTACCCCAAGATACTGCGCACCGACCGTTATGTGGCCGTGCACATGCCCGAGTTTTCAGAAGTGCAGCGCGAGGCCACCGAGCGCAGCGACCTGCGCGCGGGCGACGCGCGGCGCATCCTGAAAGACCCGTCGCTGCCGCTGGAAACACGCCTGCGCGTGCTGGTGGCGCTGCAGTCCATGCGGCCCAAGGCGGCGGTGCCGCTGCTGCAAAGCCTGCTGGCCGATCCGTCGGAAGACATCCGCCTGCTGGCCTACAGCATGGTGGACGCCTGGGAAAAAGACCTCACGCGCCAGATCCAGCAGGCGCGCACGCGCCTGGCCGAGGCGCGCGAGGGAGAGGAACGCGCGCCGCTGGTCAACGCATTGCGCCGCCTGGCCGAGCTGCACTGGCTGCAGGCCGACACGGGCCTGGCGCGCGGTGACCTGCGCCGCTTTGCGCTGGAGCAGGCGCAAAAGCTGTGCGAGGACGTGCTGGTGCTGGACTCGTACGTGCCCAGCGTGTGGCAGCTGTACGCACGCGTACTGATCGAGCTGGACCAGCTGGCCGCCGCCGCGCGCGCGCTGGACCTGGCGCGCAAGGTGCGCATGCCGCTGCAGGAAATCTGGCCGCTGATGGCGCAGATCGCCTGGCTGCGCCGCGACCTGGACGGCGTGCGCAAGTACATGAGCCGCATGCCCGACAGCGCGCAGCTGCCGCACCCGCTGCGCGGCATGGCGGCGTTCTGGCGCAACCGGCAGGTGTCGGGGGTGGACTTGCATGTCTGAGCAGGGCAAGACATCCGTTGCCGCCCCCGTCGCCGACGTGGGCCTGCTGCTCGAAGGCACCTACCCCTATGTGTCCGGTGGCGTGTCCAGCTGGGTGCACCAGATCATCAACGGCTTTCCGGACCTCACGTTTGCCATCTGCTTTCTGGGTTCGCGCCGGCAGGACTACGGCGAGAAGAAATTCCAGCTGCCCGCCAACGTGGTGCACATCGAGGAACACTACCTGTACGAGACCGGCGGCACGCCGCCGGTGACGCCGCAACGGGGTGACGCGGCCATGTTCGATCTGAACCGCGAGCTGCACGAATACTTCCGCGACCCGCAGAACATGGCGCAACGCGGCGGCGAGGTGCTGGAGACGATTACCGGCGAACTCGAAGGCCGCATGGACCGCTCGCAGTTCCTGTACACCGAGGCCAGCTGGAACTACATCACCCAGCAGTACCGCGAGCGCTGCACCGACCCGAGCTTTGTGGACTACTTCTGGACGGTGCGCACCATGCATTCGCCGATCTGGGTGCTGTCGGCCATTGTGGAAAAGTTTCCGCCCGTGCGCTGCTACCACTCGGTGTCCACCGGCTATGCGGGCTTTCTGGGCGCGCTGCTCAAGCGCCGCTACAACCGCCACCTGATCCTGAGCGAGCACGGCATCTACACCAAGGAGCGGCGCATTGACCTGTATGCCGCGCGCTGGATCGCCGACAACCGCACGCTGCTGCAGCGCGACGCCACCCATGCGGGCTATTTCCGCACCATGTGGATCAGGTTCTTTGAAGCGCTGGGGCGCATGTGCTACGACGCCAGCGACCAGATCATTGCGCTGTACGAAGCCAACCGCCTGCGCCAGGTGCAGGACGGCGCCGACGCGCGGCGCACCAGCAACATACCCAACGGCATTGACGTGGTGCGCTTTGGCGCCCTGCGCGCGCTGCGGCCCCAGAAGGTGCCGCCCATCATGTGCCTGATTGGCCGCGTGGTGCCGATCAAGGACATCAAGACCTATATCCGCGCCACCCGCACGATTGCCAACCGCATGCCCGAGGTGCAGGCCTGGATCGCCGGGCCCGAGGAAGAAAGCCCGGATTACGCCGCCGAATGCAAGGACCTGGTGGCCAGCCTGGGCCTGCAGGACAACGTGAAGTTCCTGGGCTTCCAGAAGCTGACCGACCTGCTGCCGCAGATCGGCCTGGTGGTGCTCAGCTCCATCAGCGAGGCATTGCCGCTGGTGATCCTGGAAGGCTACGCGGCCGGCGTGCCCACGGTGAGCACCGACGTGGGCTCGTGCCGCCAGCTGGTCTATGGGCTGGACGAAGAAGACCAGGCCCTGGGCGCATCGGGCGAGGTGGTGGGCATTGCCGATCCGCAGGCGCTGGCCGAGGCCGCCATGCGCCTGCTGGGCGATGAGGTGGCCTGGCACAAGGCGGCGCAGGCCGGCATCACGCGCGTGGAGCGCTACTACACCCACCCGGTGATGTTCTCGCGCTACCGCGCGGTGTATGACCAGGCGCTGGGCGTCACGCCGCCCCCGGCCATGCCACCCCCGGCCGATGACAGCGGCCTCGACCTGGTGCTGGAGGGCTGATGGCCGGCATAGGCTTTGAGCTGCGCAAGCTGCTGCAACGCGAAAGCTACTTCGCGCTGGTACGCGCGTATGCCTATGCGGGGCTGATCAGCTCGGGGCCGTGGGTGCTGTCCATCGTGGGGCTGGTGGTGATCGGCGTGCTGTCGGTCAACATCGTGGTGCCCAACCTGCTGGTCACGCAGTTCCAGGTGTCGGTCACGTACCTGATCGCGGGCTCGCTGATCCTGACCGGCGTGGTGCAGCTGGCCTTCACGCGCTGGGTGTCGGACCAGCTGTTTGCGCGCAAGGGGGTGGACATCGTGCCGAACTTTGCCGGCGTGCTGCTGGTGACCAACCTGGGCGCCGGCACCCTGGCGGTGATGCTCGCGTTCCTGGAGTTCCGCAACGAAAGCGCGCTGTACCGGGTGCTGATGGTGGCGGGCTTTGTGACCATGTGCGACATCTGGGTGGCCACCATCTTCATGAGCGGGCTGAAGTTCTACAAGACCATCGTGGTGCTGTTCGGCGGGGGTTACGCCATCTCCGTTCTGCTGGCGGTGCTGCTGCGCGAATACGGGCTGGAAGGGTTGCTGGGCGGCTACGTGGTGGGGCAGTTTTTGATGCTGGTGGGCATGTTCTTCATCATCTTGCGCAGCTTCCCGGCGGAAAAACTGATTGCGTTCGACT
>JBEIPU010000185.1:0-6629 GCA_040376925.1 Caenimonas sp. | reverse complement strand
GCCGGTGCACCAAAGCAAGGGCGGGAAACCCCCAATGCACTATGCGGGTGCGTTCGTTACATTCCATGCACTCGCAAGCGTGCCCAAGGGCGCGTAAGGGCGAGGGACCGAGGAGACACCCCCCAACAAGATTCAGAATCAAATTTGCAGGCATCCCACGAGATGCCTCTTCACAAGGCGCCGGCAACCCCGGCGCTTTTTTTTGGGCTGCGACAATCCCCGCCTATGGAATTGATGCTTGTGTCGCTGGCCTCGCTGCTGGCCGGTTTCGTGGATTCGATCGTGGGCGGAGGCGGGCTGGTGCTGGTGCCGGCGCTGTTCGCCGTCTTTCCCAACACCCACCCCGCCACGCTTTTTGGCATCAACAAAAGCGCATCCGTCTGGGGCACGGCCATGGCCACCTGGCAGTACAGCCGCCGCGTGGACATGCGCTGGCGCGCCCTGCTGCCCGCCGCCGCCGCCGGTTTTGCCGGCTCATTTGCCGGCGCCTGGGTGGTGACCGTGATTTCGCCGGGGTTTCTGCGCAAGGTGCTGCCCTTCATCCTGCTGGCCGTGCTGGTGTACACGCTGGCCCGCAAGGAACTGGGCCGCGACCACGCGCCCCGCCTGGCCGGGCGCACCGAAATGCTGGCCGCCAGCACCATCGGCCTGCTGATCGGCTTTTATGACGGGTTTTTCGGCCCTGGCACGGGCAGCTTTTTTGTCTTCCTGTTCGTGCGGCTGCTGGGCTATGACTTCCTGAATGCGTCGGCGTCGGCCAAGCTGCTGAACACCGCCACCAACCTGGCCGCGCTGATCCTGTTTGCCATCAAGGGCCATGTGTGGTGGCACTTTGCGCTGGCGCTGGCCATCGCCAACGTGCTGGGCAGCGTGCTGGGCACGCACATGGCGCTCAAGCACGGGGCGGGGTTTGTGCGCGGTGTGTTCATCGTCGTCGTCACGGCGCTGATCCTGAAGACCGGTTATGACGCCTTTTTGCGCTGAGCTGCGTTAAGGTACCCCCATGGATGACATCGTCCGCCAGGCCATTGCCAAATGGCCCAACGTGCCCGACTGCTATGGCTGGCTGGGGCTGGACGCGCGCGGCAGCTGGTACATGCGCGACGACAAGGCCCAGGCCGCCGGGCCGTTTGCCACCACCGATGGCGGCACGCCGGCCAGCCGCGGCTCGCTGCTGCGGCATGAAAAGCTGGTGGACTTCATCCAGCGCAACTACGAAAGCGACGCCCAGGGGCGCTGGTTCTTCCAGAACGGGCCGCAACGCGTGTATGTGGAGCTGGAGCTCACGCCGCTGGTCTGGCGCGTGAACAGCGATTTCACCGTGGCCGCCCACACGGGCGCCAGCACCACCGTGCGCAGCGCCGTGCTGGACGAGCATGGGCGGCTGTACCTGGAATGCGACATCGGCTTCGGCCTGGTGCACACCCAGGACGTGGGACTGGCCGCCGACGCGATCGAACGGGGCCTGTGGACACCCCAGGAGATGGCCAGCGCGGATTTGCCGACGCACTTTGGTTATGTGCGCAGCCCGCAGAAACTGGCGCCCATGAAAAAAGCCGGTCAGTGACCGGCTTTTGACGGGAAGCGCAAGGCGCGCGGGTACTTACTTCTTGGCTTCGGGCGCGGCGGCCGCAGTGGCCGTGGCTGCCGCGGGGCGCTGCGGCTCGGCGAACTTGGCGCCGGCGGCGTTGGTCATGTAAACCACGGCACGGGCGATTTCCACGTCGTCGAAATCACCGCCACCCTGGGGGCCCATGGCACCCTTGCCCTTGAGGGCGGAGTTCACCAATGCGTCCAGGCCGGTCTTGATGCGGGCGCCCCAGGCACCTGCGTCACCCAGCTTGGGGGCATTGGCCACGCCGGCGGCGTGGCAGGCCGCGCATTGGGCCTTGTAGACCGCTTCACCGGCCTGCAGCGGGCGGTTGGCGTCGCGGATCTCGACCATGCCGACCTTCTGGATGCGTGCGGCCAGGCTCTTGGCGCGGTCGTCTTCGCTGACACCGCCCAGGGCGTCGGCGGCAGCGCTGGTGGACGGCTTGGCGTCGGACGCCACGTAGTACACCAGGCCAATGATGGCGAACACAGGGACGACGAACGAGAAAAACACCGCCAGCAGGAGCTGCTTGGGGTTCTTGATCGGGCCGGTGTGGGCTTCTTCGTGGGTGCTTTCGCTCATGGCGTCCTCAAATGCGGGGCTTTGAAATCAACCGGCGATTATAACGGGGGCCTGCGGGGAAACCCGCAGGGCCGGGGCATCAGCGCGGCGTCGCGTCCTTCCAGCCGCCGCCCAGGGCCTTGTACAGCGTCACCTGGTTTTGCAGCTGCGCCAGCCGCGTCTGCACCACGGCCTGGCGCGCGGTGAACAGCGCGCGCTGCGCGTCCAGCAGGTCCAGGTAGCTGGCCACGCCGTTGCGGTAGCGCAGGTCGGACAGGTTGAAGCGCGCGGCTTCGGCGTCGGCCTGGGCCTGCTGGGCGCGCAATTGCTCGCCCAACGTGGCGCGGCCGGCCAATGCATCTGCCACCTCGCGAAACGCCACCTGGATGGACTTTTCGTACTGGGCCAGCGCCACGCCGCGCGCCGCCGTCGCCGATTCCAGGTTGGCCTGGTTGCGCCCGGCGTCAAAGATCGGCAGCAGCGCCTGGGGCGCCAGCGTCCAGCCCCAGGAGCCGCTGCTGAACAGGTTGGACAACTGGCTGCTGGCGGTGCCCACGCCCGCCGTCAGCGCAATGCGCGGAAAGAACGCCGCGCGGGCTGCACCGATGTTGGCATTGGCCGCCACCAGTTGCTGCTCGGCCTGGCGGATGTCGGGGCGGCGCACCAGCAGCTCGGACGGCAGCCCTGCAGGCAGCTCGGCCAGCGCGATGGCTGCCGTGGTGCCGGCCACGGCAAAGCCTGCCGGCAGCGGTTGACCCAGCAGCAGTACCAGTGCGTTTTCGTCCAGCGCGCGCTGGCGCTGCTGCTGGGCCAGGGCCACGCGGGCCGCTTCGGTCAGGGATTGGGCCTGGCGCAAGTCCAGCTCGGACGTGGCGCCGTTGTCAAAACGCAGCTTGGACAGGCGCAGGGACTCCTCGCGCGTGGCCAGCGTCTGGCGCGTGATGGCCAGCAGCTCTTCATCGGCCAGCAGGTTCAGGTAGCCCGTGGCCACGGCTGCCACCAGGCTGATCTGCACAGCCTTGCGGCCCTCTTCGGTGGCCAGGTATTGCGCCAGCGCCGCTTCTTTCAGGCTGGACAGGCGGCCAAAAAAATCAATCTCCCAGGCGCTGATGCTGAAGCCGGCGTTGTACACGCTGGTGATGCCGCCCGCCGCATTGGGCGTGCGCGAGCCCGTGGCGGCGGCGTTGACGGTGGGGAAACGGTCTGCCCCGCGCACCTGGTACTGCGCGCGGGCCTGCTCGATGTTGAGCGCGGCCACGCGCAGGTCGCGGTTGCCCTGCAGTGCCAGCGTGATGAGCTGGCGCAGCTGGGCGTCATTGAAATAGCTTTGCCATTCGATGTCGGCCGCGGGCTGGGCTGCCGCCGTGCCCGGCGTGCCGGCCCAGGCCGGCGCCACCGGGGCGGCGGGCCGCTCGTAGGCGGGGATCATCGAGCAGCCGGCCAGCAGCAAGGCAGCAGCCAGCACGCTCAGGCGGGGAGTCAACGTACGGGTGGCTTTCATACCTGGTCTCCCGCCCGGGCGCCGGGTGGCGGCTCGTGGTCCAGCTCGTGGGCATGGATGCGGCGCTGGCGCTCGCTGTCCTTGAAGAAGCCGCGGATCACCACAAAAAACACCGGCACAAAGAACACCGCCAGCGCCGTGCCCGTGAGCATGCCGCCCAGCACACCGGTGCCGATGGCGCGCTGGCTGGCCGAGCCCGCGCCGCCGGCCAGGGCCAGTGGCAGAACGCCCAGGCCAAAGGCCATGGAGGTCATCACGATCGGGCGAAAGCGCAGGTGGGCCGCCGCCAGCGCGGATTCGATCACGCCCTTGCCCTGGGCCTGCAGGTCCTTGGCAAACTCGATGATCAAAATCGCGTTCTTGGCCGACAGGCCGATGATGGTGATCAGCCCCACCTGGAAATACACATCGTTGGCATACCCCCTGAACAGCGTGGCCAGCAGCACGCCCAACACCCCCAGCGGCACCACCAGGATCACCGCCAGCGGGATCGACCAGCTCTCGTACAGCGCGGCCAGGCACAGGAAGACAGCCAGGATGGCAAAGCCGTAAAGAATCATGGCCTGCGAGCCGGCCAGCTTTTCCTCGCGCGACTGGCCCGTCCATTCATAACCAAAGCCCGCGGGCAGCTGGGCGGCCAGGCGCTCCATCTCGGCCATGGCCGCGCCCGTGCTGTAGCCAGGCGCCGGCGCACCCGAGATGCGCATGGCCGGATAGCCGTTGTAGCGCACGGTCTGCATCGGCCCGGTGATCCAGCGCGTGCTGGCAAACGCCGACAGCGGCACGGCGCGGCCCTGGTTGTTGACCGCGTTCAGCCGCAGCAGATCAGCCGGCTGCATGCGCGCGGGCGCATCGGCCTGCACCACCACGCGCTGCAGCCGCCCGCGGTTGGGGAAGTCGTTTACGTAGCTGGAGCCCAGCGCAGTGGACAAGGTGGCGTTGATCGCATCAAACGACACGCCCAAGGCGCTGGCCTTGTCGCGGTCGATGTCCACCTGCAGCTGGGGCGCGTCCTCCAGCCCGTCGGGGCGTACCTGGGCCAGCACCTTGCTCTGCCCGGCCAGGCCCAGCAGCTGGTTGCGCGCAGCCGTCAGCGCGGCCTGGCCCGCGCCGCCGCGGTCCTGCAGGCGGAAGGTAAAGCCCGAGGCCGTGCCCAGCTCGGGGATGGGCGGCGGGCTCAAAGGGAAGATGAACGCATCGCGTATGCCCGACAGCGCGCCGAACGCGCGGCCTGCCAGCGCCTGGGCCGACTGGCTGGCCTCGGTGCGCTCGGACCAGTCCTTGAGCGTGATGAAGGCCAACGCTGCGTTTTGCCCCTGGCCCGAGAAGCTGAAGCCCAGCACGCCCACCATGCTTTGCACCTCGGGCTGCTTGAGCACCCAGGCTTCCACCTGCTCCATGACGGCGCGGGTGCGTTCCTGCGTGGCGCCGGGGGGCAGCTGCACGTTGACCAGCATGTTGCCCTGGTCCTCGGCCGGCAGGAACGAGGTGGGCAGGCGGGTGTACACCAGCGCCACCACCCCGATGATGGCTGCGTAAATCACCAGGTAGCGCGCCGCGCGCTTGAGGATGCGCGCGACCATGCTCTCGTAGCCCTTGGCGGTGCGCGAGAACACGCGGTTGAACCAGCCGTAGAAGCCCTTCTTTTCATGGTGCAGGCCGGCGGGGATCTGCTTGAGCAGCGTGGCGCACAGTGCCGGCGTGAGCGACAGCGCCATGAAGGCCGAGAAGCCGATGGACGCCACCATCACGGCCGCAAACTGCCGGTAGATGTTGCCGGTGGAGCCCGCAAAGAACGCCAGCGGCACAAACACCGAGATCAGCACCACCGTCACACCCACGATGGCGCCCTGGATCTGGCCCATGGCCTTGCGGGTGGCTTCGCGCGGGGGCAAGCCCTCTTCGCTCATGATGCGTTCGACGTTTTCCACCACCACGATGGCATCGTCCACCACGATGCCGATCACCAGCACCATGCCGAACATGGTCAGCACGTTGATTGAGAAGCCCAACGCCAGCAGCGTGCCAAAGGTGCCCAGCAGCGCAATGGGCACGACCAGCGTGGGGATGATGGTGTAGCGCCAGTTCTGCAGGAACAGGAACATCACCAGAAACACCAGCGCCACGGCTTCCAGCAGTGTCTCTACCACCTGGCTGATGGAAATGCGGATGAAGCGCGAGCTGTCATACGGAATGGCCCAGGTCATGCCCTGGGGGAAGAAAGCCGACAGCTCGCCCATGCGTTTCTTGATCGCATCCGCCGTGGCCAGCGCATTGCCCGTGGGCGACAGCTGCACACCGATGCCGGTGGACGGCTTGCCGTTCAGGCGCGCGGACGTGGCGTAGTTCTGCGCGCCCAGCTCGATGCGGGCCACGTCGCGCAGGCGCACCGACGAGCCGTCGGTGTTGGCGCGCAGCACGATGTTGCCGAACTGCTCGATGGAGCTGAGTTGGCCCGTGACCACCACCGTGGCGGCAATGCCCTGGCCTGCGATGTTGGGCAGCTCGCCGATGGAGCCGGACGACACCTGGGCGTTCTGCGCGCGGATGGCGGCGGTGACGTCGGCCGACGACAGGTTGAAGCCGACCAGCTTGGCCGGGTCGATCCACACACGCATGGCGTGCTCGGTACCGAACAGCTGGGCCTGGCCCACGCCGGGGATGCGTTGAATCTCCGGCAGCACGGTGCGCGAGGCGTAGTCGCCCAGCTGCACCGGCGTCATGTTCGGGTCGGTGGACGACAGGATGGTGAACAGCAGGAAGTTGGAGCGCGCCTTGTCCACGCGCACGCCCTGCTGCGTCACGGCGGCAGGCAGGCGCGGCGTGGCGCGCGACAGGCGGTTTTGCACGTCCACCTGCGCCAGGTCAGGGTTGGTACCGGGCTGGTAGCTCAGGGTGATCTGGCCGCCGCCGTTGGCCTGCGTCACAGACTCCATGTAGATCAGGCCGGGCGAGCCGTTCATCTCCTGCTCG
>JBEIPU010000159.1:0-9416 GCA_040376925.1 Caenimonas sp. | reverse complement strand
CGCCCCCCCCCCCCCCCCCCCCCCCCCCCCCCCCCCCCCCCCCCCCCCCCGACGCCGGGTGGGGGTACGCCACCGGGGGCGCGCCAGCGGTGCGTCTGCAAAGTCACGCCTGGGCGCGCACCGGCGTGGGGGCGCCTGTGGAGCGCTGAGCAGCGCAAGGGTGTGTGTCGGCGCGCGCAGCGCGCTTCGTTTCTGACTCGCCGCGGCTGTTCGAGCGCAGCGCGCAGCGCGTAGCGAGTTCTGCGGCGCGACCCTGCGACGAGCACCACAGCGGAGTCTGCACGCAGTGCAGACCGCCACAGTGTGAGCCCCCGCCGGGCACCGCCTGCCGCGAAGCGCGAACGTCGCAAAAGCAGGCAAGCCTATGCAACTAGGCGATTCCAGAACCGGCAAGCTGGCCGCCAACATCGCAGGCTTTGGCCGGGCCCTGCGCAGGGCGGGCGTACGCATGGACAGCGCCCGCATTGCATTGGCACAGCAGGCTGCGATGCTGATAGGCGTTGACAGCAAACCAGACCTGGGCGCCGCCATGGAGGCCGTGATGGTCAGCCGTGAACAGGACCGCATGGTGTTTCGCGAGCTGTTTGACGTTTACTTCCGCAACCCCGAGGTGGCCAACAAGCTGCTGTCGCAACTGCTGCCGAGCGCAGAAGGCAAGGCCGAACCCAGCAAGCGCCGTCCGCGTGTGCGCGAAGCATTGCAGCCGCAAAAGGCCTTCGGCCAGCAAGCGTCGCCCAAAAAGGAAGACCAGAAAGTCGAATTCGACGCGGCCATGACCGCCAGCGACCTGCAGCGCCTGAAGCATGCCGACTTCAGCGCCCTGAGCGCCAGTGAATACCACCTGGTCGAGCGGCTGGCGCGCGATGTGTCACTGCCCCTGCCACAGGTGCCGTCGCGCCGGGTGCGCCCCGGCACGCGCGGGCACCGCATGCACTGGTCTGGCGTGATGCAGCGCGCCGCGCGCACCGGCGGCGAGATCATGCAACTGCGGCACCTGCAGCGCCAGCGCCAGCCCTTGCCGCTGCTGGTGCTGGTGGACGTGTCGGGCTCGATGGAGCGCTATGCGCGGCTGCTGCTGGCGTTTTTGCACGCGGCCACGCGCAACGCCAACGGCCACCGCGCGCAGCGCGACGTGCTTGCCTTTGGCACGCACCTGACCGACCTGACGCCGGCTTTTCGCCTGGCCGACACCGACGCCATGCTGGCGACGGCCAGCGCGCTGATTGACGACTTTGCCGGCGGCACGCGGCTGGGTGAATCGCTGGCCACGCTGCGCACGCAGCATGCGAGGCGCCTGGTGGGCCGGCGCACGCTGGTACTGGTGATCAGCGACGGGCTGGACACCGGCGAGCCGGCCGACCTGGACGCCGAACTGGCCTGGCTGCGCAGGCGCAGCCGCCGCCTGCTGTGGCTCAACCCGCTGCTGCGATTTGACGGCTATTCGCCGCTGGCGCGCGGTGCCGCTGTGCTGCACCGCCACGCCCATGGCATGCTGGCGGTCCACAACATCACCAAGCTTGAGGAACTTGCGGGCAGCCTGGCCGCACTCATGAAACACTGACACAACGCGAAAATCGAGGGAAACCCCATGGAAATGCAAGGAAGCCGCGCGCTGGCCATCACCCAGCAACAAGCCTGGGACGCGCTGAACAACCCCGAGGTGCTCAAGACCTGCATCCCCGGCTGCGACAAGGTCGAGCCCACGGGCGACAACCAGTACGCCGTGGGCGTGGCCGTCAAGATCGGTCCGGTGTCAGCGAAGTTCAACGGCAAGATCACCCTGTCGGACATCAACCCGCCCAACAGCTACACCATCACCTTTGACGGGCAGGGCGGTGCGGCGGGATTCGGCAAGGGCAATTCACAGGTCACGCTGTCGCCGCCCGAAGAGGGGCAAGGCTGTGTGTTGAGCTACAGCGTGCATGCCTCGGTGGGCGGCAAGATCGCGCAGATGGGCCAGCGGCTGATTGACGGCGTGGCCAAGTCCATGGCCGAAGATTTCTTCAAGCGCTTTGACGACGAGATGCAGCGCCAGTACCCCGGGGCTTATGCCGCTGCGGCGGCGCTGCCACCGGTTGCCCCTGCGCAGGCCGCGGGTACCGGCAGCGGCGGCAAAATCCCGACTTGGGCCTGGGTGGCCGGCGCCGTGGTGGTGCTGGCCGCGATCTGGCTGCTGCGCTGACCCTGGAGCCGGGCTGCCATGGAAAACCTTGACGTCATGGTGCTGCGCACGCTGCGCGACTGGCGCGCGGCGGGCCAGCGCGCGCTGCTGGCCACCGTGGTGCGCACCTGGGGCAGCTCGCCCCGGCCCATCGGCTCCATCATGGCGCTCAGCGAAACAGGCGCCGTCGTGGGCTCGGTCTCGGGCGGCTGCATCGAAGACGACCTGATCTACCGCTTCACCCAGGCCTATTCAGGCAACGGCGAAGACAAGCACATCCCCAGCGGCGCGCCGGGCTTTGTGAAATACGGCATCACGGCCGACGAAGCCCACCGCTTTGGCCTGCCCTGCGGCGGCACGCTGGAGCTGCTGCTGGAATACGACCCCGACGCCGGTCAGCTGGCCGCGCTTGTGGCGGCGCTGGAAGGCGGCCAGCTCATGCAGCGCACCGTGCGCCTGGCCGATGGCGCTGTGACGCTGGCACAGGCGTCGGCGCCTGAAGAGCTGACGGTGTCTGACACAGCGCTGGTCAACACCTTTGGCCCCGAGTACCGCATGCTGCTGATCGGCGCGGGGCAACTGACCGAATACCTGGCCACCATGGCGCTGTTCAGCGGCTTTGCCGTGACGGTATGCGACCCGCGCGAGGAATACCGCGGTGCCTGGAGCGTGCCCGGTGCCAAGGTGGTGGCCGACATGCCCGACGACGTGGTGACGGCCTTCAAGCCCGACCGTCGCAGCTGCGTAGTGGCGCTCACCCACGACCCCAAGCTGGACGACCTGGCGCTGCTGGAGGCACTGAAGACCGATGCGTTCTACGTGGGCGCCATCGGCAGCCGGCGCAACAACGACGCGCGCCATGCCCGCATGGTCGAGCATTTTGACCAGACCGAAGCTGAGCTGAAGCGCCTGCGCGGGCCCATTGGCATCTACATCGGCAGCAAGACCCCGCCCGAGATCGCGGTGAGCGTCATGGCGGAAATCCTGGCCGTGAAAAACGGCGTGACCCTGCCGCGCGACATGGACGTGGCCCAGGCCAAGAACGACCGGGCGGTGCCGGCGAATGACCCCGGTGACCTGGTGTGCAGCGTGCCACGCTCGGCGCGCTGATGCGCATCGGCTAGATGCAGGCGGCCTTGATGATGCGTTGCGTGGGGTTGGGTTCCACATCCAGGAACAGCATGGGACGCGGGTTGTCGCGTGTGTAGGTGGATGTCTTGTGCGACGGGCCTTTCCACAGCGGCTGGTGGTAGAAGGTCAGCGACAGGTAGTACGCCTTGCCCTCGGTGCAGTTGAACAGAACCTTGGCGTAGTAGGACCGGTAGGGCACGCCGTCCCAACTGGTGCGCTGGGTGGAGCGGCTGACGCGTACACCCATGGTGCGTTCCGCGCCGCTGGTCTCCAGCGGTGCAGGGTCCACCTCGATGGTGTTCAGGGCGGGGTCGGCCCGGTCACCCAGTACGGTGAACCAGTTCGGCGGCGTCTGGGCCAGGGCCTGGGTGCACCACAGGCACAGCAGAATCAACACAGTCTTCACTCAAGCTCCACGCAGTGCCATCAGGTACCCTGCGGATCGCATGCCAGCCACGGTCAGTACCAGTGAACCGGCCAAGTGCAGCAACGCCGTGCCGGCAGCCAGCAGGTAGCGCTGCTGCATCAGCATGCCCACCACTTCGGCGCTGAATGACGAAAACGTGGTCAGTGCGCCCAGAAAGCCGGTGACCAGCGCCAGCCGCCACACCGGGTCGATCTGGGGCAAGGCGTGGAACACCGCCACGCAGATGCCAACCAGGTAGCCCCCGATGAGGTTGGCCGCCAGAGTGCCCCACGGCAAGATGGCACCTGGATTGAGCCACAACGCGAAGCCCCAGCGGGCCAGCGCGCCCATGCAAGCGCCTATGCAAATGGCCACGACGCTCAAGATCATTTCATCATCTGCTGGGGCAACCAGGTCACGATGCCGGGGAAGACATAGATCAGCAGCACGCCTACGCACATCAACAGGAACATGGGAATCGTGACCTTGGCGATCCAGGTCAGCTCGCGCCCCGTCATGCCCTGCAGCACAAACAGGTTGAAGCCCACGGGGGGGGTGATCTGCGCCATCTCGACCACCAGCACGATGAAGATACCGAACCAGATCGGGTCAATGCCCGCCTTGACCACCGTAGGCATGATCACGCCCATGGTCAGCACCACCATGGAGATGCCGTCCAGGAAGCAGCCCAGGATGATGTAGAACACCGCCAGCGCGGCAATCAGCTGGCCCTGCGTCAGCCCCAGCGAGGCGATCCATTCGGCCAGGTGACGTGGCAGCCCGATGTAGCCCATGCTCAGCGTCAGGAACGCCGCCCCGGCAAGGATCAGCGCGATCATGCAGTACAGGCGCGTGGCGCCCATCAGCGAGTCCTTGAATGACTGCCAGGTCAGCGAGCCCTGCACAGCCGAGATGACGAGCGAGCCCACCACGCCTACCGCAGCAGCCTCGGTAGCCGTGGCGATGCCGGTGTAGATGGAGCCCAGCACCGCCGAGATCAAAAGCACCACGGGGATCAGGCTGCGTGACTCAGCCATCTTCTGCATGAAGGTCAGCGTCTGGTCCGCGGCCGGTATCTTGCCCGGATTGGCCAGCGCCCAGGCCGCGATGTAGCCCGAGAACAGCAGCGCCAGCATCAGCCCAGGCAGCACACCCGCGATAAACAGCCGGGCAATCGACACCTCTGCCGTCACACCGTACACGATCATGATGATGGACGGCGGGATCAGCAGGCCCAGCGTGCTGGCACCGGCCAGCGTGCCCACGATCATGTGCTCGGGGTAGCCGCGCCGGGTGAGCTCGGGCAGGGTCATCTTGCCGATGGTGGCGCAGGTGGCAGCGCTGGAGCCTGATACCGCGGCAAAGATGGTGCAACCCGCCACGTTGGTGTGCAGCAGGCGCCCGGGCAGGCTTTGCATCCAGGGCGCCAGGCCCTTGAACATGTCGTTGCTCAGCCGGGTGCGAAACAGGATTTCGCCCATCCACACAAACAGCGGCAGCGCCGTGAGCGTCCAGCTGGAGGCGGAGCCCCAGATGGTCACGGCCATGGCGTCGCCCGCAGGGCGCGAGCTGAACAGCTGCATGCCGATCCAGGCCACGCCCGACAGCGTGAGGCCGATCCACACACCGCTGCCCAGGATGAGGAACAGGGACAGGACCAACAGGCCCGTGATGGCGATGTCACTCATTGCGCAGGGCCTCGCCTGTTTCCATCATCACGCGCCGCCCGCGCAGCTCCAGGATGAATTCGTCCACGAACGCAATGGCCAGGATGATGGTGCCCAGCGCCATGGCGAGCTGCGGTATCCACAGCGGCGTGGCGTCGCTGGACGTGGAGATGTCATGAAAGCTGTACGACTGCCAGGACAGGCGCACGCTGTAGAAGGCAAACAGCAGGGCAAGCAGGGTTGCTGCGCCCAGCGCCCAGATTTCCAGGCCGCGCTTCCAGCGGCCCTTCAATGCGTTGATCACCAGCGTGACGCGGATGTGCTCGCCACGCTTGAGCGTATGCGCCAGCGCCAGAAAGCCGCTGGCGGCCATGAAGTAACCCGCGTAAGCGTCGGTGCCCGGCACGTGGAAGTGCAACTGCCGGCTGATGATGGACAGCAGCACCATGACCAGCAGGCCCACCATGAAAAGCGCCGCCAGTGCGGCGGCGCTCAGGTACAGCGCATCAAGAAACTTGCGCATCAGTGCTTACTTGCGAAAGGCATCAACCAGCTGCTGGCCCTCGGGGCCGGCCTTGTCCAGCCATTCCTTGAGCATCACGTCGCCGACCTTCTTCATGTCGGCCTTCAGTGTCGCCGACGGCGGCAGGATGTTCATGCCGGCGGCCTTGAGCTTTTCAAGGGTCTCGCCATTGGCCTTCTTGCTGGCGGCCAGGCCGCGCGCTTCGGCGTCGGCGCCGGCCTTGAGCAGCGCATCCTGCGTGGGCTTGTCCAGCGCGTCAAAGGCTTTTTTGTTGACCAGCACGGCGTTCTTGGGCAGCCAGGCCTGGGTGTCGTACCAGTACTTGATGTGCTCGTAGGTCTTGGTGTCAAAGCCGGTGGAGCCCGAGGACATGTAGCTTTCAATCACGCCGGTGGCCATGGCCTGCGAGAGCTCAGCGGCCTGCACGGTCACGGGCTGGGCACCCACCAGCTCGGCAATGCGCGCGGTGGCCGGGCTGTAGGCGCGCCATTTCACGCCCTTGAGGTCGGCGGCGCTGTTGATGGGCTTTTTTACGTAGATGCCTTGCGGTGGCCAGGGCACGGCGTACAGGGCCATCAGGCCGTCGGCGGCGAGTTTTTTGTCCATGATCGGCTTTTGCGCCTTCCACAGCTTGACAGCTTCGTCATAGCTGTCGGCCAGGAAAGGGATGCCGTCGGCGCCAAAGAGCTGCCACTCGTTCTGGAAGTTCACCAGCAGCACTTCACCGATCTGGGCCTGACCGCCTTGCACGGCGCGCTTGATTTCGGGTGCCTTGAACAGCGCGGCGTTGGGGTGCACAGTGATCTTGAGCTTGCCGCCCGTGGCCTTGTCCACGTCATTGGCAAATTCAGTCAGGTTGATGGTGTGGAAATTGGTGGCCGGGTAGGCGGCGGGCAGGTCCCACTTGGTTTGCGCGAATGCGCCGCCGCTGAAAGCAATGGCGGCCGCGATCAGTCCGAATTGGTATTTCATGGTCTCTCCGGGACAATGGTGTGGATGAACGAGAGCAGCAGCATAAATGCAAATAGCGGGCCAGCCGCTACGGTATTTCCCCCGGGGCCTGTGCCGCAGGCGCCTGGGGCGCCCCAGCCGGTGCTGGGCATTGTCATGCTGGACACCCGCTTTCCCCGCCCGCCGGGCGACGTGGGCCATGCGGCCAGCTGGGCGGTGCCGGTCAATTTCAACGTGGTGCGGGGCATCTGGCCCGACAAGGTAGTGCGATCGGCCAAGGGGCTGCGCGCGGGGCGCGTCACGCCCGCCTTCGTGACGGTGGTGCGCAACCTGGAGCGCTCTGGCGTGGCCGTCATCACCACCAGCTGCGGCTTCCTGGTGCTGTTGCAAAAAGAACTACAGGCCGCGTGCAAGGTGCCTGTGGTCACGTCCAGCCTCTTGCTGCTGCCGCGCCTGCTCAGGGAACAGTCGCAGGTGGGGGTGCTGACCATCAGCGCCGCAGCGCTGGGCGACGAGCACCTGCGCAGCGCCGGCGTGCCGCGTGACCGCGTGAAAGACGTGCTGGTGCAGGGCGTGGACCCCAAGGGCGAATTTGCCACGGCCATACTGGGCAATCTGGCGCAGATGGACCTGCAGCGCGCGGGCGCCGACGTGGTGGCCGCCGCCGTGGCGCTGAAGGCCCGCGCGCCGCAGCTGCGCACCGTGGTGCTGGAATGCACCAACATGCCCCCTTATGCGCAGCGGATCCGCGATGCGACGGGGCTGGAGGTGCTTTCTCTGGGTGACCTGCCCGCGCTCAAGGCCTATGCGGCGGTGGCACAGGAGCAGGCATGAACCTGCGGTTTGTTGAAGCTTTTTACTGGGTTGCCTCGCTCAAGAGCGTGACCCGCGCGGCGGAGAAGTTGTTCCTCACGCAATCCGCCATGTCCAGCCGCATCGCCGCGCTGGAGGAAGAGCTGGGCGTGCTGCTGCTGGACCGGCGCGACAAGCAGTTTCGCCTGACGGTGGCGGGCACGCGCTTTTTTACCTACGCCCAGCGCCTGCTGGAGCTGCAGCGCGAGGTCAAGGCCGAGATGGGTTCGGGCGCGCCGCTGGCTGTCTCCATGCGTATCGGCGCGATCGAATCGGTGCTGCATTCGTGGCTGATCCCCTGGATTGAAAAGCTGCGCGCCGACCACCCCGCGCTGGAGCTGGAGCTGACGGTGGAAACCACGCCCATCCTGGTCGAGCAGGTGCAGCGCGGCACACAGGACCTGGTGTTTGCCGCGCTGCCCGCGTCTGCCGACGGCGTGCGCAGCCGGGCGCTGCCGCCCATGGAGATGGTCTTCATGGGCCATGCACAGCTGCACCGCAAGCGCCGCTACACCCTGGCCGAGCTGGGCGAGCAGGAAATACTCACCTTCCAGCGCGGCTCGCACCCCCATGTGGCGCTGGTGGACCTGTTCCGCCAGGCGCGGGTAGAACCCAAACGGGTGCACACGATTTCGTCGATTTCCGCGATGGTGCAGCTGGTGCAGGGCGGCTTTGGCGTGGCCACGCTGCCGCGCCGGGCGGTGCAGCGGTTGCTGGCATTCCCCAACCTGAAACAGCTGGCCTGCGACACCGCGCTGCAGCCGCTGCCCATCCATGCCAGCTACCGCACCGACCCCAGTTCGCACGCGGTGGAGACCGTCATCAAATCGGCGTTCGCCTTCATCGATGCAGAGTCTGGCACCAAAACGGTTCATCGGAAAAATCGATGACGTAAGCAGAAAATTTTGAATTTGAACAAGCCAAAGGCGCCCACCACAATCCGCCCATCGTCATGCAATTGACATGTTTTGAAACAAAGGACGTGCGGTGGGATCAGCTCTGGATTTGGCACAGGCGGTGTTTGGCCGCGACGGCACGCAGAACGCGGCCCATGTACGCGCCCTGATCCGCCAGGGCGTGTGGACGCACCACACCAGCGGCCTGGCCGATGAGCATGTGCAGGGCAATGTGGTGATCCTGCCCGAGGCGCAGGCCAATGATTTCCTGCGCTACTGCCAGCGCAACCCCAAGCCCTGCCCGCTGTTGGCCGTGTCCGAGCCCGGCCATGCGCTGCTGCCCACGCTGGGCCAGGACATCAACATCTGCACCGACGTGCCGCGCTACCGCGTGTGGCGCGACGGCGAGCTGGTGGAAGAGCCCTGCGACATCACCGCGCTGTGGCGCAACGACCTGGTGACGTTCGTCATCGGCTGCTCGTTCAGCTTCGAGCAGGCGCTGATGCAGGCCGGGCTGCCGCTGCGCCATGTGCAGCAGGGCCGCAACGTGGCCATGTACCGCACCAACATCGCGACCCAGCCCGCGGGTGTGTTCAGCGGCCCCATGGTGGTGTCCATGCGGCCCATGAAGGCAGCCGCCGTGATCCGCGCGGTGCAGGTCACGTCCCGCTTCCCTGATGTGCATGGTGCGCCGGTTCATATCGGCGACCCGTCACTGATCGGCATTGCCGACCTGTCCGCACCCGACTACGGCGACGCGGTAGAGGTGATGCCCGATGAACTGCCCGTGTTCTGGGCCTGTGGCGTCACGCCGCAGGCCGCGATCCGG
>JBEIPU010000194.1:0-5884 GCA_040376925.1 Caenimonas sp. | reverse complement strand
TGGCCATGACCTGGGACGGCCTGCGCCAGCAGGCCGAGAAACAGGCGGTCGATGGCGGGATGCGGCCCAGCCGCTGCCTGGCCGACTTCATCGCCCCGCGTGGCGTGGCGCCTGACTACATCGGCATGTTCGCCGTGACGGCGGGCATTGGCGCCGAAAAGAAGGACAAGTACTTCATGGACGACCATGACGACTACTCGTCCATCATGCTCAAGGCCCTGGCCGACCGGCTGGCCGAGGCGTTTGCCGAATTTCTGCACCACCGGGTGCGCACCGACCTGTGGGGCTACGCGGCCAACGAGGCGCTGAGCAACGAAGACATGATTGCCGAGAAGTACCGCGGCATCCGCCCCGCGCCCGGCTACCCGGCCTGCCCGGACCACAGCGTCAAGCGCGACATGTTCAGCCTGCTGCAGTGCGACGAGGTGGGCATGGGCCTGACCGAAAGCCTGGCCATGACGCCCGCGGCCAGCGTCAGCGGCTTTTATTTGAGCCACCCGCAAAGCGCGTACTTCAATGTGGGCCGCATCGGCGACGACCAGCTCCATGACCTGGCCGCGCGCCGCGGCGCCACGGCGGCCGAGCTGCAGCGGCTGCTGGCGCCCAACCTGTAGCCGCCCTCCTACGCGCAGGCGCAGGCCTGGCTGATGCACCGCGCCGCACGGGTGCTTTACGCTGGGCGCCATGCCTGCTTTCCTGGACCGCCTGAAACCATTGCGACCGCTGGTGCGCGCCGTGCAGCTGTGGGACGACGCCGATGGCATGCGCATGGCCGCGGCCATGTCGTTCTACGGCATCCTGAGCCTGGCGCCACTGCTGGTGCTGCTGGTGGCGCTGCTGGGCTGGTGGGTGGACCGCGAGCTGCTGGAGCGCGGCCTGGTCACGCAGATCGGCACCATCGTGGGCGAGCAGGGCGCAGCTGTCATCCGCCAGGCGCTGGACAGCGCGCGTGAACCGGCCCAGGGCCTGGTGGCGTCGCTGGTGGGCTTTGTGATCCTCCTGTTTGGCGCCACCGGTGTGTTTGGCGAGCTGCAGGCGGCGATCGAACGCCTGTGGCGCCACGGCCGCGAGCAGACCGTGGCGGTGCGCTGGTGGTACAGCGCGTCGCTGCGCCTGCGCGGCGTGGCCTATGTGCTGGCGTTCGGTTTCCTGCTGCTGGTGTCGCTGGCGATCTCTACCCTTTTGAACCTGGTGGCGGGCTGGGCCGGCAACCTGCTGGCGCTGGAGCAGGTGCTGCTGCTGCTCAATGAAGTGCTGGCCTTTGCCATCTGCGCCGCGCTGTTCGTGGCCTTGATGCGCATGAGCGCGGGCCCCAAACCGCGCCTGCGCTTCCTGGTGATGGGCGCGTGCATCGGCGCCACGCTGTTCACCGTGGGCCGCCATGTGCTGGCGGCCTACCTGTCCACCGCCGCCGTGGTGTCGGCCTATGGCGCCGCCGGCTCGCTGGTGGTGCTGCTGATGTGGATCTATTTCTCGTCGGGCGTGCTGCTGCTGGCCGCCGGCTGCGCGCGCGCCCTGGAAGAAGAGCGCTGCGCCAGCAGCAAGGCCACTACGGCCACCAAGCTGGCGCCCAGCAGCCACCACAACCCCACGGTGTAGCCGGCCGAGGGGCTCCACAGCAGACCCAGCGCCAGCGGCGCCGCCGCGCGGGCCGCCGCCTGCGGCAGGCCCAGGGCGCCATTGAGCGAGGCCACATGGTCGCGGCTGACATACAGCGCAATGGCCGTGCCCTTGACGATGGTCAGCATGCCGTTGCCCAGGCCGTACAGCACCACAAACACCAGCGCTGCCACGCCATGCCCGCCGCCGGCCAGCAGGGCCCCGAGCCCCAGCGGGATCAGGCAGGGAATGAGCCGGTTGGCCAGGTGCACGTCGTAGCGGGACTCAAACACATACAGCAGCAGCCGCCCCAGCACCTGGATGATGCCGATGCTGGCCGGTATGGCCACCACCCACAGCTCGGACAGGCCGTTTTCGCGCAGCAGGCTCACCATGTGGGCCGGCAGCGCGGCGGTGATCGCCATCATGATGATCACGAACACGCCCAGCAGCAAAAACGGCGTGCTGCGCAGGTGGTGGGCCAGGCCTGGCTGCGCTGCAGCGCTGCCGCCCGACGCAGCGGCGGGCAGCGCCCGCGCGGGCGCACCGCGCAGCCAGCGCGCATGCACCGGCACACACACCAGCAGGTGGATAGCCGCCAGCGCCCACAGCGCATGGCGCCAGCCCAGGGTGTGGATCAGCCAGGCCGACAGCGGGATGAACACCGTGCTGGCCAGCCCGCCCAGGAAGGTCAGCGTGATGATCGCGCGGCGAAAGTCATGCGGGTAGCGGCGCGTGACCACGGCAAACACCGGGCTGTACAGCGTGGCCGACAGCGCCGCGCCCAGCACCAGCCACACCGCGTAAAACTGCGCGATGCTGGTGACGAAGCTGTGCGCGAACAGGCACAGCGCCACCACCAGCGAGCCGCCCGTCATCACGGCCCGCTCATGCCCGCGGTCAATCCAGCGCCCCACCGGGTAGGCCAGCAGCCCCTCGGCCAGCAGCGCCAGGCTGAACGCGAGCGACGACTGCGCACGCGACAGGCCCAGCTCGCGCTCCACCGGCTCCATGAGCAACGCGAAGGTGTAGAACACGCTGCCCCAGGTGATGAGCTGGGTGACGGACAGCCAGGCGACCCTGGCGCGTTCGTAGTGGTGTGCGTGCGCGGGCGGCGGGGCGGGCATCAGGGGATTATCCCGGCGTGGCGCCCGCGTCTGTCAGTTGGCACAAAGCGCAGGCCTTGTGGGGCTAGTGGCCCGCTGCCGCCCCCGCCAGCGCCCTTCGGTACTGCACCGCCTCCGCCACATGCGCCATCTGCGTATCAGCTGACCCTGCCAGGTCGGCAATCGTGCGCGCCACTTTCAGCGCGCGGTGCGTCGCCCGTGCGCTCCAGCCCAGCCGGGCCGCAGCGGTGTTCAGGAACTTGCGCGCGTCCTCATGCAGCGCCGCATGGGTGTCGATGGCCGCGCCGTGCAAGGCCTGGTTGGGCTGGCCCTGGCGCGCCAGCGCGCGTTCGCGTGCGGCTGTGCAGCGCGCGCGGATCGCTTCGGTGGATTCACCGGGCGGTGTGCCCAGCAGGGCGTCGGGCGCCAGCGCCGTTACTTCTATATGCAGGTCAATGCGGTCCAGCAGCGGGCCGCTCAACTTGCCCTGGTAGCGCGCCACCTGGTCGGGCGTGCAGCGGCAGGCCTTGAGCGTGGAGCCCAGCCAGCCGCAGGGGCAGGGGTTCATGGCGCCCACCAGCTGGAAGCGTGCGGGGAACTCCGACCGCCGCGCCGCGCGTGAGATGGTGATGTGGCCTGTTTCCAGCGGCTCGCGCAGCGCTTCGAGCGCGGCGCGCGGAAATTCAGGCAGTTCATCCAGGAACAGCACGCCGTGGTGGGCCAGCGATATTTCACCCGGGCGCGGTGGCGACCCACCGCCCACCAGCGCGACCGAACTGGCCGAATGGTGCGGCGCCTGCGTGGGCCGCAGGCCCCAGCGCGCCAGCGTGAAGCTGCCCGCCAGCGACGCCACGGCTGCGCTTTGCAGGGCTTCGTCCACGCTCATCGGCGGCAGCAACCCGGCAAACCGCTGCGCCAGCATCGACTTGCCCGCGCCGGGCGGCCCCACCATCAGCAGGCTGTGGCCGCCGGCGGCGGCAATCTCCAGTGCGCGCTTCGGGCCCGCCTGGCCTTTCACGTCGGCCAGGTCGGCATAAGCGCCGGCGGCCGCCGGCGGGCAGCCCGTCACGCGGGCCCAGCCATCGGACAACCCGCCCTCGGGCGGCTCGGGCAGGAACTGCTGCACCACGTCCAGCAGATGGCGCGCGCCGTAGACCTGGGCGCCAGGCACCAGCGCGGCTTCCTCGGCGCTGGCGGCCGGCAGCACCAGCCGGGTGGCGGCGCCGCCCTGGGTGTGCAGCGCCAGGCTCATGGCCAGCGCGCCGCGCACCGGCCGCAGCTCGCCCGACAGCGACAGCTCGCCGGCAAATTCATGGCCGGCCAGCTTGCCCGCGTCGATCTGGCCGCTGGCCGCCAGGATGCCCAGCGCAATCGGCAGGTCAAACCGGCCCGAATCCTTGGGCAGGTCGGCCGGCGCCAGGTTGACGGTGATGCGTTTGTTGGATGGGAACTCCAGCCCCGCGTTCTGCAGGGCCGAGCGCACCCGCTCGCGCGCTTCTTTTACCTCCACATCGGCCAGCCCCACCAGCGTGAAGCTGGGCAGGCCGTTGGCCAGATGCACCTCCACGGTGACGGCAGCCGCTTGCAGCCCCAGCAGGGCGCGGCTTTGCACCAAAGACAAGCTCATGAAAAACATCCTCCCCAAACAGGTGCGCGCCGGCATCTGGTGCCGCCAGAAAACCAAGATTGCACCACATCAGTGCATAAGCGGTTCTTGGGACCCCTTTCTGCCGCTAATAGGGTTACCCCGTACGCCTGCATGCACCAGATGCAGCGGATGTGAAGTTTGGCACGCTCCCTGCTAAGTACTGCCGTCCCTCATCCTTTTTTTAAACGGAGAACTCCATGAAACTGAAGTCCACGCTGCTGGTATCTGCCCTTGCCCTGTCGGGCGCCGCATTCGCGCAGACGGCCGCTCCCGCTCCCGACTACACGCTGTCTTTCAACGTCGGCGCGGTCTCTGACTACCGTTATCGTGGCATCAGCCAGTCGCGCAAGAAGCCCGCCATCCAGGGCGGTATCGACTTTGCGCACAGCAGCGGTTTTTACCTGGGCACCTGGGCGTCCAGCATCAAGTGGATCAAGGACGGCGGCGGCAATGCCTCGGCTGAAATCGACCTGTACGGTGGCTTCAAGGGCACGGCCGGCGCCATCGGCTATGACTTCGGCATCCTGACCTACCAGTACCCCGACCACAGCCTGGCCGTCAGCCCCAACACCACGGAAGTCTATGGCGCCGGCACCTATGGCCCGGTGACGCTGAAGTATTCGCACGCCACGACCAACCTGTTCGGCTTTGCCAACAGCAAGAACAGCTACTACCTGGACCTGAGCGCCTTCTTTGACCTGGGCAACGGCTGGTCGCTGACCCCGCACATCGGCTACCAGAAGGTCAAGAACAGCGACCCGTTCTCCTACACCGACTACGCGCTGACGCTGGGCAAGGACTTCGGCGGCGGCCTCACCGCCACGGCAGCCCTGATCGGCACCGACAACAACAACTACGTCGGCCCCGGCGGCAAGAACCTGGGCAACAGCACGCTGGTCCTGGGCGTCAAGTACGCCTTCTAAATCAGTCCTTACAAGAGGAGAAGACATGAAACTCGTAACGGCCATCATCAAACCGTTCAAGCTTGACGAGGTGCGCGAAGCCCTCTCGGGCATCGGCGTGCAGGGCATCACGGTGACCGAAGTCAAGGGCTTCGGCCGCCAGAAGGGCCACACCGAGCTGTATCGCGGTGCGGAATACGTCGTTGATTTCCTGCCCAAGGTCAAGATCGAAGCGGCGGTGGCCGACGAGTTGGTTGACCGCGTGATCGAAGCCGTTGAGGGCGCAGCCCGCACCGGCAAGATCGGCGACGGCAAGATTTTTGTTTACAACCTGGAGCAAGTAGTTCGCATCCGCACCGGTGAAACCGGCAAGGAAGCGCTGTAAGCCGCAACCCAAGAAAGTGACAAACATGAAAAAACTACTTGCCTCCCTGGCCCTCGGCCTGGGCCTGCTGATCGGCGGCACGGCCGTGATCGCGCAAACCCCGGCACCGGCGGCATCCGCCCCGGCGGCTGAAGCTGCGGCCCCCGCCGCAGCCGCACCTGCTGCCGCGCCTGCTGCAGCAGCAGCCGCAGCACCCGCAGCACCCGCAGCCGCCCCGGCAGCTGCACCCGCACCTGTGCCCAAC
>JBEIPU010000117.1:0-13082 GCA_040376925.1 Caenimonas sp. | reverse complement strand
GACGCCCGTGCGCCTGCAGGTGGAAAGCGCCGAAGCCCGCGTGGTGCAGACCATTGAAGACGCGCAGGCCAGGATGCAGGTGCCGGTGGACCAGGTGAAAGACAAGATCGCCCTGCTGCGCAGCAAGATCGCCGAGCTGCAGGCCAAGATCAAGGAGCCCGCGCAAAAGCTCAAGGCCCTGATGGACGACCTGAAAGAAAAGCTCATGGCGCAGGTGGCCACCGCCCGCGCCAGGCTGGACGAGCTGCTGGCCAAGGCCGAGGCCCAGGTGGCGGGCGCCGCTGCTCAGGCGCAAGACGCCGCGGGCCCGCTGGCACAAGCCGCGCAAGAGGCACAAGCGGCGGTCGGCCAGATACAGGCCGCCGCAGAGCAGGCCCAGGGCAGCGTGGACGCGCTGGCCAGTCAGCTGGACAGCCTGCAAGCCGAAGTGAAAGCCGCGCTGGAGGCCGCAGGCGGCGCAGTGAAAGGCGCAGCCGACAGCGCAGCGGCACTGAAAGAAGACTTTGAATCCGCCGGCCAGGCCGCAGCCGACCGCGCGAACGCCGCGCTGGCCGGCCTGGCCGCACTGGCCACCGCCCACAGCCCGCTGCAGGACGAGCTGCAAACTGCGCAAGACAGCGCCAACGCCCAGGCCGCCCAAGCCGCCAGCGCAGGCGCGGCCCAGCGCGAACAACTGGCCGAGGCCAACCGCCAGTTCGCGCAATTGCTGCAGCAAGCGCAAGACGCCATCGCCCCACCGGCCGACGAAGCGAAGCGCGTGCAGGCCGAAATGGACGAGCAGCTGGCTGCAGTGGCCGCAGAAGCCGACGCCCTGCGCGAACAGGTGGTGGCCGCAGAAAAGGAAATGGCTGCGCAGACCGCCAAGGCGCAGGAAGAGGTCACCGCCAAACGCGACGAGGGCCAGGAAGCGATAGAAGCATCACGCGCCAAGGTAGAGGCGGCGCAGAGCCAGACCAACGCGGCGCGCGCCGATGTGGTCAGCGCCGAATCCATCGTGGCGGCCGAAGTGGTGAAGAACGGCGGCGAGCCGCCGAAGAAGGACGAGGCGAAAGAGGCTGGGACCCCGGCACCCGCACCCGCAGCGGCACCCGGAGCGGCACCTGCACCGAGTGCGGCGCCCGCGCCGGGCACAGCGCCAGGGGCAGCACCGGCGGCGAGCGCCTCGCCGGCTGGCAGCCCCGCGGAGGCGGCGACGCCCTCCCCGTCACCCGCTCCTGCCCCCGCCCCCGGCGCAGCAACTGCGCCGGCCCCGGCCACTGCACCTGGGCAAGCACCAGCGCCACCCCCGAGTGCGCCGGCACCTGCAGAGGCGGCATCGCCACCCCCTGCAGCGGAACCCGCCGCAGAGCCTGCCAGCGCACCTGCAGCACCTGCCGCAGACGCCACGCCTGCGCCCTCACCTTCCGCGTCTGCGCCGCCGCCTTCACCCGCGCCCGCGAGTGCAGACACAGCCCCGGCTGCGTCATCGCCTCCCGCTGCACCGCCTGCGGCGCCCACATCACCCGGTGCAGCGCCGGCACCTGCCACCACGCCACCGGCAACAGCACCTGCCCCGGGCGACGCAACGCCGCCCGTATCACCGCCGGCATCATCCGATCCGCTGGGTCAGCCCACGGCCGCACCCGCAGGCGCACCGCCACCCGCAGCACCAGCAACGCCACCGGGCACGCCTGCCCCATCAGCACCACCCGGTGCAGCCCCGACTCCCGAACCTGCGCCCGCGCCCGGCCCGCGTGCCCCCGCCGATGCACTGAAAGATGCGCTGGACAAGGCAGGCGCCGACCCCGCTGCGGCATCGCCACTCAAAGACGCTGCAGCCGCAGCCGCCGAAAAGAAGAAGCTGTTGGACATGCTCAGGCAGGCAGCGGGTGATGCGCCGAAGGGCTGAGGTCTGACGCGCTTCAGTGCGCCTGGTCTTCTTCCGGATCTTCGTAAAGCACGGCTTCGTAGTCCTGCCCGCCGTAAAACACGCCAATGATGGACACCTGGTCTGGATCCACGGTGAAGGCGATCACGGTGCGCTTCTTGTAATTGGTGATGCGCAGGCCCGGTCGCACGTCGTCCCTCTTGGTGCCGCGATGGGGGAAAGTCTGCAGGCTCTCGCAGCAACCGATGATGGCTTCCGTGTAACGCATCGCCCTGTCTGGCGAGCTTGCGGCCGCGATGTAGTGATACAGAGCCACAAGCTGCTGTTCGGCCTCGGGCGAAAAGACGACAAGATGGGTCATCGCGCCTTCACATGCTCGGCTGCAAGTCTCTTTCGCACCTGCGCAACGGCGACACCGCGCGCCGGATTGGCTTTCAAGGCGTCAAAGGCCGGTCCGACTTGCTGGCTCAACCAGTTCTCGACCGCACGGTCCCGCGCCCAAAGGGCGCGCAGGCCGTCGCGAATCACCTCGCTCTCGGTGGCGTACTCGCCGGCAAGGACCTTGGCTTTCACAGCATCGGCCATCTCGTTGGGTAACGTGATGCTGAATTGCTGGGTTGTCCGCATGATTTGCCTCCACCAAGAGTAAATAGGATTCAATCCTACTACACCACAAACGCAGCCAGCGGCCTGCGCGGCGTGGCCGGCGCGGGCGTTGCCGTGTAGCCCAGCCGGCAGAACATCTGCACCGTCGGCTCGTCCGCGGTCTTGGGCGCGGGGCGGCCCAACATCAGCTGGTGGGCGCGGTCGTAGTGCGGCGCCATTTCTGCAAACTCCTGCAGCGCCTGGCTCATCGGGTGCATGCCCACACCCAGCGCGGTGGCCTGCAGGTGCAGGCGCACATAGGCGCGGCCGGCGTTGACCTGGTCGGCACGGCGGTTGCGGCCGGCCAGCCATACAAAGCCCATGGCGGTTCGGCTGTGGCCTTCAAAGCGGGTCATCATGGTTTTGTAGGCCTCGCTGCCTTCGGCGGGCGGGTTCTTGCGGTCAAACATGCCCACCGCGTCCACCGCGCGCAGGAACGGGCTGTTCAGGCTGATGCCGTCGCGGTGCTTCAGTATTTCACCGGGGCCTACGCGCGTGAGGTGCACGCTTTCCATCACGGTGCGCGGCGTCAGCAGCTCTACCCTGGCAGACTGCCAGCACAGCTCGCGCAGCGGGCCCAGGGCCGCGCCGTCCACCGTGCCGCCGGCCTGGATGCCATCGCGGCCGGCCCCCGCCGTCAGCGCGCGCAGGGTGTCGACCGAGACCGCCCGGGTGGTGTCAAAGTCGCTCTTGGGGGTGTGGCGGTTCAGGATGTGGGCAAACAGCGGGTCACGCGCGGCGCCGGGCTGGACGGTGATGCGGGCAATGGGCCTGCGGCCCCATTCCTTCAGGTTGGCGCCCAGCTCGCCTTGCGGCCACAGCGCCACGTTGGCGGCCAGGCCCTGCTCGGCCAGCGCGATCACCAGCAGCTCCAGGAAGGCGCCGTGGCCGATCAGGATCTGGCGGCCAAACGGGTCGGTGTGCGGCAGCACGCGCTCGCGGTCGGTGTACAGCGTGATGACATTCGGCTCGCGCAGGTCCACCACCCAGGGCTGCAGGTTGTGCGGGTTGGGCGCGGTGATGGCATAGGCCACGGCGCGCTTGCGCGGGTCTTTTTCAGTGCCCGGGCCGTTCCAGGCCTCCACGGCGGCGGCCGGGTAGGCGCTGCTGATCGAGCAGCCGGCGATGGGGGCGGCGGCAGCAGCGGCAATCACGCCACCACCGGCCAAGCGGATGAAGTTGCGACGGTCCATGGGGTTCTCCTTCAAGGGGTTGGCGAGGGCGGAGCGACAAAGCAGCGGATCAGGCCGCCAATGGCGTCCCCCGCGCCGGGCGGGACAGCAGGCCCAGGTCGTGCAGCGACCGGCGCACCGCGTCATCAAACGGCGTGCGCGGCTCGTCACCGATCAAGGCGCACAACGTGTGGTTGTGCAGCTGGTGCGGCGTGCGCCACAGGTAGCGCATCTCGGCCAGCGCGGCCAGGGTGGGCAGAAACAGCCCCGCCACGCGCAGCAGCGGCCAGGGCATGCGGCTCACGCGCAGTGCGCCATCTGCGGCAAGCCAGCCCTGCTCCCAGGCCACGCTGGTCAACGCGTCCACCCACTGCTGACCCGTCACGGTGTGGCCGGCAAAGTGCAGCTGTGCAAATGCATCCAGCCGGCTGCGCTGCTGCGCCACCTTCACAAAGCTGCGCGCCAGGTCAGGCAGGTAGGCCCAGGGCGTGGCCACGTCCAGCGGGCCGGGCCAGGTGACGCGGCCGCGCGCCAGGTCCTTGGCCACGGCCTGGTCCAGCCACGCTCCGGTGCCGCTGCCAAAGAAGTCGCCCGCGCGGATGACCACGGCACGCAAGCTGCCGTCTTGCGTGGCGGCCTGCAGCCGCTGCTCCATGGCAATGCGGATGCGGCCCTTGACGCCAGTGGCCGCCTGCGCCGTGTCTTCGCGCAGCAGCGCAGGCATGGCCTCGCCAAAGTTGTACACATTGCCCGGCACCATCAGCGTGGCGCCCAGCACCTGGCTGATGCGGATGGCTGATTCCAGCAGCGCCGGTGCTTCAGCGCGCCAGGCCTTGTGGGTGTACACGGGGTTCAGGCCGTTCACCACCACAGCGGCGGCCCGCCCGGCGTTGGCCAGGGCCGCCGTGTCGGACGGCTCCAGCGCCAGCCAATGCGCGCCCGCAATCGCTGGGCCCTGCGCGCCGGGGCGCACCTGGCCCAGCACCTGCCAGCCGGCGCGGGCAAAGGCACGGGCGGCGGCCTGGCCGAAGCGGCCGCGGGCGCCAAGAATAAGGACGGTGGAGGTAGTGGTCATGCGGGGTTCCGGTTGGGGTGGCGATGAGGGTGATTGTGGAAACTGCGGGCCCACTACACAATTGCCTATCGGTTCATACCTGAGTTTCAAAAATGAATAGCAGCTTTGACTGGACGCTGGTGCGCTCCTTCCTGGCTGCGCTGGAGCAGGGCAGCCTGCTGGGCGCGGCCAAGGTCATCCACGCCAGCCAGCCCACCATCGGCCGCCACATTGCCGAGCTGGAAAGCCAGCTGGGTGTGGTGCTGTTCGAGCGCACCGGCCGTGGCCTGCTGCCCACCGAGACCGCCTTGCGCCTGGCCGATGCAGCCCGCGCCATGGAGGCCGGGGCGCACCAGCTGGCACGCAGAGCGTCGGGCGCCGACGATGCGGGCGGTGCCGTGGGTGGCACGGTGCGCATCACGGCCAGCCAGCCCGTGGCCTGCTACCTGCTGCCGCCGCTGCTGGCCCAGATGCGGCTGGCCCTGCCACAAGTACAGGTGGCGCTGGTGGCCAGCAATGCCGTCAGCAACCTGCTGCGGCGCGAGGCCGACATTGCCGTGCGCATGGTGCAGCCCGACCAGGCCACGCTGGTGGCCAAACGCGTGGGCAAGGTGTCATTGAGCGCGTGCGCGCACCAGGACTACCTGCGCCGCCGCGGCCTGCCGCGCCAGCCCACCGACCTGCTCTCGCACGAGCTGGTGGGCGCCGACCGCAATGAAGACATCCTCAAGGGCTTCGCGGCCATGGGCTATCCGGTCACGCGCGAGCATTTCGCGTTTCGCACCGACGACCTGATCGCGTCCTGGCAGGCCGTGCGCAACGGCCTGGGCGTGGGCTTCATGGCCGACTATTTGATCCGCACCGACAGCGCCATCGTGCCGCTGCTGCCCATGCTCAAGATCCCGCCGCTGCCCGTGTGGCTCACGGTGCATCGCGAGATCCGCACCAGCCGGCGCATCCGGGCGGTGTACGATTTCCTCGCGCAAGCTATCCCCAAGGCGCTTTGAAAGGCCCCCATGCACCCGAACGCAGACACCATCAGCAAGTTCTACACGGCCTTTGCGCGGCTGGACCCAGACACCATGGCCCAGTGCTACGCCCCCGACGTGGCGTTTGACGACGAGGTTTTCTCGCTGCGCGGCAAGGAGGCCACCATGGGCATGTGGTGCATGCTGTGTGAGGCCACGCGCGCCAAGGGGCTGCCCGACTGGAAGCTGGAGTACAGCGGCATCGAGGCCGACGCCACCACCGGCCACGCCCACTGGGACGCGCACTACCGCTTCAGCGCCACGGGGCGGATGGTGCTCAACCGCATCGACGCCACGTTTACCTTCAACCCGCAGGGGCTGATTGCCACACACCGGGACCGCTTTGACTTCTGGGCCTGGTCGCGCCAGGCGCTGGGCACGCCGGGCCTGCTGCTGGGCTGGACGCCGCTGCTGCGCAACAAGGTGCGCGCCACCGCCACGGCCAACCTCGCGAAGTTCAACGCAGGCCGGGGGCGGTGATGGCGTGGTTTGACGGCTTTGAGTCGCGCAGCTTTGCGCTGAAGGAGTCCACGGCGTTCGCCCGCTTTGGCGGCGACCGCAGCAAACCCGCGCTGGCGCTGTTGCACGGCTTTCCGCAGACGCATGTGCTGTGGCACCGGGTGGCGCAGCAGCTGCAAAAGGATTTTTTCATCGTCATGCCCGACCTGCGCGGCTACGGCGATTCATCCCACGCGCCAGGCCTGCCTGACCACAGCAACTACAGCAAGCGCGCGATGGCGCAGGACGCGGTGGACGTGATGACTGCCTTGGGCATTGACAGCTTTTACCTGTGCGGCCACGACCGTGGCGGCCGCGTGGCGCACCGGCTGGCGCTGGACCATGCGGCGCGGGTGAAGAAGCTGTGCGTGATCGACATCGCGCCCACGCTGGACATGTACAACGCGACCAACCTCCAGTTTGCAAGCTACTACTATCACTGGTTCCACCTGATCCAGCCCAGCCCCCTGCCCGAAATGATGATCGGCCCCAGCGCGCGCCAGTACCTGCACGCCAAGCTGGGCGGCTGGGGCAGCGCGGGGCTGAACTACATCGAGCCGCAGGCGCTGGCCGAGTACGAGCGGTGCTTTTGCCGCGACGAAGCCATCCACACCGCCTGCGAAGACTACCGCGCCAGCGCGGGCGTCGACCTGGACCACGACCGCGAAGGCCGCGCCCGCGGCGACAAGGTGGCCTGCGACATCCACGTGCTGTGGGGCGAGCGCGGCGTGGTCAACAAGCTGTTCAAGCCGCTGGAACTCTGGCAGGCGCAATGCGCCGGTCATGTGACGGGCCAGGCCGTGCCCGCCGGGCATTTCATCCCTGAAGAGCTGCACGCGCAGACGGCGCAGGCGTTGGCCGGCTTCTTCCGGTAAGGCGCCATGCTCAATCAGCTCAACAACCACTACCCCGTGCGCTATACCGTCCTGGGGCTGTGCGCTTTTGGCCTGCTGCTGAGCCTGTTCAGCCTGGTCGTGTTTGGCGTGGGCTGGATCGCGCTGCTGTGCTGTGCCGGGCTGCTGGCCGTGGGCGTGTACGACTTGCGCCAGTCGCGCCACGCCATCCTGCGCAACTACCCGGTCATCGGCCACCTGCGCTTTGCGCTGGAATACATCCGCCCCGAGATGCGGCAGTACTTCATTGAAAGCGACCGCGAGGCCGCGCCGTTTTCGCGCGCGCAACGCTCGCTGGTGTACCAGCGCTCCAAGGGCGAGCCCGACAACCGCCCCTTTGGCACGCAGCTGGACGTGGGCGCCCAGGGCTATGAATGGGTCAACCATTCCATGCAGCCCACGCGGCTGGCGTCGCACGACTTTCGCGTGACCATTGGCGCGGGCCGCGCACAGCCGTACAGCTGCAGCGTGTTCAACATCTCGGCCATGAGCTTTGGCGCGCTGTCGGCCAACGCCATCCTGGCGCTGAACGCCGGCGCGAAACGCGGCGGCTTTGTGCACGACACGGGCGAAGGCTCCATCTCGCAACACCACCGCGTGCATGGCGGCGACTTGATCTGGGAGATCGGCTCGGGCTACTTTGGCTGCCGCAACGACGACGGCAGCTTCAGCGAAGAACGCTTTGTCGCCAATGCCGCCGATGCGCAGGTGAAGATGATCGAGCTCAAGCTGAGCCAGGGCGCCAAGCCGGGGCACGGCGGCATCCTGCCCGGCCCCAAGGTCACACCAGAGATCGCGCTCGCGCGCGGCGTGCCGGTGGGGGTGGACTGCGTGTCGCCGTCATCGCACAGCGCGTTCGGCACGCCGCTGGAAATGATGCATTTCATCGAGCGGCTGCGCACCCTGAGCGGCGGCAAGCCCACGGGGTTCAAGCTGTGCATCGGCCACCCGTGGGAATGGTTTGGCATCGTCAAGGCCATGCAGCAAACGGGCATCACGCCCGACTTCATCGTGGTGGACGGGGCCGAAGGCGGCACGGGCGCCGCACCGCTGGAGTTCAGCGACCATGTGGGCGCGCCGCTGCAGGAGGGCCTGCTGCTGGTGCACAACACGCTCAAGGGCGTGGGCCTGCGCGAGCAGGTCAAGCTGGGCTGCGCGGGCAAGGTGATCACGGCGTTTGACATCGCCCGCATGATGGCGCTGGGCGCCGACTGGTCCAACGCGGGGCGCGGCTTCATGTTCGCCTTGGGCTGCATCCAGGCGCAGGCCTGCCACACGGGCCACTGCCCTACCGGCGTGACCACGCAGGACGCGCTGCGCCAGCAGGCGCTGGTGGTGCCCGACAAGGCCGAGCGCGTGTACCAGTACCACCGCAACACCCTGCATGCTCTGAAAGAGCTGGTGCAGGCCGCCGGCCTGAACCACCCCAACGACATCACGGCCCACCACATCGTGCGCCGCCTGGACGATACCGAGGTGCGCCTGCTGGCCAACCTGCTACCGCAAGTGCGGCCCGGCGCGCTGCTGGACCGCGACATCAGCAGCCTGCACAACGTGTTCAAGCTCTACTGGCCCAAGGCGCGGGCCGACAGCTTCAAGCTTGTGATGTAGCGGGCAGCGCGAGCGTGGTGCGCGCAGCCGCGCCGCGCGCCTGCAGCCGCCGGGCCATGCTGAGCACGGCGGCGTCCTTGCTTAGCACCAACGCGCGATGAGTGACGGCCAGATCAATGAACTTCTGGTCGTCGGGGTCCTTGCAGGTGATGTCGGCCTTGGGCGCGGCATCGACAATGCGGACGTGGCGGTCGAATTGCGCCAGCACGTCTTGTGCACTGAGCCCGTAGAACACCAGGCGCGGCACGATCTGCGGATAGGCCAGCACGCGCTGCAGTTCGTCGCGCATTGGCTGCGTGGCGATCCAGGCCAGAGCCCCCGCCATCAGACCATCACGCACCGGCAGCGCCGCAGCGTCGCTGAACACAAACGCGTCCAGCACGATGTTCGTATCAAGTACGAGCGTCTGCGGCAGCGGGCTTGTCACGCGCAGACCCCTTGATCATGTCAAAGCGGAACAGCCGGCATTCAATCGGACCGTTCCACATCGGCACGCGGCGCGATTCCTTCAGCCGCATCTTGCTGGGCAGCTTGAGGTCGGGCGTGAGCAGCCAGGCGGTCCAGCCGGGGTAGTTTTTCTTCCAGTGCGTGGCCAGCTGGCTGAAGAATTCGCCGCCGTCTTCGGTCTGCGCGCTTTCGCGGGCGCCGAAGCGGCCCTGGCTTTGTGCACCGGCCACACCGGCAGCCTCGATGCGCTCTCCATACGGTGGGTTCAGCAGCATCACGCCCGGCGTGTCACACGGCGGCATGCGCTGCAGCGCGTCGCCGCCGCGCAGTTGCACCGCTTCGCCCACGCCCGCGCGCTGCGCGTTGCGCTGGGCAAAGTCCACCATGCGAAAGGCCACGTCGCTGCCGAACACCGGTGCGGTGGGTGCATGCTGCGCGGCCTGGGCCTCGCCCTTCAGCGCGGCCCACACATGGTCCTGGAAAGGCAGCATTTTTTCAAACGCAAACCGGCGCAGCGAGCCCGGCGCAATGTTGCAGGCGATCTGCGCGGCCTCGATCGCGATGGTGCCGCTGCCGCAGCACGGGTCGTACAGGGGCACGCCGTCGACACATTGTTCGTGCCAGCCGCTGGCGGCAATCATGGCCGCGGCCAGGGTTTCCTTCAGCGGGGCGTCGCCCTTGTCTTCGCGCCAGCCACGCTTGAACAGCGGCTCACCCGATGTGTCGATGTACAGCGTGGCTTCGTCGGTGGTCAGGTGCACATGGATGCGCACGTCAGGCCAGCGCGTTTCCACATTGGGGCGCTCGCCGCCCTTGTGGCGAAAGCGGTCGGCCACCGCGTCCTTGACCTTGAGCGCGGCGAAGTTCAGGCTTTTGAGCGGGCTGTGCTGGGCCGTCACTTCGATCTTGAAGGTCTGGCGCGTGGTGAACCAGATCTCCCACGCGACGGCGCTGGCGGCTTCGTACAGATCGTTTTCACTGCGGTACGGCGTGTGCGACAGCTGCACCAGCACGCGCTGCGACAACCGGCTGTGCAAATTGAGCCGCAAGGCATCGCGCCACGACGAGCGCAGCAGCACGCCGCCGCGCCCGGTCAGCAGGTCGTTGCCCGCCAGGCCGGTGATGCCATGCACCTCGTCGGCCAGCAGGCCTTCGACGCCGGCGGCGCAGGGCAGGAAGAGTTGGAGCTGGTTCATCCGGTCCTTAACTGCGGGCCAGCAGCGTGGCCAGCTCGGGCACCAGCGCCTCGGGCGCCGCCTGGCGTGCACCCTCCAGCGTGGCCAGCACAGCGGCGGCAATGGCGCGCGTCGAATCCGCGTCGCCGGCCATGGTGTTGTAGTAGCCCAGGTCCTTGCACGCGTTGGCCACAGAAAAGCGCAGGCTGGACGTGTCGCCCGACAGCAGGTAGGGGCGCAGGCGCTCCAGCGCCACGCCACCGCCGCCGCCCTTGGCCAAAATGTCCACAAAGGCTTCGGGCGGCACGCCGTGCTGCGCCGAGCAGGCCGCGGCCTCGGCAATCAGGGCCACCGTGCCCAGCGACACGAAGTTGTGCAGCAGCTTCATGCTGTGCCCCGCGCCGACCGGGCCGGCATGGAAGATGTTTTCTGCAAAGCACTGCAGGAGGGGGCGGCATTCGTCCAGCAGGGCGGCGTCGCCGCCCACCAGCAGGTTCAGGCGGCCTTCGGCGGCCTCCTTGGGTGTGCGTGTCATGGGCGTGTCCAGGAAACGGCCACCGGCTTGCGCCACGGCTTGCGCCATGCGCACGGTGGACGACGGCAGCGCGGTCGAGCAATCCATCACCACCGTGCCGGGGCGCAGGCCCGCCAGCACGCCGCCTTCGCCGGTCAGCACCGCTTCCACCTGCGGCGATCCGGTCAGCACCAGGATCACCACATCGGATTGCGCGGCCACGTCGGCCGCGCGCGCCACGCTGCGCGCGCCGGCTGCCTTGAGCGCATCCAGCGGCTGGTTGCCCGCGTGCTCCAGCACCGTCAGCGCGTGGCCGTGCTTGAGGATGTTGGATGCGATGCCGTGGCCCATCATGCCGATGCCCACCATGCCGATGTTCTTTTTCATGGGATGTCTCCGTTGGAAGGTGTTACAGCGCGCGGCGCAGGTTGGCCGGCGCGATGCGCAGGGCCTCGCGGTACTTGGCCACGGTGCGGCGCGCGCATTCAATGCCCTGTTCCTTGAGCATTTCGGATATCTGGTTGTCCGAGAGCGGCTTCTTGGCGCTCTCGCTGGACACAAACTGCTTGATCAGCGCGCGCACCGCGGTGCTGGACGCATTGCCACCCGTCTCGGTGCCCAGCGCCGAGCCAAAGAAGTATTTCAGCTCGAAGGTGCCGTAGGGCGTGGCCATGTACTTGGCCGTGGTCACTCGGCTGATGGTGGATTCGTGCAGGCCCAGCTCGTCGGCGATTTCGCGCAGCACCAGCGGGCGCATGGCCAGCTCGCCATGCACGAAGAAGTTTTTCTGGCGCTCCACGATGGCGTTGCTCACGCGCAGGATGGTGTCAAAGCGCTGCTGGATGTTCTTGATGAACCAGCGTGCCTCCTGCAGGCGCTGCTGCAGCGCCTGGTGGCCTTCACCCTTGTGGGCCTTGAGCGCGCCGGCATAGATGTCGTGCACGCGCAGGCGCGGCATCACGTCGCTGTTGAGCTGCACACGGAACTTCGGCTGCGCGCTGCGGCCGATGCGCGTGACGATCACGTCAGGCACGACGATGTTGCGCTCCACATCCACAAAGCGCCGGCCCGGCTTGGGCTCCAGCCGAGTGATCAGCGCGATGGCCGCCTTGACGTCGGCCTCGCTGTCGCCGCAGGCCTGGGCCAGGCGCTTCACGTCGCGCCGCGCCAGCAGCTCCATGGGCTGGGCGCACAGGCGCAGCGCCGTGGCGCAGGCCGGTGGCGCATCACCGCCGGCCTGCAGGGCGCGCAGCTGCAGCGTCAGGCATTCACCCAGCGTGCGCGCGCCCACACCGGCGGGCTCCAGGTGGTGCAGCAGGCGCAGTGCCACGGTGAAGCGGTGCACCAGTTCGTCCAGCTGCTCTTCGTCGCGGCCGGCCAGACCGATGGCCAGCTCTTCGAGCGAGTCTTCCAGGTAGCCGTCGTCGTTGAGGGATTCGATCAGGAACCGTAAAGCGGCGCTGTCTTCGGCCGACAGCCGCAGCGACAGGGCCTGGCGGTGCAGGTGCGACTGCAGCGACTCCTGGCCGCGGGCCAGCTCCGTCGCGTCCATTTCGCCGTCGTCGCCCAGGTTGTTCTTGCGCGCGGGGGCGTCGCCGCCCCACTCGCCGTCGTCGGGCACCATCTCGGTACTGCCGTCGCCGTCCCAGGTGGGCTCGTCGGCTTCAGAGCTGGCGGGCGCCTCGGGCTCTGGTGTGGTGGTGCTTTCGGCCGGCGCCAGTGCGGCCATGGGCTCGGCCACAAACTCGGCCTCGCGGTCGTCGTCGCGCACCGGCGCGTCGGCCTGGGCCAGGCCGAATTCCTCGCGCGGGGCTTCGTCGGCGCTCAGCTCCAGAAAGGGGTTGTCGTCCAGCATCTGCTCGACTTCCTGGCTCAGCTCCAGGGTGGACAGCTGCAGCAGGCGGATGGACTGCTGCAGCTGCGGCGTCAATGCCAGATGCTGCGAAACGCGTAGTGACAGGCCCTGTTTCATGGAGCCGTCACATTCTGAAGTGCTCGCCGAGGTACACGCGTCGTACGTCGGCGTTGTTCACGATCTCCGATGGCGTGCCCTGGGCCAGCACATGGCCGTCGCTGATGATGTAGGCATGGTCGCAGATGCCCAGTGTTTCGCGCACGTTGTGGTCGGTGATCAGCACACCGATGCCGCGCGATTTCAGGAAACTGATGATGCGCTGG
>JBEIPU010000054.1:0-23393 GCA_040376925.1 Caenimonas sp. | reverse complement strand
TCCGTGGCGGCTCGCGCGTGATCAGCAACATGCTGACCAAGCTGGGCGCCACGCCCGTGGGCATGCCCGTGCCGGCCGTGACCGACGCGCTGTCCAAGGGCGTGATCGAGGGCACCACCATCCCCTGGGAAGTGACGCCGTCGCTCAAGGTGACCGAGCTGGTCAAGAACCACACCACCTTTGCCGGCAAGGAAGGCCTGTATACCCAGACCTTTGCCTTCTCGATGAACAAGGCCGCCTATGACAAGCTGCCGGCCGACCTGAAGAAGGTGATCGACGCCAATTCCGGCATCGAGACCGCGGCCATGTTCGGCCGCGCGATGGACGAGGGCGACAAGGCCGGGCGCGACATCGCCGTCAAGGCCGGCAACAACATCGTGGCGCTGGACATCGCCGAGACGCAGCGCTGGCGCCGCACGGCCTCCACGGTAGAGACCGACTGGATCGCCGAAATGAAGGGCAAGAACATCGACGGCGCCAAGCTGGTGTCCGAGGCCCGTGCGCTGATCGCCAAGTACCAGAAGTAATCCAGCGACGATAATCCGCCCCAGCGGCCAGCCGTCGCTGTGGGTGGCTTCACCCATATCCCAAGTACTCCAGTGGTGATGAATTGAAAATCCTTTCCCTTCTGGCCAGGCTCTGCGCCGTCCTGGCGGGCGTGATCCTCACGGCCATAACCCTTGTGACCTGCATCAGCCTGATCGGGCGCAACACCATCGGCGTGACGCTGGTGGGCGACTACGAGCTGACCGCCGCGGCGGCCGGTGCCGCCGTGGCGCTGTTTCTGCCCTGGTGCCAGCTGCGGCGCGAAAACATCATTGTGGATTTCTTCACCGCGCGCGCGTCCGCCCGGACGAACGCGCTGCTGGACCGCTTCGGCGCGCTGCTGCTGGGCGCTGTCATGGTGGCACTGGCCTGGCGCACCGCAGTCGGCGGCATCAGCGCCTTTCGCTCCAATTCCACCACCATGATGCTGGGCTTTCCGGAATGGATCGTCTATGCCGCGATGGTGCCGCCCATGGTGCTGACGGCGGTGATTGCCCTGGTGCAGACCGGGTTCGGGGACTTTCCGGAGAAGGGCCAATGAGCTCGTTGACATTGGCAGGCCTGATCTTTGCCTGCATGCTGGTGCTGATGGCCGTGCGCGTGCCCATCGCCATTTCGATGTTCGTGGCCGGGGTGTTCGGCTACCTGTACCAGGTGGGCCTGGCGCCGTTCCTGAACAACCTCAATGGCCTGGCCTACGCGCGCTTTGCCAGCTACGACCTGTCGGTGATCCCGCTGTTCATCCTGATGGGCAACTTTGCCACGCAGGGCGGCATCTCCAAGGCGCTGTTCCAGTTTGCCAGCGTGATCATGGCGCGCTTTCGCGGCGGCCTGGCCATGGCGGCGGTGATGGCCAGCGCGGCCTTCGGCGCCATCTGCGGCTCGTCAATCGCCACGGCGGCGACCATCACCTCCGTGGCGCTGCCCGAGATGAAGCGCCATGGCTACTCGGGCCGCCTGGCCACCGGTACGCTGGCCGCAGGCGGCACGCTGGGTATTCTGATCCCGCCGTCGGTGCCGCTGGTGATCTACGCCATCCTGACCGAGCAGAACATCGCCAAGCTGTTCGCGGCGGCCACCATCCCCGGCATCATCGCGATGTGCGGCTACATGATCGCCATTGCGGTGTACGTGCGCCTGTTCCCCGGCCACGCCCCCGAGCATGACGACGACCGCCCGCGCATGACGCTGGCCGGCGTGATGGCCGTGGCGCCCATTGCCATCATTTTCCTGATCGTGTTCGGTGGCATCTATGGCGGCCTGTTCACCCCCACCGAAGGCGCGGGCGTGGGCGCGGCGGCCACCTTTGTGGCCGCGCTGCTGCGCCGCGAGCTCACGCTGAAGAAAATCGCGCACTGCTTTTATGCCACCGCGGCGGCCAGCGCCATGATCTTCCTGATCTTCATCGGCGCGGACATGATGAACGCGGCGCTGGCCCTGACCCAGGTGCCGGCGCAACTGGCCAGCGTGATCCAGGGCTGGGGCGTGGCGCCCGTGCTGGTGGTGTCGGGCATCCTGCTGTTCTACGTGGTGCTGGGCGCGGTGATGGATGAGCTGTCCATGATCCTGCTGACCATCCCGATCTTCTTCCCGGTGATCATGGGGCTGGACTTCGGCATGCCCAAGGAATCGGTCGCGATCTGGTTCGGCATCATGGTGCTGATGACCGTGGGCTTTGGCCTGCTGGCGCCGCCGGTGGGGCTGAACGTGTACGTGGTCAACGGCATGGCCAAGGACGTGCCGATTGGCGAGAGCTACCGGGGCGTGATGCCGTTCCTGGTCAGCGACGTGCTGCGCACCATCTTGCTGCTGGTGTTCCCGCCGATCTCGCTGTGGCTGGTCAAGTACGTGGGCTAGCGCGATGCAGCTGGAGCGAATCGGGCTAATCGGCTATGGCGAGGTGGGCAAGACCTTCGCCACCGGCCTGCTGGGCAAGCCGGGCGTGGCCGCCGTGCATGCCTGGGACCTGAAATTTGCCGCCGACGCCACCCGCGGCGCCGAGCTGGACCATGCGGCGCGCCATGGCATCACGGCGCACGCCTCCATGCAGTCGCTGTGCGCCACATGCGACCTCGTCATCTCGGCCGTGACCGCGTCCAACACGCTGGCCGTGGCCCGCGAGGCCGCGCAGCACATCCGCCCGGGCACCGTGTTCCTGGACCTCAATTCAGCGTCGCCGGGCACCAAGCAGCAGGCCGCGGCGCTGATCGATGCCCAGGGCGCCGGCTATGTGGAGGCGGGCGTGATGACCTCGGTGCCGCCGTACGGCATCCGCGTGCCCATGCTGCTGGGCGGCACGCAGGCCGCTGCACTGGCCAGCGTGCTTGCGGGCTGGGGCATGGACGCCCGCGCGGTCAGCGACCAGCTGGGCGTGGCCAGCGCCATCAAGATGTGCCGCAGCGTGATGATCAAGGGTCTGGAAGCGCTGGTGATTGAAAGCTACGCCACCGCGCGTGCCTATGGCGTGGAAGCCCACGTGCTGCCCACGCTGCAGGAGACCTTTCCGTCCATCGACTGGAGCGCGCAGGGCGCGTACTTCTTCAGCCGCGTGGTGCAGCACGGCAAGCGCCGCGCCGAAGAGATGCGCGAAGCCGCCAACACGGTGCGCGAGGCCGGTTTCGAGCCGCTGATGACCTCGGCCATCGCGGCCAAGCAGCAGTGGGTGGCCGACCAGGCCGCCATTGGCCTTTTTGACGAAGTGGACAAGGGCGCCCGGTGGCAGGACTATGCGGACGCACTGATCGCCCCCATCGCGTCGCGCAAGCCCTGAGGCCCGGGCCGGCTGGCGCATGTTTGACATCCTGGCCATTACCGGGCCCATCTACCTGCTGATTGCCGCCGGCTGGCTGACGACCCGCGCCGGCCTGTTTGCCCGCGCCGACATGCGCGTGTTCGGCAAGTTCGTGATCAATCTGGCGCTGCCCGCGCTGCTGTTCAACGCGCTGTCGCAACGCTCAGTCGCCGAAGTGCTGAACCCGGTGTTCGTCGCGGCCTATGCCATGGGCTCGCTGGCGGCCATGGCGCTGGGCGTGCTGTGGGCGCTACGGGTGACAGGCAAGTCACTGTCGGCCAGCGCCTTCGTGGGCATGGGCATGTCGTGTTCCAACAGCGGCTTCATCGGCTTTCCGCTGGTGGCGCAGGTGTTCGGCCCGGTCAATGCCGGCATCGGCCTCGCGCTGGCCATGGTGGTGGAAAACTTCCTGCTGCTGCCGCTGGCCCTGGCGCTGGCCGACAGCGATGTGGGCGATGGCCATGGCGCGACGGCCGTCAGCCGCGCCGCCCGCTGGCGCCTGGCGCTGGCGCAGTCGGCCCGCGGGCTGGTGCGCAACCCCATGATCTGGGGCATTGCCATCGGCTTTGCTTTCTCGGTGCTGGGCTGGCGCCTGCCGGTGCCGGTGGCGCGCGCGGTGGACCTGCTGGCCATGGCCTGCGCGGCGCTGTCGCTGTTTGTCATCGGCGGCTCGCTGGTGGGCGTGGCCACGCGGGGCATGGCGCGCGACGTGACGGCCATCGCGGCCGGCAAGCTGGTGCTGCACCCGCTGGCCGTGCTGCTGTTTGTGTGGCTGCTGCCGCCCATGGCGCGTGAGCTGCAGATCGCGGTGGTGATGTTCGCCGCCGTGCCCATGCTGGGCATCTACCCCATCCTGGCCCAAAAGCATGGCCACGATGGCCCGGCGGCGGCGGCGCAGATGGGGACCACGGTCGCGTCGTTTGTCACCCTGAACCTGTTGCTGCTGGCGCTGGCGCGCTGACGGGGCGGCTGGCCGACCGATACCGCCGTATGTTTGCAGCCCTGGGCGCGGCCGTTAGATTGGCCCGGATCAGGCGTCACGCCGCGACCTGTCTGGCGCCGCCAGCACGGCATGGGCGCCAAAGGATGGCGCCATGGACCGCTTCAACCCGTTTAACCTTTTTCGCAAGACGGTACCTGTCAGCAGCACCTCCACGTCCGCGCCCGGTTCCGACAGCAAAGGCCCGCGCGTGGACCCGTCCGGCACGCGGCGCGCCGGCCAGCCACAAGGCAGTGGCCTTGGGCTGCGGCTGCTGGGGCAACAGCCCGCGACGCTGCCGCGCGCCGGGGATGGCAGGGGCGGTGGTCAAAGCACGAGCGGATTGCTTCCTCCGGGCAAGCTGGTCACGGACAGCGGCATGCCAGCCGCCCTGTACTGGCCCGGTGTGCCTGAAGTCATGCATGGCTACCTGGATGACCCCGCTGACCGCGCTGTCTATCCGCCTCGGCTGACCCCCGCGACCCCCACGTCCACCCTGTCCCCCATGGTCTGGGACGCGCATCCCATCACCTCGCCGGAAGCGTTCCTGCTGCATCCGGGGCAAAGTGTGTGGATCAGCACGCATGACCGGCCCGCTGTGGTGTACGAGGCCGTTGTGGCCGGTCACTACGTGCACGACAGTCCGGTGACTGTGGCCCGGCGCAGTGCCTACCAGCCCGGGCCCAGCGATGCGTTGGTGGTGCGCCCGCGTGGCCATTGGGATCCCGATTCACTGGAGTGGGACAAGCCGGTTTCAGGTGGATCGCTGGAATGGGCACGCGACAGCGCAGGCAACCCCTGGTTGACCTTGCGCCGTGACAGCGGTGTGACCGTGCATGCCCGCAAGCTGCCGCGCGTGCCGCAGGCGCTGACAACCCATGATCTGGATTTTTTGGGTTTAGGCGCGCGCGTGCGCGTGTCCCCCGGCACCCGGTTGCTGCTGCCTGTCTATTACGGATGGGGTGGCAACCCGAACGAGAGGATCGCGCTTGTCCACGGTTGCCATCACCTTCCCGTCCACTTTGTCGGTGTTGACCATTTGTCGGCAATTCTGCTCACGCGCCATTCGATAGACCGGCATATGCCTTGGCGTTTCGATCCGTTGGCGCCCGCACCAACCGGTGCCGACTTCAATTTTGGACTTGCGCGGAGGTACCGGCAGGCGCAAGAAGGGAAGCATCAGGGTTGCCTTACCTTTCCCGGGGGGCTGGACGCGCATCCGATACGGTCCATCCATCGCATCAACGGCGAGGGCTTTCACGAGCATTTCGGGGACTGGCACCATGTTTCCAGCAAACCCGTCGGGGATGGATGGTTCGAGATCAGACTGACGTACCGCTCCGGGCGGTGCGAGACGGGCACATCCGTGGGCCTCCTGAAGGACTTCTACCCGGATGACGACGAGCCGGGGGAGGCGCTGCTGCGCCGTACGGGTGGCACTGATGTTGTGGACATGCCGTCCGCGTTGCGCGTCCCGGAGGTGCTGAACATCCTGCTGGAATACAACGACGGTGACCACCTTCGCCAATCATGGCTGCTTTCGCAGTCGCAGCCGAGGATGAAGCGCGGGCCAGTGCTCCAACCGTCGGGCGGCCAGGTGCGGGCGTACGGGATCAATTCGCCGGGTGTGTTTCTGCTGCCGCCGGGTACACCTGTGCGTGTCAGTTCGCTGACTGGCACCGGCCCGGACTTCAGCGGTGTCGTGGCAGGCAGTGTGATCCAGAACGAAGCGATGGACAAGGCCCGTGCCTCGGATGACTATGTGCCCAGCCCCGGCGACAGGTTGGTGGTGTATTGCGCTGGCGACCTCACCAGCCCCGGCGCGCAGCGCGCCGGAGTGCCCCAGGTGCACAAGGCCCCGGGTTGCGGCACATGGGTCACGTTGCGCCGCAACAGCGGCGTGGTGGTGCATGCCGAAACGCGCACCGCGCCACTGCGGATGCTCAGCGCTGCCGAGCTTGTCAAAATGCCTGTGGGCACGCCGTTGCTGCTGCGCATGGGTTTGTTTGCGCCGGCGCCGCCTGAGTATGGGCAAACCAGCCGGTCAGCGCTTTTGGGCAGCCAGGACGTGCCGGTCCTGCTGGATTTCAGCCGCAAGCCGTCGTCTGTGTGGCTGGTTGCGCACTGGGATCTGCATGACCTGGGCCGCACGGCCGGCTCACTGCTGGGCCCGGACCTGGTGGCCGAACCCATTGCCCATAGCAGCCAGCCGTTGCTCTTCTGCCTGGATCGGCGTGAGGGGGTTTTCAAGATGCGCCTGGACTTCGACAGTGCGACCGATACCCATACCGGCTTGCTGTTGAACCCGTTCTACACCGGCGGCTACCGGCGAGACGGGGTCGCGCCGCCCGACGAGCTTGAAGATGCATCGCCGGTGGATGACAAGCAGCCTCGCGAGACCACGGCCAACGACCTGTACGAGCCCGTGTGGGGCGGCCACCGGGCCCAGGTCTCGTCACGGATGACCAGGCAGGAGGCGCGGACGCTGCAGCCCGGCGACCGGGTCAGCCTGCGGCTGAAGGAAAAAGGCGCCGGCTTTGAGTTGGCGCAGTTCCAGACGGGAGCGGGCTTTGAGGATCGCGTGGAGTCGCTGGACGGCGGCCTGATTCTGGTGCTGGCGCTGGATGGCGGGAAGGGGTCTTTTCATCTGCAGGTGGGGCCTGAGCAGGAGATGCCGCTCATCTGGGGCCAGGGCCTGGCCTTTGGCGATGACAAAACGCAGGACCGGGGGCGCAATCTGGACACCCACCTGGAATGCACGGTGGCTGGCCTGGGCAGTGCGGACGAACTGGAGGCACTGCTGGAAACCAGCCGGGCCGCTGGCCAGCCAGCGCCGCGCGTCAACCTGGTGCTGCCGGGCGCGGACCATGGCGAGGACTTTGTGGTGACCCAGGTGGTGCGCGAGGGTAACGAGGCGTTTGTCTCCATCGAGGCGCGGGACAACCACCCGATTCTGAAAAATGCACCGAACCAGCAGTCCGTGACGACCACGTCGGGAATGCGCGAATACCAGGTGTTGTTGAAGTTCGACCGGAGCTCAATCGCCGGGGAGGACGACAAGGCGCCGGCCAGAGAACCGCGATAAGGACCGTCCCCCGCTGCCTTCAGGCCAGCAGCTCGCGCGCCGTCTGCTGGATCAGCTCCAGCATGGCTTTTTTCGTCAGCGTCGCGGGGCGCTGCGAGCTGACGGCGATCGACAGCTTGGTGCGCAGGCGCGGCGTGATGGGCCGCAGCGCATAGGCCTGGGGCCGCCCGGAGGTGGCCACCGCATTGCGCGACAGCACCGCGCTGCCCGCGCCGTCGGCCACAAGTTCCAGGATGGCGGCCACGCCGTCGATCTCCAGCGCAATATGCGGGCGCAGGCCCAGGTTGGCCAGGCCGGATTCCACCAGCATGCGGATGGCGTTGGGACGGCTGGGGATCACCAGCGGCAGCGCGGCAATGTCTTTCAGCGCCACGGCCTTGGGCGCGGCGCGCGCGCCCTTGGCCTGGCGCTCCACCAGGAACAGGTCTTCCTCCAGCAGCGGGGTGATTTCGGTGTCGGCGGACGCGGCGGCGTTGTACAGCAGGGCAATGTCCAGCCGGCCGTTGGCCAGTGACTCCTGCATGGCCACCGACAGGCCTTCGCTGATGGACAGCGTGGCCTCGGGCATGCGGCGGCGGAATTCGCGGATAAGCGGCACGGCCAGCACCTTGGCCACGCTGGGCGGCAGGCCGATGGCCACACGCCCGGCCAGCGCGCCGCGCACGCGGCCCAGCTCCTCGCGCGCGCGCTCCACCTGGTGCAGGATGCCGCGGCCATGCTCCAGCAGCAGCTTGCCGGCCTCGGTGGGTGTGGCGCCGCGGCCGTTGCGCGCCAGCAGGTTCTGGCGCAGCTCCACCTCCAGCAGGCGCACCTGGCGGCTCAGGGCGGGCTGGGCCACGTCCAGCGCGATGGCCGCGCGCGTGAAGCTGCCCAGTTCGGCCACGCGCACAAAGTATTCGAGCTGCTTGAGGTCCATGCCGGGTTGCCAAAGGTTTGAATAACTTGGTAGCAATTATGCCGAAGTGCTATAGCTGGTAGTGGGGGGCATGGCTTCCACCATGCGGTGGTGCTGCCCACAATCAGCGCATGAGCAATGTGATCAAGGGTATCTCGTCCATGGCAACGCGCCAGGTGCTGGCGGAGCTGGCGGCGGCATTTGAGCAGCAGACCGGCGTGCGCGCTGAAATCGAATCTGTCGGCGGCGTGGACGCGGCCAAGCGGGTGCAGGCGGGCGAGGCGTTTGACGTGGTGATCCTGGCGTCGGATGCGATCGACAAGCTGGCCGCTGCGGGGCATGTGCAGCCGCGCAGCCGGGTGGACCTGGTGCGCTCGGGCGTGGCCGTGGCGGTGAAGGCGGGCGATGCACTGCCCGACATCGGCAGCGAAGACGCCCTGCGCGCTGCCGTGCTGGCTGCCCCCAGCATCAGCTATTCCACCGGGCCCAGCGGCGTGGCGCTGGCCGCGCTGTTTGAGTGCTGGGGCATCGCAGACCAGATCAGGCCGCGCATGGTGCAGGCGCCGCCGGGCGTGCCGGTGGGCTCGCTGGTGGCGCGTGGCGAGGTGGCGTTGGGCTTTCAGCAGCTCAGCGAGCTGATCCATGTGGACGGCATCACCATCGTAGGTGCCCTGCCGGCGGCCATCCAGATCATCACGACGTTCTCGGGGGGTATCGCCGCCACAGCACAGCAGGCCGACCAGGCCCGTGCGATGCTGGCCTTCATGGCCGCGCCGGCGGCTGCCGCCGCCAAGAGGCGCCAGGGCATGGAGCCCGCCTGAACAGAATCAAGGAAGGAAAGAGGAAGACATGTCACTCATCATCGACTGCCACGGCCACTACACCACCGCGCCCAAGGCATTGGAGACCTGGCGCAACGCACAGATCGCAGGCATCAAGGACGCGTCGGTCATGCCCAAAGCCGCCGACCTGAAGATCAGCGACGACGAGCTGCGCGAGAGCATAGCGACCAACCAGCTCAAGCTCATGAAAGAGCGCGGCAGCGACATCACGCTGTTCAGCCCGCGTGCCAGCTTCATGGCCCACCACATTGGGGACTTCAACGTTTCCAGCACCTGGGCGGCCATCTGCAACGAGCTGTGCTACCGGGTGTCCACCCTGTTCCCCGACAATTTTGTGCCTGTGGCCATGCTGCCGCAAAGCCCGGGCGTGGACCCGGCCACCTGCATCCCCGAGCTGGAAAAGTGCGTCAAGGAATATGGCGCCGTCGGCATCAACCTGAACCCCGATCCCTCAGGCGGCCACTGGACCAGCCCGCCGCTGACCGACAGGCACTGGTACCCCATCTACGAAAAAATGGTGGAGTACGACCTGCCGGCCATGATCCATGTGTCCACCAGCTGCAATGCGTGCTTTCACACCACCGGCGCGCATTACCTGAACGCCGACACCACGGCCTTCATGCAGTGCATCCAGGGCGACCTGTTCAAGGATTTCCCCACGCTCAAGTTCCTGATCCCGCACGGCGGCGGCGCGGTGCCCTACCACTGGGGCCGTTTCCGTGGCCTGGCGCAGGAGATGAAGCGCCCGCTGCTGGAAGACCATGTGCTGAACAACATCTACTTTGACACCTGCGTGTACCACCAGCCGGGCATTGATCTGCTCAATACCGTGATCCCGGTCAAGAACGTCCTGTTTGCTTCTGAAATGATCGGGGCGGTGCGCGGGATAGACCCGACCACGGGCAACTATTACGACGACACCAAGCGGTACATCGAGGCTTCGAAGATATTGAGCGCTGACGACAAACACCAGATTTATGAGGGTAATGTGCGGCGGGTGTTTTCGCGGCTGGATGCCAGGTTGAAGGCTGGGGGGCGTTGAGCGTGCCTTGTATTTTCTCTCTCGCGGCTTCGCGGCAGGCGGTGCCCGGCGGGGGCTCACACTGCGGTGGTTTTCGCTGCGCGAAAACTCCGCTGCGATGCTCGGGAGTCGGTCGCGCCGCGGAACTCGCTACGCGCTTCGCGCTGCGCTCAAACAGCCGCGGCGAGCATGTCACGACGCGCGCTGCGCGCGCCGACACTCCCCCCTGCGCTTCTCGCCACCGCAGAGATCGCCCCCGCCGGGCACCGCCTGCCGCGAAGCCGAGTGTGGGCACTCCAACGGTCGAACGCCAACCTTGGCTTTGCCGCGCGGTGTTACGAATGCAACAAGCCGCAAGAACAACCAGAAAAGGAGAGAAGAAATGCACGAACTAGGCGTTGTCTACCGCAACATCACCCGCGCCGACCGCGCGGCCACCGAGGGGCTGGCAGCCCTGGGCTCAGCCACGGTCCACGAAGCCATGGGCCGTGTCGGCCTGATGAAGCCCTACATGCGGCCCATCTATGCAGGCGCCCAGGTCAGCGGCACGGCCGTGACCGTGCTGCTGCACCCCGGTGACAACTGGATGATGCATGTCGTGGCCGAGCAGATCCAGCCCGGTGACATCGTCGTGGCCGCCATTACCGCCGAATGCACCGATGGCTACTTTGGCGATCTGCTGGCCACGAGCTTCACGGCGCGGGGCGCCCGCGCGCTGATCATCGACGCCGGTGTGCGCGACGTGAAGACGCTGACGGAGATGGGCTTCCCTGTGTGGAGCAAGGCCATCAGCAGCAAGGGCACCATCAAGGCGACCCTCGGCTCGGTCAACATCCCCGTGGTGTGCGCAGGCATGATCGTCAACCCCGGTGACGCCGTGGTGGCTGACGACGACGGCGTGGTGGTAGTGCCCAAGGCGCTGGCCCAAAAGACGCTGGACGCCGCGCGCGCACGCGAAGCCAACGAGGGCGAAAAGCGTGACAAGCTGGCCAGCGGCATCCTGGGGCTGGACATGTACAAGATGCGAGAGCCGCTGGAAAAAGCCGGCCTTCGCTACATCGACTGAAAGCCGCCATGAGCAAACCCACAAGCGGTGATTTCACCAAAACCCCTGGCTGGCTCGACTGGTACACCGGCCCCAGCAAGCCGGCCTTCAAGCTGCCCCCGGGCAGTGTGGACGCACACTGCCATGTGTTCGGCCCGGGCGCAGAATTCCCGTATGCGCCCGAGCGCAAGTACACGCCTTGCGACGCCAGCAAGGCGCAGCTGTTTGCGCTGCGCGACCACCTGGGCTTTGACAAGAACGTGATCGTGCAAGCCACCTGCCACGGCGCGGACAACCGCGCGCTGGTGGACGCGCTGCAGCATTCCAATGGCAAGGCCCGCGGCGTGGCCACCGTCAAACGCAGCGTGACCGACGAAGAACTGCAGGCCATGCACGCAGCCGGTGTGCGGGGCGTGCGCTTCAACTTCGTCAAGCGGCTGGTGGACTTCACCCCCAAGGACGAGCTGATAGAGATTGCCAACCGCATCAAGCCGATGGGCTGGCATGTGGTGATCTACTTCGAGGCGGTGGACCTGCCCGAGCTGTGGGACTTTTTTACGGCGCTGCCCACCACGGTGGTGGTGGACCACATGGGCCGCCCCGACGTGACCAAGCCGGTGGACGGGCCCGAGTTTGCGCTGTTCATGAAGTTCATGCGCGAGCACACCAACGTGTGGAGCAAGGTGAGCTGCCCCGAGCGACTGAGCGTGACCGGCCCCAGCGCCCTGGACGGCGAGCGCCATGCTTACCGCGACGTGATCCCGTTTGCGCGCCAGGTGGTGGAAACCTTCCCCGACCGCGTGCTGTGGGGTACCGACTGGCCGCACCCGAACCTGAAAGACCATATGCCCGATGATGGGTTGCTGGTGGATTTCATCCCGCACATTGCCGTCACGGCGGAACTCCAGCAAAAGCTGCTGGTGGACAATCCCACGCGCCTCTACTGGGGAGACTGAAACGATGCCACTCGACAAACCCTACCTGGACGTGCCTGGCACGACGATCTTTGACGCCGAGCAATCGCGCAAGGGCTACTGGCTCAACCAGTTCTGCATGAGCCTGATGAAGGCCGACAACCGCGCGCGGTTCAAGGCCGACGAGCGCGCCTACCTGGACGAATGGGCCATGACCGAGGAGCAGAAGCAGGCGGTGCTGGCGCGGGACCTGAACCGCTGCATTGCCCTGGGCGGCAACATCTACTTTCTGGCCAAGATCGGCGCGACGGACGGCAAGAGCTTCCAGCAGATGGCCGGCAGCATGACGGGCATGAGCGAAGAGGAATACCGCAACATGATGATCGGCGGCGGCCGCCCGGTTGAAGGCAATCGTTACGTGGGAGAAAAGAAATAATGGCCCGCATCACCGCAAGCGTCTACACATCGCACGTGCCTGCTATCGGCGCGGCGCTGGACCTGGGCAAGACAGCCGAGCCCTACTGGCAGCCGGTGTTCCAGGGCTATGAATACTCCAAGCAGTGGATGAAGGACAACAAGCCCGACGTCATCTTCCTGGTGTTCAACGACCATGCCACGGCGTTCAGCCTGGACATGATTCCGACCTTTGCCATCGGCACGGCCGACAGCTACACCCCCGCCGACGAAGGCTGGGGCCCGCGCCCTGTGCCGCGCGTGCAGGGCCATGCGCCCCTGGCCGCGCACATTGCGCAAAGCGTGATCCAGCAGGACTTTGACCTGACCATCGTGAACAAGATGGATGTGGACCACGGCCTGACCGTACCCCTGAGCCTGATGTGCGGCCAGCCGCAGGAATGGCCGTGCCCGGTGATCCCGTTTGCAGTGAACGTGGTTCAGTACCCCGTGCCCAGCGGCCAGCGCTGCCTGAACCTGGGCAAGGCGATCCGCAAGGCGATTGAAAGCTATGACGAAGACCTGAACGTGCACATCTGGGGCACGGGCGGCATGAGCCACCAGCTGCAGGGCCCGCGCGCCGGCCTGATCAACAAGGCGTTTGACAACGCCTTCCTGGACCGCATGGTTGCCGACCCCGAAGGCCAGGCTGCCGTGCCGCACATCGACTATGTGCGCGAGGCCGGCAGTGAAGGCATCGAGCTGGTGATGTGGCTGATCGCGCGCGGTGCCATGGCCGATCTGGCCGGTGGGCCCAAGCCCACCGTCAAGCACCGCTTCTACCATGTGCCTGCGTCGAATACGGCGGTAGGCCACCTGATTCTGGAGAACTGAGCAATGACCATCAAAGTAGCCCTGGCGGGCGCCGGTGCCTTCGGCACCAAGCACCTGGACGCCATCAAGCTGATCGACGGCGTGGAATGCGTGAGCGTGATCGGCCGCGAGCTGGACAAGACCAGGGAGGTGGCCGCCAAGTACGGCATTGGCCACGTGACCACCGACCTGGCCGAAAGCCTGGCGCTCAAAGAAGTGGACGCCGTCATCCTGTGCACGCCCACGCAGATGCACGCATCGCAAACGCTGGCCTGCCTGGCCGCGGGCAAGCATGTGCAGGTGGAAATTCCACTTTGCGATGTGCTGAAAGACGGCGAAGAGGTGGTGGCCAAGGCCAAAGCCAGCGGCCTGGTGGCGATGTGCGGCCACACGCGTCGATTCAACCCCAGCCACCAGTACGTGCACAAGAAAATCAAGGCGGGTGAGTTCAACATCCAGCAGATGGACGTGCAGACGTACTTCTTCCGCCGCACCAACATGAACGCGCTGGGCCAGCCGCGCAGCTGGACGGACCACCTGCTGTGGCACCACGCCGCTCACACGGTGGACCTGTTTGCCTACCAGTGCGGCAGCCCCATCGTGAAAGCCAACGCCATCCAGGGCCCGATCCACCCCGCGCTGGGCATTGCCATGGACATGAGCATCCAGCTGCAGGCGGCCAACGGCGCGATCTGCACGTTGAGTTTGAGCTTCAACAATGACGGCCCGCTGGGCACGTTCTTCCGCTACATCGGCGACACAGCGACCTACATCGCGCGCTACGACGACCTGTTCAACGGCAAGGAAGAAAAGATCGACGTGAGCAAGGTGGACGTGAGCATGAATGGCATCGAGCTGCAGGACCGCGAGTTCTTTGCGGCGATCAAGGAGGGGCGCGAGCCCAATGCGAGCGTGGCCCGGGTGTTGCCCTGCTACCAGGTATTGCACCAGTTGGAGCAACAGCTGTCGTGATTCAACGCAACGTAGGTGAATTCAAAGTCCAGCCCATTGGCCTGGGCTGCATGAACCTGGACCATGCCTATGGCCCCGCCGCCAGCGCGGAGCAGGGCGAGCGCGTGCTGCTGGGTGCGCTGGACGCGGGCTACGACTTTTTTGACACGGCCACGCTGTATGGCGGCGGCCGCAATGAAGAGCGCGTGGGTGCGGTGCTGGCCAGGCACCGCAGCCGCTTCACGCTGGCCAGCAAATGCGGCATGGCCATCATCCCGGTGGACGGCAAGATGACGCGCGTGATCGACGGGCGGCCTGACACCCTGCGCCGCGAATGCGAAAACAGCCTGCGCCGGCTGAAGACGGATGTGATCGACCTGTATTACCTGCACCGCTGGGACAAGAAGGTGCCAATTGAGGACAGCGTGGGCGAGATGTCGCGCATGGTCGAGCGCGGCCAGGTGCGCAGCATTGGACTGAGCGAAGTGTCGGCCGCCACGCTGCGCCGCGCACATGCGGTGCACCCGATCGCCGCGGTGCAGACGGAATATTCACTGTGGTCGCGCAATGCCGAGATTGCCGTACTGGACGCCTGCCGCGAGCTGGGCACGGCGTTTGTGGCCTTCAGCCCCGTGGCGCGCGGCTACCTGTGCGGCACAGTCACGGATGTGAACGCGCTGCCTGCGGGCGACATCCGCCGCGGCATGCCGCGCTTCAAGCCCGAGCATTACCCGGCCAACCTCGCGCTGCTCAAGGGCTACACGGCCCTGGCCAACGCGCTGGGCTGTACGCCCGCGCAGCTGGCCCTGGCCTGGCTGCTGCACCAGGCGCCGCACATCGTGGCCATCCCCGGCACCACGAATGAAGCTCACCTGCGTGACAACATCGCGGCCGCCGCCATCACGCTCAGCCCGCAGGTGCTGGCCCAGGTGGATGCGCTGATCAACCAGCAGACCGTGTCGGGCCCGCGCTATGACGCGCAGGCCACGAGCGAGGTGGACACCGAGAACTTCGCCTGAACCCGCGTCAGTAGTTCAGGTGCACGATGGTCTTGCGCGCATCCGGCGGCAGCGCGGCCAGCGTGGCGGCCAGCCAGCGCAGGCAGGCATCGGCGTCATGGCTTTCGGGCAGCTTGGGGTCGGGCGCGAGCACGGTGGCGATGTGAAAGCGCAGCGTCACGCCCGGCGGCAGGCGTGGTGAGGGGCGCAGGCCGCGGGCCAGCGCCTGCGTGGTCAGCGCCACCATTTCCGCCGGCTTGACCGGACCCTCCAGCAGGATGACGAACTGGCTGGCGCCGGTGCGTGCCACGGTGTCCACGTCGCGCGCCACGCCCATCAACCGGGCGGCGGCCAGCACCAGTGCGCGGTCGGCCGCCTCGCGGCCGTGCGCCGCCAGGATGTCTGCGTGGTTGGACAGGTCCACCGCCAGCACGGCGCAGCCCAGCCGGGTGCGGCGCGCGCGGCGCAGCGCATCGCGCAGCCGGAAGGTCAGCACCTCGGGCACCGGCAGACCGGTCAAGGGGTCGCGCGTGTCCATGGCGCGGGCGCGCACGCGTGATTCGCTGAGCTCGCGCGCGCGCCGGCCCAGCACCCACAGCTGCAAGGGGATCTCCAGCGCCGCGCCGATGGCCAGCGAATACTGCGTGAGAAAGCTCGCGGGCAGCACGCCCCAGTTGCGCAGCGTGGGAAAGGGCGCGGTCGCGATCACCGGCAGGAAGCCCACGGCCATCCACAGCGCCCAGCGCTCGCCATGGCGGTGGCTCCACCAGCACACCGCCAGCACCAGCACCAGGGTGGCCACCTGGTACAGCGTGAGCACGGCAAAGCTCCAGGGTGCCGGCCAGGCGGTGTACGCCAGCGCCCAGACCACGCCAAAGGCCGCCCACGCCAGCACAAAATGGTCCAGCGGCGCCGACAGCCGGCGCGTGCCGCAGACCTCGCGCACCAGCAGGGTGCCCGTGGCGCACGACAGCATGGCAAACACATACGGCGCGGCATTGTTCCACCAGGGCGATTGCGGCCACACAAACAGGCCGCCGACGCCCATGAAGCACAGCTGGATCATCATCATGGACGCGGCATACAGGCAGTACAGCGCAAAGGCACGGTCGGCATACTGCCGCGCGCTCAACGCGCCCAGGTAGATCACCAGCACCGCCAGGCCGAAGTACGCGCCCAGCAGCAGCAGGCTGGCATTGCGCCATTGCCCCAGCGTGTCCTCGCGCATCAGGCGCAGCTGCGCACCTACCGGGATGGGCTGGTTGGTCATGCGCAGCAGATAGGTGCGCGCGCCGTCGGGCGTGGCCACCTCAAACACCGGGATGCGGTCGCGGATCGGCCATTGCGCCACCGGTCGGTGGTCTCCGGCGTGCTGGCCGGTCCAGCGGCCGTCCATACCCTGCTGGTAGAGGCTGACGGTGTCGATGCCGTGAAAGCTGACCTGCAGGTACCAGCGTGTGCCGGCGGGCAGGGGGCCGAGCGTGAAGCGCTGCCACAGCGCGCCGGTGCCCAGCGCGTGGCTTTGCGCGGCGCGTGACGGCTGCCAGGGCAGCGTGGCCGCCTGCGCTGCCACCTGGGTGGCGTCCAGCGCGGCGCTCGCGTCGATCCACCATTCAGTGCGGGCGGTGATGTCCACATCGGCCGACGGGCCGACGTCCACGGGGCTTTGCGCCATGGCGCTGCCGGCGCCCAGCGCCAGCAGCAGGGCCGCAACCCCGGCACAGAACAGGCTTCGCATTGTTGTTGTTCTCCGTACACCCAGTCTAAGCGCCGAAACAAAACGAAATAAAGCGAAACCGTGCCGCGATGACCCGAAGGTGTTGCGCCGGCACCATCAATGCACCTTCAACCCAAGCTTCAAAGGAGCTCTCCCATGCGACCCTGGATCAAACGCACCCTGTACGGCCTGTTCGGCGCCACCCTCGTTCTGGGCGGCATCACCGCCTGTGGCCACCGTGGCGAGCACCACGGCATGCACGCCTCGGCCGAGGATCAGGCGAAATTCCGCACCAAAATGGTGGACCGCGTGACCGACAAGCTGGATCTGAACGCCGACCAGAAAGCCAAGCTGGGCGTGCTGGCCGACAAGCTGCAGGCGCAGCGCGCGGCCCTCAGCGGCAAAACAGTCAACCCCCGCGCCGAGGTGGAAGCCCTGGTGGCGGGCGACAAGTTCGACCGCCCCCGGGCCCAGGCGCTGGTGGCTGAGAAGACCGCCGCCATCACCACCGGGAGCCCCGAAGTGATTGCCGCCGCCGGCGACTTCTACGACAGCCTGACGCCCGCGCAGCAAACCAAGGTGCGCGAGTTCATGCAAAGCCGCGGCCGTTTCTGGAAAAGGTCGTGAGCCCCACGGTCGTTCAGCCACAATCGGCCGCATGCAACGCATCCTGCTGATTGACGACGACGCCGGGCTGGGCGAGCCGCTGGCCACGTACTTCACGCGGTTTGAAATGCAGCTGGTGCAGGCGCTGCGGCCCAGCGCCGGCCTGGCGCTGCTGCGCCAGGAGGCGCGCCGCGGCGGCTTTGACGCCGCCATCCTGGACGTGATGCTGCCCGAGATGGACGGCTTTGAACTGTGCCGCACCATCCGCCGCGAAAGCGACATCCCCATCGTGATGCTGACCGCGCGCGGCGACGTGATGGACCGCGTGGTGGGGCTGGAGCTGGGCGCGGACGACTACCTGCCCAAGCCGTTCGAGCCGCGCGAGCTGGTCGCGCGCATCCAGACCGTGCTGCGCCGCAAGAAGCCCGCGGGCGCCAATGGCACGCTGCAGTTTGACGGCCTGCTGATCGACCCCGCCACCCGCACGGCCACGCGCCAGGGCGAGCCGCTGGAGCTGACCAGCACCGAATTTGACCTGCTGCTGTTGCTGGCGCGTGAGCCGGGCAAGGTGTTCACGCGCGACGACATCCTGAACCACCTGCGCGGCCACGAGGCCGAGCTGTTCACCCGCGCGGTGGACATCGTGGTGAGCCGGCTGCGCAGGAAGCTGGAGCCGCTGGACGCCATCAAGACGCTGCGCAATGCGGGCTATGCGCTCGCGCTCAGACCACCGCCATGACGCAGGCCCACAGAACCCGCTGGCACCAGCGCCTGCGCCACTCACTGCGCTGGCGGCTGGTGGCGCTGTTCATCGTGCTGGCGCTGGCCATGAGCGGCGCCTTCCTGTTTGGCATGCAAAAGGCCTTCAGCACGGGCTGGCGCGACGCGGCCCGCCCGCTGCTGGTGGACTATGTGGACCGCGTGGCCGCCGAGATCGGCAGCCCGCCCAGTGTGGACCGCGCACGCGCCATCACGCAGCGCCTGCCGGTCACGGTGCGCATCAGCGGCCCGCAGGTCAACTGGCGCAGCCACCCGGATGACGACCATGACCGTGAGCATCGCCACCGCCGTGATGGGTGGATGGACGACCACCCCGAGCGCGGCGACGAGCGCCTGCTGACGCGCGCCACGGCCGACGGCCACCGCATTGACTTTGGCCTGGCCACCAAGCCTTGGCGGGAGCGCCCGCGCTTCATTGGCTGGGCCACGCTGGCCACGCTGCTGCTGCTGACGGCGCTGGCCTATGCCTATGTGCGCCGGCTGCTGCGCCCGCTGGACGATATTGGCGCGGGCGCGCGGCGCTTTGGCGCGGGGGACTTTGCGCAGCCGATTCCCGTGCGCCGCCGTGACGAGCTGGGGGACCTGGCGAATGACGTGAACGCCATGGCCACGAGCATCCACCAGATGCTGGAGGCCAAGCGCACGCTGCTTTTGGCCATCAGCCACGAGCTGCGCAGCCCCATCACCCGGGCACGGTTGAACACCGAGCTGCTGGATGAAGATGGCGACACCGGCGCGCGACGCAGCGCGCTGCTGCGCGACCTGCAGGAAATGGCCGATCTGGTGACCGACCTGCTGGAAAGCGAACGCCTGGGCGCCGGCCACAGCGCGCTGCACCGCGAGCCCACCGACCCCGCCGTGCTGGCGCGCGAGGTGGTGGACGCGCTGGCGCCAACCCACCCGGGCGCCGCCATTGAGCTGGATCTGGCGGCCAGCCTGCCCGCACTGAGCCTGGACCGCACCCGCATGCGCCTGCTGCTGCGCAACCTGCTGGACAACGCGCTGCGCCACAGCGCGGGCGCAGACCAGCCGCCGGTGCTGCGCGTGGCGGCGCAGGCGATGGGGCAAGGGCAAGGGCAGGGCGTTACCTTCACCGTGCGCGACCACGGCCCCGGCGTGCCGCCCGATGCGCTGGCCCATCTGGGCGAGCCGTTCTACCGGCCCGACACCTCACGCGAACGCGCCACAGGCGGCGTCGGCCTGGGTCTGTATCTGTGCAAGCTGGTGGCGCAGGCGCATGGTGGCGCGTTCAGCGTGCGCAATGCGGGACCGGGTGAAGACGGCGGGCTTGAAGTCCAGGTGCTGTTGCCCGTGTAGCCTGCTGACACACAGCTGACCTTCAACCCGCGTACGCTGGCTGCTCCACTACCCCAAGGAGATCCCCATGAACACGCAGGAAGTCGCCCACGCCTTCACCGCCCTGTGCAAGGCCGGCCAGTTTGATGAAGCCGGCCAGCAGTTCTGGGCCGACAACGTGGTGTCGGTCGAGGCCATGCAAGGCGAGGGCGCCCGGGTGGAAGGCCGCAAGGGCGTTGAGGCCAAGGGTGAGTGGTGGCATGCCAACCACGAGGTCCACAGCGTCAAGGTCGAAGGGCCTTATGTGAACGGCAACCAGTTCATCGTGCGCTTCACCATGGACATCACACCCAAGGGCGGCGAGCGCCTGGGCATGGATGAGATGGGTGTGTACACCGTGCAGGACGGCAAGGTGACCGAAGAGCGCTTCTTTTACGGCAGCTGAAGCCGCCACCCGCTCAGGCCATGCGCAGCTGGCGGCGGCGGTAGAACATAACCCCGCCAGTGGCCGCCAGCGTCAGCGCCACCAGCGACGCTGCGCCTACGCCCCAGACGATCCACAGCGCAACCGGCACCAGCCCGGCCAGGAATTCACCCGATCCCTGCAGCAGGCCGGCAGCCCATTGCATGAACGGGGCCATGGCGTCCACCCATTCACGCCAGGCCGGGCCGAACCAGGGCGCCAGCACTTCGGGCAGCGGCAGGGCGCGGGCTTTTTCCACGGTTTCGGCCCACGGTGCTGCTGTCACCAGGCTCCACAGGGCGTGTGTGGCCCACAGCACACCGCTCCATACGGCCAGCAGCAGCAGGCCCACGGCCCAGATCGCGATCATCATGGTTCAATTCCTCCATTCGGTTTCCTGCAGCGCAACTGGCAGGCATCAACCGGTGTGACCGTTCTTCGCCTCATGAGTTCCGTGCGCCGCGCAGCACAAACAAGCCCGCGCCTACCAGCAAGGCGATGCCGGCCCAGGCCAGGGCGTTGGGCACGTCGCCCCAGACCGCCCAGCCCAGCACCAGCGCGAACAGCAGCCCGGTGTAGCGAAACGGCGCGACCACGCTCATCTCGCCTGCGCGCATGCCGGTGATGACCAGGTAGTAGCCCGCGCTCAGGAACACGGCCGCGCCTGCCAGCAGCGCCAGCTGCACCGCCGTAGGCGCCTGCCAGCCCTGCAGCGCTGTCAGCACCGCCGCCAGCAGCAGCACGGCCAGGGCCGTGGCCAGCGTGATCAGGATGGACGGCGTGCTGGGCGCGATGGTGCGCGTGCTCAGGTCGCGTGCCGCGTGGAACAGCGTGCCCACCAGGCACAGCAGCGCATAGGCGTTGAAGCCCGCCGCGCTGGGCTGCACGATCAGCAGCACACCGGCAAAGCCCGCGGCCACCGCCAGCCAGCGCCCGGGGCCCACGCGCTCGCGAAAGGCAAGCACCGCAAACAGCGTGATGAACAGCGGCGTGGCCATGTTGATGGCCGTGGCGTTGCCGATCGGCAGGTGAAACAGGGATGTGAGGTAGGTGAAGGTGCCCAGAGCGTCCAACCCCGCGCGCAGCATCACGCGCCGCTGCGCCATGGCGCGCAGGCCGGGGCCGTCCAGCGCCCCCATGGCGCGAGCCACCACCAGCAGCAGCAACGCCGCGAACAGCGCCCGGATGAAGATCAGCTGCGCCGTGGGCAGCGTCTGGCTCACGTACTTGACCAGCGCATCGTTGGTCACAAAGCTGGCCATGGCCAGCGACATGGCGGCAATGCCGCGGCGGTTGGCGGCGCTTTCGGGGGTGTGGGTCACCGGCCGATGTTAAGCGGCATTGCTATAGTCGCGCAGCCCTCCAAGGAGTTCCATGCTGGCTATTGTTCGCCCCGTTTTGACGTTGCTGCTGCTGGCCTGCACAGCGCAGGCGCTGGCGCAGCGGGTGGAGCCCGAGATCGCCGTGCTGCCGCTGGTGATCAACGGCAAACGCACCGACGTGGTGGCGCATATCTACAAGCCAGAGGGTGATGGCCCGTTCCCGCTGGTCATTCATTCGCATGGCCGTGCGGGCTCCAATGAAGACCGGGCCGCGCTGAAGTACCCCGTGCCCGTAGGCCATGGCAACTACTGGCTGCGCAAGGGCGTGGCCGTGGTGGCGCCGGTGCGCCCGGGCTATGGCGAAACAGGTGGCGACGATGTGGAGCATTCCGGCACGCGCTGGAAAGGCGCCACCTGTACCACCGACCCCGACTTCACCCGTGTCGCCGTCAATGCCCGCCGCACCGTGGTGGCCACGTATGAATGGGCACTACGGCAACCCTGGGTGCGCCCGGACCGCATCCTGATCCAGGGCCAGTCGGTGGGCGGGCTGACCACGGTGGCCACGGCCGCGCTCAACCTGCCGGGTGTGGTGGGGACCGTCAATTTCGCAGGCGGCTCCGGCGGCTACCCTGAGGTGTCGCCAGGCAAAAGCTGCAAGCCGGAAAACCTCACCAGCACTTACCGTGAATTCGGGCGCCAGGCGCGCGGCCCCAGCCTGTGGCTGTATGCGTTGAATGACCAGTACTGGGGCCCCGACATGCCCCGCGCCTGGCATGACGCCTACCAGGCCGGCGGCAGCGACACCACCTTTGTCATGACGGGTACGCTGGTCAACAAGGACGGCCACCAGCTGCTGCTGCACGGCGGGCGCATGTGGTCGATGCCGCTGGACGCGTTCATCAAGAGGGTCGGGTTGCTGGCGCCATGAAAAACGGCGCCCGAAGGCGCCGTTCAAGCCGTGGAATATGCCGCCTTACAGCGTGTCGATGAAGCTGCGCAGCTTGTCGCTGCGGCTGGGGTGCTTGAGCTTGCGCAGGGCCTTGGCCTCGATCTGGCGGATGCGCTCGCGCGTCACGTCAAACTGCTTGCCCACTTCTTCCAGCGTGTGGTCGGTGGACATCTCGATGCCAAAGCGCATGCGCAGCACCTTGGCCTCGCGCGGCGTCAGGCTGTCCAGGATGTCCTTGACCACATCGCGCAGGCCGGCCTGCATCGCGGCCTCGATGGGCGCGGTGTTGGCCTGGTCCTCGATGAAGTCGCCCAGGTGGGAATCGTCGTCGTCACCGATCGGCGTTTCCATGGAGATCGGCTCTTTGGCGATCTTCATGATCTTGCGGATCTTGTCTTCGGGGATTTCCATCTTGGCGGCCAGGATGCCGGCGTCGGGCTCGAAGCCGAACTCCTGCAGGTGCTGGCGGCTGATGCGGTTCATCTTGTTGATGGTCTCGATCATGTGCACCGGGATGCGGATGGTGCGCGCCTGGTCCGCAATGGAGCGGGTGATGGCCTGGCGGATCCACCAGGTGGCATAGGTCGAGAACTTGTAGCCGCGGCGGTATTCGAACTTGTCCACCGCCTTCATCAGGCCGATGTTGCCTTCCTGGATCAGGTCGAGGAACTGCAGGCCGCGGTTGGTGTACTTCTTGGCGATGGAAATCACCAGGCGCAGGTTGGCCTCCACCATTTCCTTCTTGGCCTTGCGGGCCTTGGCCTCGCCGTAGGCCATGGCGCGGTTGATTTCCTTGATGTCGGGCAGGCTCAGCCACAGCGAGCTTTCGATGCCCACCAGCTTGTGCTGCTCGGCGACGATCAGGTCCTTGAACTCGCGCATGCCCGACGACCACTTCTGCTTGCGGCGGATGACGTCGTCGGC
>JBEIPU010000096.1:0-15229 GCA_040376925.1 Caenimonas sp. | reverse complement strand
CTTTCGCGTGTTCCCCATCTCCAACTGGACCGAGCTGGACGTGTGGCAGTACATCGAGCGTGAACACGTGGCGCTGCCGTCCATCTACTACGCGCACCAGCGCCAGGTGGTGGAACGCAAGGGCCTGCTGGTGCCGGTGACGGACCTGACCCCGCCGCGCGACGGCGAAACCGTGCAGACGCGCACCGTGCGCTTTCGCACCGTGGGCGACATCACCTGCACCTGCCCGGTGGACAGCCCGGCAGCCACCGCCGCCGAGGTCGTGATCGAAACCCTGGCCGCCGACGTGAGCGAGCGCGGCGCAACGCGCATGGACGACAAGACGTCCGATGCCTCCATGGAAAAACGAAAGAAAGATGGGTACTTCTGATGGGCGCCGCACACATGGAACACCTGAGCACTGACACCAGCACGGCCCTGCGCTTCATCACCTGCGGGTCGGTGGACGACGGCAAGAGCACGCTGATCGGCCGCCTGCTGGTGGACAGCAAATCCGTCCTGCAGGACCAGCTGGCCGGCGTGCAGCGCGCCGGTGAAACCGACCTGGCCCTGCTGACCGACGGCCTGAGCGCCGAGCGGGAGCAGGGCATCACGATTGATGTGGCGTACCGCTATTTCGCCACGCCCGGGCGCAAGTTCATCATCGGCGACGCGCCGGGTCACGAGCAGTACACGCGCAACATGGTTACGGCGGCGTCGAGCGCCGACGCCGCCGTGGTGCTGGTGGACGCCACCAAGCTCGACTGGCAGAACCCGCAGCTGGAGCTGCTGCCGCAAACCCGCCGCCATTCACTGCTGGTGAACCTGCTGCGCGTGCCGTCCATCGTGTTCACGGTGAACAAGCTGGACGCTGTGGCCGATGCCGCGCTGGCGTTCAGGCACATCAGCGCAGCGCTGCATGCCTTTGCCACGGCCGCCGGCATTGCCGTGCGCGCCATCGTGCCGATTTCCGCGCTCAAGGGCTTCAACGTGGTGGGCGCCGAGCCCGGCTGGGCCGGCTACCAGGGCCCCACGCTGCTGGCGCTGCTGGAGCAGCTGCCTGCCACGCCCGCCGACACGACCGAGGCGTTTTCCTTTCCCGTGCAATGGGTGGAGAAGTTCTCCTCCTCGGCCGACACCTCGCAGGGCCGGCGCGTATTCTGGGGCCGCGTGGCCACCGGTGGCGTGCAGCCCGGCCAGGCCGTGAAGGTCATGCCCGGCGGCCAGACCGCCCGCGTGGCGCAGGTGCTGGACCATGTGCGCGCACCACGCCCGGTGCTGGCCGGCCACAGCGCCGGCATCGTGCTGGACCGCGAGGTGGATGTGTCGCGCGGCGACTGGCTGCTGGCCGACGCAGCCGAGCCCGACGAGTCATCCATCCGGCCGCTGCGCGATGTCCAGGTCACCGTGGCCTGGCTGGACGATGAGCCGCTGGTGGCCGCTCGCGTGTACTGGGCGTTGCACGGCCACCGCTGGGTCAAGGCCAAGGTGCGCCGCATCGTGCACCGGCTGGATGTGAACACACTGGCCGAAGAAGACGCCGACCAGTTGCCGCCCAACGCCATCGGCCATGTGGAACTGGCCTTGCAGGAGCCGCTGGCCGCCCTGCCCTATGCCCGCTCACGCGTGCTGGGCGCCCTGGTGCTGGTGGATACCGCCACCCACAAAACCTCGGGCGCCGCACTCATTCGCTGACCTGCGTCAAACGACCCTTTGACCCACGCGGCTACGATGGCAGCCGCGTGGACGGAAACCCAATAAAATCAAGGGTTTGTACCGCCCACACGAAAAATCCCAATGACTCACGTTGTCACCGAAGCCTGTATCCGCTGCAAATACACCGACTGCGTGGACGTGTGCCCCGTGGATTGTTTCCGCGAAGGCCCGAACTTCCTCACGATCGACCCGGACGAGTGCATCGACTGCGCCGTGTGCATCCCCGAATGCCCGGTCAACGCCATCTACGCCGAAGAGGATGTTCCGCCCGACCAGATCGCCTTCATCCAGCTCAATGCCGATCTCGCCAAGCTGTCAGGCTGGAAGAGCATCACCAAGCGCAAGCAACCCCTGCCCGACGCTGACGACTGGAAAGACAAGACCGGCAAGCTGTCCGAATTGGTGCGCTGACCATTCATGAACCTCCAGCCCGGCCAGGAAGTCATCAGCACTGCGGTCGTCCATGACGGCCCGATCGAGACTGACGCGGTCATCATTGGCGCGGGGCCGGTGGGGCTGTTCCAGGTGTTTGAGCTGGGCCTGCTGGAGATCAAGGCGCACGTGATCGATTCACTCGCCTACCCCGGCGGCCAGCCGGTGGAGCTGTACCCCGACAAGCCGATCTACGACATACCGGCCATACCGGTGTGTACCGGCCAGGAACTGACCAACGCCCTGCTCAAGCAGATCGAGCCATTTGGCGCGACCTTCCATCTGGGCCAGACCGTCAACACGCTGCACAAGCAGGAAGATGGCCGCTTTGCCATTGAAACCTCCCGTGGCACCCGGTTTGTGGCCCGCACTGTGTTCATCGCTGCCGGCGTGGGCGCCTTCGAGCCCCGGCTGCTCAAGGTAGACGGGCTGGACCGTTTTGAGGGTTCGCAGCTGTTCTATCGCGTGAGGAACCCGGCCGAGTTCGCAGGCAGGAACCTGGTGATCGTGGGCGGCGGCGACTCGGCGCTGGACTGGGCCCTGAACTTTGCGGCTGACGGCCCCCACAAGGCTGAAAGCGTCATCCTGGTGCACCGCCGCGACGGCTTCCAGGCCGCGCCGGCCAGCGTGGCCAAAATGCGTGCCTTGTGCGACGCCCTTGAAATGCAGTTCATCGTGGGCCAGGTGACCGGCTACGACGAAAAGGACGGCAAGCTGACCGGCGTGAAGGTCACGGGCGCCGATGCAGTCACCCGCGTGGTGCCGCTGGACATGCTGCTGGTGTTCTTTGGCCTGAGCCCCAAGCTGGGCCCGATCGCCGAATGGGGCCTTGACATCGAGCGCAAACAGCTGGTGGTGGACACCGAAAAGTTCTCAACCAGCGTGCCCGGCATCTTTGCCGTGGGCGACATCAACACCTACCCGGGCAAGAAGAAGCTGATCCTGAGCGGCTTTCATGAGTGCGCGCTGGCAGCCTTTGGTGCCGCGCCCTTTGTCTTTCCGGACAAGAAAATCCACCTGCAATACACCACCACGTCCCCCAAGCTTCACAAGGTGCTGGGCGTGGAGTCACCGGTCTTCGATTAAACTTCGCACCGCGTTCGCATGAGCGCACATCCGCTAGGGGTGTTGCCGGCCTGCCAGGGCCGGCGACTGAGAAAGTCCCTTTGAACCTGATTGAGGTAATCCTCGCGCAGGGAAGCAAGCTCTCCGGTGGCGCCCACTTCTCGCGGGCACACAGCCACCCCAGCAAGCCGACCTGCCATAACGTTGGAAGACAAAACGTCATGGCAAACCACACGCCAATCCGCTGGCCCCAGTGGCCTTTGAACCGCATCACGGCCACCCTGGCCACCACCGTGCTGGCCAGCAGCACACTGTGGGCACAGGACGCCACGCTCAAGGCGGTGACCGTCAACGACAGCACCGCCGCGCCGCAGGCCGACGTCACCGGCTTTGGCGACGTACCGCTCAAGGAGGTGCCGATCTCGGCCACTGTGGTCAGCCGCGAGCAGCTGCAGCAAAGCGGCGCGCGCCGGCTGGCCGACCTCACGCAGTTTGACGCGTCGGTCACTGACGCCTACAACTCACCCGGCTACTGGGACTACCTGAGCATTCGCGGCTTCACGCTGGACAACCGCTTCAATTACCGCCGCGAAGGCCTGCCGATCAGCGCCGAGACGTCCATCCCCCTGGACAACAAGGAGCGCATTGAAATCCTCAAGGGCACCAGCGGCATCCAGGCCGGCACCAGCGCGCCGGGCGGGCTGGTGAACTATGTGGTCAAGCGCCCCACGCAGCAGGACCTGCGCGAAGTGCGGCTGGAAGCCACCGGCCGCGCCAGCGTGCTGGCGGCTGCGGACCTGGGCGGGCGCTTTGGTGCGGACCGTGCCTTCGGCTACCGGCTGAACCTGGCCGCCGAGCAACTGCGCCCCATAACGCGCGCGCTGGACGGCGAGCGGCAGCTGCTGGCGCTGGCCACAGACTGGCGCATCAACCGCGACAGCGTGCTGGAAGCAGAAATCGAATGGAGCCACAAGCGCCAGCCCAGCCAGGCCGGCTACAGCCTGTTGGGCACCACGCTGCCCGCCGCCGTGGACCCACAGCTGAACCTGAACAACCAGGCCTGGTCGCTGCCGTCCGAATTCAGCGCGTTCACCGGTACCCTCCGGTTCGAGCAGGCCATCAACAGCCAGTGGCGCTGGTCGACCCAGCTGGGCAGCCAGACGCTCAAGACCGACGACCGTCTGGCCTATGCGTTCGGCTGCGGTGCCGAGGGCAACTTTGACCGCTACTGCGCCAACGGCACGTTTGATTTCTATGACTTCCGCAGCGAAGGCGAGCGCCGCCGCCAGCAGGCCGCAGCTGTGAGTCTGAAAGGCAGGCTCGGCATGGGCGCCGTGGCACACGACCTGTCATTCGGCCTGCTGACCAGCAAGGTACGTAACCGCTTCAACCGGCAGGCCTTCAACTATGTAGGCACGGGCAATGTGCAGGGCACGGCCGTCGTGCCCGCCGATCCCACGCTCACGGACGAAAGCACCAACCGCGACGAAAAATCCATTGAGATGTCCGTGCAGGACGCCATCCGCTGGAGCGAACGCTTCACCACCTGGCTGGGACTGCGCCACACCCGGCTGGAGCGCGACAGCGTGCGCACCGACGGCTCGCGCCCCACGTCGTACAGCGACGGCCTGACCACACCGTGGCTGGCTGCCAGCTACAAGCTGGATGGCGACACCACCTTCTATGCCAGCTGGGGCGAAGGCGTGGAGTCGCAGGTGGTGCCCAACCGCGCCGCGCAGTACATCAATGCGGGCGTGGCCTTGCCGGCGCTCAAGTCGAAGCAGCTGGAGCTGGGCGTCAAGGGCGGCCGGGGCGGCCTGGGGTGGCAGGTCGCGGCCTTCCAGATCAAGCGCCCCATGAGCAACCTGGACGCCTGCAGCCGGCTCGGCATCACGCCCTGCCTGGGCCGGTATGACGGCGAGGCCATGCACCGCGGCCTGGAGGCCAGCGCCCAATGGACCGGTGGCCCGTGGCGACTGGGTGGCGGGGTCACGCTGATCGATGCCAAACGCCAGGGCAGCACGGCCGAGCCAGCGACCAACGGCAAGCGCCCCACCAACGTGCCCGACAACGTGTTGCGCGCGATGGCCGCCTGGAAGGTTTCGTCGGTACCAGGCCTGGAGCTGCAAGGCCAGCTGTCGCGTGAGGGCGAGCGCGCCGTGCTGCCCGACGGATCCATCACCCTGCCCGCCTGGACGCGGCTGGACGCCGCCCTGCACTACAGCAGCAAGCTCGGCGGCACCGCCACCCGCTGGACGCTGGGCATCGAGAACCTGACTGACAAGCGCTACTGGAAAGAATCGCCCTACCAGTTCGGCCATGTGTACCTCTATCCGGGGGCGGCGCGCACATTGCGCCTGTCGTTCACCGCAAGCCTGTGAAAACGCCCGAATTTGACGCTATAATCTGAGGCTGTTCCTCGATAGCTCAGTCGGTAGAGCGCCGGACTGTTAATCCGTAGGTCCCTGGTTCGAGCCCAGGTCGAGGAGCCAGATAAAACCCGAAGGCCCCGCACGCAAGTACGGGGCCTTTGTCATGGGAGCCGGGCTCCCCCGTCTGCTATAACCCCCTCAACACAAATGCCGGACAGAGGAGCGGGTATGCCGATTGAAGACATGGTCCAGGTCAGCGAAGCCCTGGGCAAGGTGACCATCATCACGCGGGCGGCCAGCAAGATCGTCATCGACGACCCCAACAAAACGCTGTGCCTGCACGACATCAACGGCAACAAGATCGAGATGGGTCCCGAGGGCATCACGATCACCAGCGTGAAGGACCTGAACTTCGTCGCTGCCGGCAACATGCAGCTGCAGGCCACGGGCAACATCACAACAGCAGCGCGCGCCGATGTGATCCACACCGGCATCAACATCAGCCAGACCGCGCAGGCCGGGTATGTCGCCAAGGGCAACGCTTCTGCCGAGGTGTCATCAGTGGGCACCACGACCATCAAGGGAACCATGGTCATGATCAACTGACCCGAGGAGCCGCCATGCCACCCGCCGCCAGAATCACCGACTTCCATGAATGCCCCATGCACACACCGGCCGTCCCCGCACCGATACCGCATGTGGGCGGCCCCATCATCGGGCCCTGCCAGCCCACGGTGCTGATCGGCCGCCTGCCTGCCGCCGTGCTCGGTGACTCATGCACCTGCGTTGGCCCGCCCGACACCATCATCAAGGGCTCCTCGAGCGTCATGATCGGCGGCAAGCCCGCGGCCCGCATGGGTGACAGCACCGCCCATGGCGGCACCATCACGCTGGGCGCCTTCACCGTCATGATCGGCGGCTGATGCGCGCCGCACGCCGCGGCGCCACGGTGTAGCCTTTCGTACATGAAACTTCCCTGGCTGGAACCCGGCGAACCGTTCCCCGATGTGGCCCGCGCATGGGGGCCGGCAGACCCTGCGCCCGGTCTGCTGGCCGCGGGTGGTGCACTGGATATAGCGACGCTGACCAGCGCGTACGGGCACGGCGTGTTCCCCTGGTTCAGCGACGGCCAGCCGATCCTGTGGTGGAGCCCCGACCCGCGCATGGCCCTGCAGGTGGCTGAATTCAGGCTGCACCGCTCGCTGCGCCGGACGCTGGCGCAGTTCCGGCTCGATACCCGCTGCGAAATCCGTATCGACAGCGCGTTTGACGACGTGATCCGCGCCTGCGCGGGCAGCCCGCGATCGGGCCAGTCGGGCACCTGGATCGTGCCGCAGATGGTGTCGGCCTACCAGGCGCTGGCCCGCTCCGGCCTGGCCCACAGCGTGGAGACCTGGATAGATGGGAAGTTGGTCGGCGGCCTGTACTGCGTGGCACTGGGGCGGGCCGTGTTCGGTGAATCGATGTTCACGCGCGTGCCCGATGCGTCCAAGATCGCGCTGGCGGCGCTGGTGGCCTTGTGCCGGCAGCACGGCGTGCGCCTCATTGACTGCCAGCAGAACACCCGCCACCTGGCGTCGCTGGGCGCGCGCGAAATGGAACGCCGGGATTTCGTGACGCATGTCGCACAGGCGGCCCGGGAGCCGGGGCCACCCTGGCATTTCGAGCCCGTATACTGGACGCAACTCCTGCCGCCCGCCGCACCAGCGTGACCCACCTCAAGGATCTTCCGCTCCAGGCCTTGCAGTTTTATGCAACGGCGCCCTACCCGTGCAGCTACCTGCCGGGCAGGCAGGCGCGCTCACAGGTGGCCACGCCCAGCCACCTGATCCACAACGACACCTATTCCGACCTGGTCACCAGCGGCTTTCGCCGCAGCGGGATGTTCACCTACCGGCCGTATTGCGACGGTTGCCGCGCCTGCATCCCGCTACGGGTGCGCGTCAATGAATTTGCGCCCGACCGCAGCCAGCGCCGCGCACGCACGCGCCACCAGCATCTGCAGGCGCGCGTGCTCAAGCTGTGCTTCGTGCCGGAGCACTATCACCTGTACCTGCGCTACCAGACCGGGCGCCACGCGGGCGGCGGCATGGATCACGACAGCATCGACCAGTACACACAGTTCCTGCTGCAAAGCAGGGTCAACTCGCGCCTGGTGGAGTTTCGCGAACCCACCGAAGACGGCTCGGCAGGCGCCCTGCGCATGGTGTCCATCCTGGACGTGCTCAACGACGGCATCTCAGCCGTGTACACCTTTTATGAGCCCGACGCTTCAGCCAGCTACGGCACCTACAGCGTCATCTGGCAGATCGAGCAGGCCCGCCGGCTGGGCCTGCCCCATGTGTACCTTGGCTACTGGATCAGTGACAGCCCCAAGATGAACTACAAGGCGCGCTTCGTGCCGCATGAGACGCTGGTCGACGGCCAGTGGGTGGCAGCCGATCACGTCTAGCTGATCCTGAATTTCATAAGATAAAATTTGGCTGTCCAAGCGATTGGGGAGCCCATGAAAAAATCCAACCAGAGCGTTCCCGCGACACCGACCATCCAGGTCATTGAGCGCATGTTTTCGCTCATCGACGTGCTGGCTTCGCGCGAAGAGGCGATTTCCCTGAAGGAAATCAGCGAGAAAACGGGCCTGCACCCGTCCACCACCCACCGCATCCTGAACGATCTGGCCACCGGCCGGTTTGTGGACCGCCCCGAGGCGGGCAGCTACCGGCTGGGCATGCGCCTGCTGGAGCTGGGCAACCTGGTCAAGGGCCGCCTGAGCGTGCGAGATGCGGCGCTGGCGCCCATGCGCGAGCTGCACAAGCTGATCCAGCAGCCAGTGAACCTGAGCATGCGCCAGGGCGACGAGATCGTCTACATCGAGCGCGCCTACAGCGAGCGATCCGGCATGCAGGTGGTGCGCGCCATCGGCGGGCGGGCACCGCTGCACCTGACCTCCACCGGAAAGCTGTTCCTGGCCGTTGACGACCCGCAGCGCATCCGTGCCTATGCCACGCGCACCGGGCTGGCTGGGCACACGCGCAACAGCATCACCCAGCTGCCCGCGCTGGAACGCGAGCTGGCCAAGGCGCGCCAGTACGGCATTGCGCGCGACAACGAAGAGCTGGAGCTGGGTGTGCGCTGCATGGCCGCGGGGATTTACGACGACCAGAACAAGCTGATCGCCGGGCTGTCCATTTCGTCGCCCGCCGACCGGCTGGACGAGAACTGGCTGCCCAAGCTGCAGGCCACCGCCAGCGAGATTTCCACCGCGCTGGGCTACAAGGCGGCAGGCGTCAGCCGTTGACCTGGCGGATGACGATGTTGCCGGTGGGTTGTTGGGGCGCCACCGGGGCGGATTCCACCCATCGGCGCACCCGCTCGGCGTCGCCCAGGCGGCTGAGCTTGCCGGCGGAGTCCAGGAACACCATGATGAGCTTGCGCCCGGCGATTTTGGCCTGCATGACCAGGCACTGACCGGCCTCCGAGATGTAGCCGGTCTTTTGCAGGCCGATGTCCCAGTCGGGGTTCTTCACCAGTCGGTTGGTGTTGTTGTATTGCAGCGTACGGTTGCCCACGGCCACCTGATAGCCCGGCGAGGTGGAGAGCTCGCGCAGCACCGGGTCGTTGTAGGACACCGTCACCAGCGTGGCGAGGTCCTTGGCGCTGGACTGGTTGCGGCTGGACAGGCCGGTAGGCTCGACGTAGCGGGTGTCCCCCATGCCGAGCGCGCGGGCGCGTGCATTCATCTGCTTGACGAAAGCATCCAGGCCGCCGGGGTAGGTTCGGCCCAATGCGTGGGCCGCACGATTCTCGCTGGACATCAGAGCCAGGTGCAACAGCTCGCCGCGGCTGAGCTCGGTACCCACACGCAGGCGCGAGGTGCTGCCTTTTTCCGTGTCGACATCGTCCTGGGTGATCGTGATGAGTTCGTCCATCGGCAAATTGGCTTCACTGATGAGCAGGCCCGTCATGAGCTTGGTCAGCGAGGCGATGGGCAACACGGCGGAGTCGTTCTTGCTGAACAGGACTTCACGGGTTTCCTGGTCAATCACCAGGGCCACACTGGATTTCAGGTCCAGCAGGTCCTGGGTGCCATGCAGGCCCGCAAGCTGCCCATGCGAAGGCCTGGCGCGCACGACCGAGCGAATGACCGGGCGGCGCTTGGCAACGGGTTTGGCCGCCTTGCGCTTGACGACCAGTTCGGACTTGCTTTTCTTGACGATATTCTTGTTTTTGGATTGCGCCTGGGCCGCGGGATGGACCAGGGCGGTTGCAACGACTGCAATTGCAAAAATTTGTAGGAGGCGATTCAAAGCTTTGCTCGGCAAAAAGGCTGTACCAAGGACCATGAGTGAACTCCTGTACGCGGCGGCGACGGATTGCAGTGTACAGGCACTAAAAAAATCGCGCAAGATCAAAGACTTGCGCGATTTTCCTCAACCAGAGCAGCAATTATAGAAAAACAGCTCAGCCTTGGGCGGCCACGCGGTCAGCTTTACTTTGTAACTTGTTCAGCGCACTGAGATAGGCTTTTGCAGACGCTACGACGATGTCGGGGTCCGCGCCCACGCCATTGACCACCCGGCCGGAGTTCTGCAGGCGCACCGTCACTTCGCCCTGGCTCTCGGTGGAGCCGCTGATGGCGTTGACGGAATAGAGCACCATTTCAGCACCGCTTTTGACGTGGGTTTCGATGGCCTTGAGCGACGCGTCCACCGGGCCGTTGCCGTCCGACTCACCGCGCACTTCCTTGCCCTCGACGGTAAACACCACGCTGGCATGTGGACGCTCACCGGTTTCGCTGTGTTGCGACAGCGAGACAAAGCCGTACTGCTCTTTCTCATGCGTCACGCTTTCATCGCTGACCAGCGCAAGGATGTCTTCGTCAAAAATCTCGCTCTTGCGGTCGGCCAGTTCCTTGAACTTCATGAACGCGGTGTTGACGTCAGCCTCGCTTTCCAGCGAAACGCCCAGTTCCTGAAGGCGGGCCTTGAACGCGTTGCGCCCGCTCAGTTTGCCCAGCACGATCTTGTTGGCCGACCAGCCCACGTCTTCGGCCCGCATGATCTCGTAGGTGTCGCGCGCCTTGAGCACGCCGTCCTGGTGGATTCCCGATGCGTGCGCAAAAGCGTTGGCCCCCACCACCGCCTTGTTGGGCTGGACCACGAAGCCGGTGGTCTGGCTGACCATGCGGCTGGCGGCCACGATGTGGACCGGGTCAATGTTCATGGTCAGGCCGAAATAGTCCTTGCGGGTTTTCACGGCCATCACGATTTCTTCCAGCGAGCAGTTGCCCGCGCGCTCGCCCAGGCCGTTGATGGTGCACTCCACCTGGCGCGCACCGCCAATCTTCACCCCGGCCAGCGAATTGGCCACGGCCATGCCCAGGTCGTTGTGGCAGTGCACCGACCAGATCGCCTTGTCGCTGTTGGGAATGCGCTCACGCAGCGTCTTGATGAAGGTGCCGTACAGCTCGGGCACGGCATAGCCCACGGTGTCGGGCACGTTGATGGTCGTGGCGCCCTCTGCAATCACCGCCTCGAGCACCTTGCACAAAAAGTCCATTTCGCTGCGGTAGCCGTCCTCGGGCGAAAACTCGATGTCGCCGCACAGGTTGCGGGCAAAACGAACCGACTGCTTGGCCTGCTCCAGCACCTGGTCGGGCGTCATGCGCAGCTTCTTCTCCATGTGCAGCGGTGATGTGGCGATGAAGGTGTGTATGCGTGCGCGCTCGGCGCCCTTCAGCGCCTCGGCCGCGCGTGAAATGTCGCGGTCATTGGCGCGCGACAGCGAGCAGATGGTGGACTCGCGGATGGTGTCGGCAATCGCCTTCACGGCCTCAAAGTCGCCGTTGGAGCTGGCGGCAAAGCCGGCCTCGATCACATCCACCTTCAGCCGCTCAAGCTGGCGCGCGATGCGCACCTTTTCTTCGCGCGTCATGGACGCGCCGGGCGACTGCTCGCCGTCACGCAGGGTGGTGTCGAAAATGATGAGTTTGTCGGTCATTGCAATGCTCCTTGTTCTGCGCGGCCTGCGGGGGCGGCCGAAGTGGTGGATTGTGCCCGCTGCAGACCCGATACGATGGCCTTCAGCGATGCGGAAACAATGTTGGCGTCCATGCCAACGCCAAACAGCGTCTGCTCGTTGACGCGCAACTCCAGGTAGGCCACGGCACGCGCATTGGCGCCAGCGCCCACGGCGTGCTCGTGGTAGTCCAGCACGCGGATGGCATCACCCGTGGCGTCGTTGAGCCCGCGTACAAAGGCGTCAATGGGGCCCGTGCCCTCGCCCGCCACGGCGTAATGCCGGCCATTCACCTGCACATCCGCCGTGAGGCGGACCGTGCCGCCAGCGGCTTCGACCAACTTGTGCGCGGGTGATGGGACGGCCTGCAAACCGTATTCACGCTCGAACAGGTTCCACAGGTCCTGCGCGGTCAGTTCCTTGCCATCGGTGTCCATCACGGCCTGAACCACCTGGCTGAACTCGATCTGCAGGCGGCGCGGCAACTCCAGGCCAAATTCGCTTTCCAGCAGATACGAGATACCGCCCTTGCCCGACTGGCTGTTGACGCGGATCACGGCCTCATACGAACGGCCGACGTCCTTGGGGTCAATGGGCAGGTACGGAATGTCCCAGGCGTCGCCTTCCTGGCGTGCCGCAAACGCTTTCTTGATGGCGTCCTGATGAGAGCCGGAAAACGAGGTGTAGACCAGGTCCCCCGCATACGGGTGGCGCGGGTGCACGGGCAACTGGTTGCAGTGCTCGACCGTGCGGCGGATCTCGTCGATGGCCGAAAAATCAAGCCCCGGCGGCACGCCCTGGGTGTAAAGGTTGAGCGCAACGTTCACGATATCCAGGTTGCCGGTGCGCTCGCCGTTGCCGAACAGGCAACCCTCAATGCGATCGGCACCGGCCATCAACGCAAATTCGCCGGCCGCGGTACCCGTGCCGCGGTCATTGTGGGGGTGCACGGACAACACAAGGGAATCACGACGCGCCAGGTGGCGGTGCATCCACTCGATCATGTCGGCAAAGATATTGGGGGTGGAATGCTCCACCGTGGACGGCAGGTTGATGATGCACTTGCGCTGAGGCGTGGGCTGCCAGACCGCCGTCACCGCATCAACAACCCGCTTGGAGAACGCCAGTTCGGTGCCCGAGAACATTTCGGGCGAATACTGGAAGGTCCATTGCGTCTGTGGTTGTTGCGCAGCCAGTTCCACAAAGAGTCTTGCCTGGCTGGTGGCAAGTTCGACGATGCCGTCCTCGTCCAGCCCCAGCACTACCTTGCGCATTACCGGCGCCACCGCGTTGTACAGATGCACGATCGCACGCCTCGCGCCTTGCAGCGACTCAAACGTGCGGCGGATCAGCGCCTCGCGCGCCGGGGTCAGCACCTGGATGGTCACGTCGTCGGGGATCAGGTCCTCGTCGATCAGCCTGCGCAGGAAATCAAACTCCGTCTGCGATGCTGACGGAAAGCCGATCTCGATCTCCTTGAAGCCGATCTTCACCAGCATCTGGAACATCTGCAGCTTGCGCTGCACATCCATGGGCTCGATCAGCGCCTGGTTGCCGTCACGCAGGTCGGTGCTCAGCCAGATGGGCGCCGTGCGAAGGACGGCGTCGGGCCAGGTGCGGTCATGCAAACCAATGGGTTTGAAGGCCGGGTACTTGCTGGCGGGTTGTTTCAACATGATGGTTCAGGGGTTGTAAAAACCAGCAGCCCCAAAGAAAAACGGCCCGCTGCTGGTGCAAACGGGCCGTGATCAGGGATGCGCGTGCGCTACCGTCTCCGCCCGTGGGGGGATAGCAGTAGAGCCAGCGAAATCGTGTTCATCTTCTGACTTTAGCACAGATCCTCATTTGTGAAGGCCGCGTTCCTCGGGCTCGTCGGTGGACGTGCTGATCACGCTGGTCTGCTGGCCCTTGAACCGGCGCCAGCCGTACAGCGCGTAGCCGCTCAGGCCGTACAGCACAAACAGCCCGAACAGCACGGTGGGCGGATGGATGTTGATGACGGCGATGCCCAGCGCGATCAGCACGATCACGGCGAACGGCACGCTCTTTTTCATCTGGATGTCCTTGAAGCTGTAGAACGGCACATTGGTCACCATGGTCAGCCCCGCGTACAAGGCAAATACAAACATGACCCACGCCACGTCATAGCCTTTGACGCCCGTCTCGGTCATGAGCCAGATGAAACCGGCGACCAGCGCCGCCGCCGCAGGCGACGGCAGCCCCTGGAAATATCGCTTGTCCACCACCGCCGTATTGACGTTGAAGCGGGCCAGTCGCAGTGCCGCGCAGGCACAGTACACAAATGCAGCAATCCAGCCCCAGCGGCCCAGCCCTTTAAGCGCCCATTCGTAGGCGATCAGCGCCGGCGCCGCCCCGAACGACACCATGTCAGCCAATGAATCCATCTGCTCGCCAAACGCGCTTTGCGTATTGGTCATGCGGGCCACCCGTCCGTCCAGGCTGTCGAGCACCATGGCGCAGAAAATACCGGCCGCGGCCATGTCAAAACGGCCGTTCATGGCCATGACGACGGCGTAAAAGCCACCGAACAACCCTCCGAGCGTAAAGAGGTTCGGCAGGATGTAGATGCCCTTGCGGCGCTTGCGCACCACAATGCCTTCACCCGCGGGGTGCTGGGGTTCTTGGTTCATGGATTGAGTTTAAGTCAGTGCCGTCCAAAAATGTAAAAAGGCCACCGCAGTGGCCTTTTGGTTCGGGAATCAACCGCTTCAGTTGCGGGTCTGGTCCACCAGCTTGTTCTTCTTGATCCAGGGCATCATCGCGCGCAGGGTTTCGCCCACGGTCTCGATCTGGTGCTCGGCCATCAGGCGGCGCTTGCTGAGCAGGGTGGGCGCGCCGGCCTTGTTTTCAAGGATGAAGCTCTTGGCGTACTCGCCGGTCTGGATGTCCTTCAGGACCTGCTTCATGACCTTCTTGGTCTCGTCGGTCACGATGCGCGGGCCGGTCACGTACTCGCCGTACTCGGCGTTGTTCGAGATCGAGTAGTTCATATTGGCGATGCCGCCTTCATAGATCATGTCCACGATCAGCTTGAGCTCGTGCAGGCATTCGAAATACGCCATTTCGGGCGCGTAGCCGGCTTCCACCAGCGTCTCGAAGCCAGCCTTGATCAGCTCGACGGTACCGCCGCACAGCACGGCCTGCTCGCCGAACAGGTCGGTTTCGGTCTCTTCGCGGAAGTTGGTTTCAATGATGCCGGCCTTGCCGCCGCCGTTGGCCATGGCGTAGCTCAGGGCCAGGTCACGGGCCTTGCCCGTCTTGTCCTGGTGCACGGCCACCAGGTGGGGCACGCCGCCGCCCTGGGCGTAGGTGCCGCGCACGGTGTGTCCGGGCGCCTTGGGCGCAACCATCCACACGTCCAGGTCGGCGCGCGGGGTCACAAAGCCATAGTGCACGTTGAAGCCGTGGGCAAACACCAGCGAGGCGCCCGGCTTGATGTTGGCTTCGACGTCGTTCTTGTAAACGGCGGCGATCTGCTCGTCGGGCAGCAGGATCATGACGACATCGGCCGCCTTGACCGCGTCGGCCACTTCGGCGACCTTCAGGCCGGCCTTTTCGACCTTGGGCCAGGAAGCCCCGCCCTTGCGCAGGCCGACCACGACCTTCACGCCGCTGTCATTGAGGTT
>JBEIPU010000067.1:0-19939 GCA_040376925.1 Caenimonas sp. | reverse complement strand
TCCGGCCACAAGTGCCCGTTCACCACCAGCTGGATCAGCTGGACCCAGCTGGAGTCCTTCTCGGCCTGGCACAACGTGCTGTACGCAACCAAGAACAACGGCTTCGGCGGCCTGGACACGCGTCTGGCCTTCAACAGCCCGCTGCACGTGCGCCACATTGAAAACCTGGCCAACATGGCCAAGAGCGGCCTGTTTGTCTACAAGGGCCGCGACAACAGGGCCGATGCGACCTTTGTGTCCGGCGAATGCGCGATGGCCACGGGTTCATCCGCTCTGGCCGGCAGCGTCAAGCGCAACGGCAAGTTCGGCTACGGCACCGGCACCCTGCCCTACTACCCTGACGTCCCCGGCGCACCGCAAAACACCGTGATCGGCGGCGCCAGCATCTGGGTCATGGCCGGCAAGAAGCCCGAGGAATACAAGGCCGTGGCCGCGTTCCTGAACCACCTGTCCAAGCCTGAAGTGGCCGCCGCCAGCCACCAGCGCACCGGCTACCTGCCGGTGACCAAGGCCTCGTTCGACCTGACCGAAAAGTCGGGCTTCTACAAGCAGAACCCCGGCGCTGACGTGTCGGTCAACCAGATGATCCGCAAGACGACCGACAAGTCGCGCGGTGTGCGCCTGGGCAACTTCGTGCAGATCCGCACCATCGTTGACGAGGAACTCGAAGGCGTGTGGCAGGGCAGCAAGCAGCCCAAGGAAGCCCTGGACAATGCCGTCAAGCGCGGCAACGAGCAGCTGGAGCGTTTCGAGAAGGCAAACAAGTCCTGATCGTGTCACCCCGGGCCTGGCCCGGGGTCCATCGCTTGCATGAAGTGGATGCCGGGTCAAGCCCGGCATGACGCTTTTTGAGGCGCCTGATTTCTGGCTTAATCCCGCCTGATATGGAAAAACGAGTCACCTACAAATCCTCATGGCTGCCCTGGGCACTGATCGCGCCGCAGATGGCCATCATCCTGGTGTTCTTTTTCTGGCCGGCCGGCCAGGCGCTGTACCAGAGCGTGCTGCAGGAAGACGCCTTTGGCGCCACCCGCGAATTCGTGGGCCTGGACAACTTCAAGCGGCTGTTTGCCGACCCGTCGTACCTCGAGTCCTTTCGCATCACCGCCATCTTTTCGGCACTGGTGGCCGTGGGCGGCCTGGCCATTTCACTGCTGCTGGCCGTCATGGCCAACCGCGTGGTGCGCGCTGCCGGCCTGTACAAGACGCTGCTGATCTGGCCGTATGCCGTGGCGCCGGTCGTGGCCGGCGTGCTGTGGCTGATGATGTTCGCATCGCCCTACGGCGTGATCCGCTACGCGCTGATCGAGATGGGCTTTGAATGGAACCATGTGCTCAACGGCAACCATGCCATGGCACTGATCGTGATGGCGTCCATCTGGAAGTACATCTCCTACAACTTCCTGTTCTTCCTGGCGGGCCTGCAGTCCATCCCGCACTCGCTGATCGAGGCCGCCACCATTGACGGCGCCGGCCCGTGGCGGCGGTTCTGGACCATTGTGTTTCCGCTGCTGTCGCCCACCACGTTCTTCCTGCTGGTGATCAACGTGGTCCATGCGTTTTTTGAAACCTTCGCCATCGTGGACGCCGCCACCAACGGCGGCCCCGGCAAGGACACCTCCATCCTGGTCTACAAGGTCTACTACGACGGCTTCAAGGCCATGGACATCAACGGCTCGGCCGCGCAGTCGGTGGTGCTGATGGTGATCGTGATCGCGCTGACGGTGATCCAGTTCAAGTTCGTCGAGAAAAAAGTCCACTACTAGATGACTACTACCCCCACGCTCCCCACTTCGTGTGGTTCGCTGCCCCCCGAGGGGGCCCAAGCCTGCCTTGGGGCGGCCCTGCGGAGGTTTGCATGATCCAGCGCAACCCCATCCTCGACTTCATCTCGCACGCCATCCTCATCCTGGGGGTGGTGGTGGTGTTCTTCCCGATCTACGTGACCTTCATCGGTTCCACGCAGACCGCAGAGCAGATCATGTCCAGCAACCCGATCTCGCTGCTGCCGGGCAACAACATCGTTGAAAGCTACCGCTTCGCGCTGTTTGGCGGCAAGACCGAGGCCGGTGCATCCGTCGCCCCGGCACTGCCCATGATGGGCATCAGCCTGGCCAGCGCGCTGATCATTGCCATCGGCAAGATCGCGATCTCGCTGCTGTCGGCATTTGCCATCGTGTACTTCCGCTTCCCGTTCAAGAACATCGTGTTCTGGATGATCTTTGTCACGCTGATGCTGCCAGTGGAAGTGCGTATCGGCCCCACGTATGAGGTGATCTCCGACCTGCGCATGCTCAACAGCATGTCGGGCCTGACCATCCCGCTGATCGCGTCGGCCACGGCCACGTTCCTGTTCAGGCAGTTCTTTATGACCGTGCCCGACGAGCTGGTGGAGGCCGCGCGCATGGACGGCGCCGGGCCCATGCGTTTCTTCAAGGACGTGCTGCTGCCCCTGTCCAAGACCTCCATGGCGGCGCTGTTCGTGATCCAGTTCATCTACGGATGGAACCAGTACCTGTGGCCGCTGCTGGTCACCACCGATGAATCCATGTACCCCATCGTGATGGGCATCAAGCGCCTGATTTTTGGTGAGGTCTACATCGAATGGAACGTGGTCATGGCCACTGCCATCCTCGCGATGCTGCCGCCGGCCATCGTGGTGATGCTCATGCAGAAATGGTTCGTCAAGGGCCTCGTGGACACCGAAAAGTAAGAAACAAAAATGGCTTCAATCCAACTCAAGAACGTCGTCAAGAAGTACGGCAAAGGCAAGGCCGAACTGCAGGTGATCCATGGCGTGAACGCCGACATCGCCGACCGGGAATTCATCGTGATCGTGGGGCCGTCGGGCTGTGGCAAGTCCACCCTGCTGCGCATGGTCGCGGGCCTGGAGGAAATCTCGGGCGGCGAAATCTCCATTGGCGGGCGTGTGGTCAACAACCTGGAACCCGCCGAGCGCGACATCGCCATGGTGTTCCAGAACTACGCGCTGTACCCGCACATGAGCGTCTTCGAGAACATGGCCTACGGCCTGAAGATCAAGAAGATGCCCATGGACGAGATCATGCAGCGCGTGGACAAGGCCGCCAAGATCCTCGAGCTGGGTCACCTGCTCACGCGCAAGCCGCGCGAGTTGTCGGGCGGCCAGCGCCAGCGCGTGGCCATGGGCCGCGCCATCGTGCGCCAGCCCCAGGTGTTTCTGTTTGACGAACCCCTGTCCAACCTGGACGCCAAGCTGCGCGCCCAGACCCGGCTTGAGATTCAAAAACTGCACCGGGAGCTGGGCATCACCAGCCTGTTCGTCACGCACGACCAGGTGGAGGCCATGACACTGGCCCAGCGCATGATCGTCATGAACGCCGGCGTGATGGAGCAGTTTGGCACGCCCGAAGAGGTGTACCACACCCCGGCGTCCACCTTCGTGGCCAGCTTCATCGGCTCGCCGCCCATGAACCTGCTGAAGAACGCCCCCGGCGCCCGCACGGGCACCATCATGGGCGTGCGGCCCGAGCACCTGGACATCGGCAGCACCGGCTGGGAACTGCGCGTGGAAACCACCGAGCTGCTGGGCGCCGAACGCCTGATCTACACCCGCCTGGGCGACGAACAGGTGATCGTGCGCAGCGAAGAAGGCACCGCCATCCCGGCGCCCGACAGCATCATTCGCGCCGCGCCGCGTGAAGACCGCGTGCACTGGTTTGACGCGGCCAGCGGCAAGCGGATCTGACCCGTGGCGAGCGTGGGGACGACTTCTTTCTGGCCCTACCCGCGCTGGATCGCCCACCGCGGCGCCGGCAAGCTGGCACCTGAGAACACGCTGGCGGCGTTCCGCCTGGGTGCGGAGCATGGCTACCGCATGTTCGAGTGCGACGCCAAGCTGTCGGCCGACGGTGTGGTGTTCCTGATGCATGACGCCACGCTGGAGCGCACGACCAATGGCAAAGGTATCGGCGGCGATCAGCCCTGGGCCGCGCTCGCGCAGCTGGACGCGGGCGGCTGGCACTCACGCGCGCATGCGGGCGAGCCGCTGCCCACGCTGACCAACCTGGCGCGCTTTTGCCTGGCAAACGGCTATTACCTGAACATCGAGATCAAGCCCACGCCCGGCCTGGAGCAGACAACCGGCGAGGTGGTGGCGCGCGAGGCGCAGCAGCTGTGGCAGGGCCAGGCCGTACCGCCGCTGCTCACGTCGTTCCGCCCGGAATCACTGGAGGGTGCGCGCGTCGCCGCGCCGGCCCTGCCCCGCGGCCTGCTGCTGGACACGCTGTGGACGGGCTGGCTGGAAACAGCGCTGGCGCTCGAATGCGTAGCCGTGGTGTGCAACCACGCGCTGTGGGACGCCTCCAGCGTCACCCAGGCCCAAAGCGCGGGCCTGCGTACGCTGAGCTACACGGTCAATGACGAATGGGCCGCCCAGCGGCTGATCGACCTGGGCACGGACGGCATCATCACCGACCGGGTCGATCTGTTTGCGCCCGCGATGGGTGCCGCGTCACGCCCGGCGTGACAGGCCCCTAGCGGATATCGCCCGCCAGGGACGCCAGCGTCTCGGGCGGAATGGTCATGTGGGCGGGGTAATTCGTGTGGTCGCAGCCCAGCTTGACGCTGGCCCCTGCCTTGACCGCCGCGCACATGGCCGGCGTCAGTTCAAACCGCACAAAGTGCACGGCCGAGGTCTTCTCGTCGTTCTCGCGGTCCAGGTCTTCGTCGGCAATTGCGTACACGCGCGCATGGCCTTCCACCTCGACAAACATGCGGTCCTCCACCCCGATCAGGCGGGCCAGCTCGCGGCGGCGCTCGTTTTCATCGGGATATTCGATCAGCATCGTCGCCTTCCAGTTGCTGCCGTCAGGCACCAGCGGCGCATAGGCTTCGATTTCCTGCTCGATGCCTTCTTCTTCAAAGATCTTTTCAATGCGCAGCATCTCCTGGATCTGGTAGCGGATGCTGGTCTCGCTCTCGAACTGCAGCGTGATGTGCTCGCCCAGCCCCACGCTGCGCAGCTTGCGGTGGGCAATGACCTGCGCCTTGTGTTCCTTGCGGTACTTGCTGTAGGCCTCCAGCGTCATGAGGCTGTCGCGGGTGATTTTTCCGGTGAGTTGCATCGTCGTTGCCTTTAACTGATTCCATACGCCATGCGCACCAGCGTCAGCGGGTGGGCCAGCGTGGGGTTGCCCAGCTGGTTCACTTCAAAGCCCTGCGCAATGTGATGGCCGCCCAGCGGGCAGTCGGAGCTGATCCAGTCGGGCACACCCGGCGCGCTCGTGACGCTGCCGTCTTCGGCCTTGCCCGAGCCCGGGTGATCCGCCATCTTTTTGAACAGCGGCTTGCCGATCTTCATGGCCATGGGGTGATAGGCCTTCTTGACGCCAAAGGTGCCTGCGTGTCCCGAGCAGCGCTCGTTGGTCTGCACCCAGGTCTGCGGGATCATCTTCAGCATTTCCTCGGTCTTCCTGCCGATGTTCTGCACCCGGCCGTGGCAGGGGATCTGGTAGCTGATCTTGCCCAGCGGCTTCGTGAATTCGGTCTTGAGCAGCCCGTCGCGCTTGCGCTGCATCAGGTACTCAAACGGGTCCCACATGGCGTCCTTGACGAGCTGCACATCGGCGTCGCCCGGGTACATCAGCGGCAGCTCCTGCTTGAACATCAGCGTGCAGCTGGGCACCGCGCTCAGGATGGCGAAACCGTCCTTGGCGTACTTCACCAGCACCGGGATGTTGGCCTCCTTGGACGCGTTGACCGAATCCAGGTCGCCCAGCTCCAGCTTGGGCATGCCGCAGCATTTTTCCTTTTCGACCAGCACGTACGGGATCTCGTTGTGGTCCAGCACCTTGAGCAGGTCGTGGCCGATGCCGGGCTCGTTGTAGTTGATGTAACAGGTGGAATAAATGGCGACCTTGCCCGGCGTCTTGGCGCCGTCGCGCACTGCATGGCCCTGTGAGTCCTTCGCGCCCGAGCGGAACTTGCGCGTGGCCAGCTCGGGCAGCCAGGCGTCCTTGTGCACGCCCAGCATGTCCTCCATCACACCGCGGGCGAACCGGGTCTTGTTGACTGCATTGGCCACCTGGACCACCACCGGTATGCCGGCAAACTGGCCGTGCACGTCGGTGGACGCCAGGAATTTTTCGCCGGTCTTGACCTCGCCCTTTTTGAACTTGATGGCCTTGGCACGCAGCATGGTGTGGGGGAAGTCCAGGTTCCATTCATGTGGCGGCACATAAGGGCACTTGGTCATGTAGCACAAGTCGCACAGGTAGCACTGGTCCACGACCTTCCAGTAGTCCTGCTTTGCCACGCCATCCACTTCGCCAGTGGTGCTTTCGTCCACCAGGTCAAACAGCGTGGGGAACGAACCGCACAGGCTCACACAGCGGCGGCAGCCGTGGCAGATGTCAAAAATGCGCTCCAACTCATGGAACGCGGCGTCTTCGTTCCAGAACTCCGCGTTCTTCCAGTCCAGGGGGTGCCGGGTGGGGGCTTCCAAGCTGCCTTCGCGTGCCATGGCTGTCTCTTTCTTGTGTCGCGTGGGTGGCTGATGTTGTGCATTGGGCACTGCATGCAATGCCCAACACACAGAACCAGAATGACTAATCAGTCAACGAGTTCATTCAGAGCCTTCTGGTAACGGTTGGCGTGCGAGCGCTCGGCCTTGGCCAGCGTTTCAAACCAGTCCGCCACTTCGTCATGGCCTTCTTCGCGTGCGGTCTTGGCCATGCCGGGGTACATGTCGGTGTACTCGTGCGTCTCGCCGGCCACGGCGGCCTTCAGGTTGTCGCGCGTGGGGCCGATGGGCAGGCCGGTGGCCGGGTCGCCGCATTGCTCCAGCCACTCCAGGTGCCCATGGGCGTGACCGGTTTCGCCTTCAGCCGTGGAACGGAACAGCGCCGCCACATCGTTCTGGCCTTCAACGTCGGCCTTGTTTGCGAAATACAGGTAGCGACGGTTGGCCTGGGATTCACCGGCGAATGCGGCTTTCAGGTTCTCTTCCGTCTTGGAGCCTTTGAGTGCTGCCATGGGATATCTCCTTCGTGGGTTGTACAGATGGAACTCGGACGCCTTGACCCACCGGCGGGTCAAAGACCTGCACAGGGTAGCCCTGTTGGAGCCGCCCGTCTAATTGCCTGCGTCAATTCAGGGCATGGAATATGACTATCGGAATGACCGTCGAAAAATTACGGTATAGTAAACTCGTTACGCAATAGTAAATTGCAAAGCCTTCAAGGAGACACCATGGCCGCCGTCCTGAAAGACCCCGCCGCGCTGCCCGCGCCCGCCCCCATCCATCAGCTGCACCACTACGCCTACCGTGCGAAAGATGCCGAGGAAACCCGGCACTTTTACGAAGACATCCTGGGCCTGCCGCTGTACCACATCATCCAGAGCGATGTGGTGCCCAGCACCGGCGAATACTGCCCGTACACGCACTTCTTCTTCCGCCTGCAGGACGGCTCGTTCATTGCGTTCTTCGACCTGGGCAACGACGAGGCCGCCCTGCCCTCGCCCAACACGCCGCTGTGGGTCAACCACATCTCGTTCCGGGTGGATTCGGTGCAGGCCCTGACCGACATGAAAGCCCGCCTGGAAGCCCACGGCATTGAGGTGCTGGGCATCACCGACCACCACATCTTTGACAGCATCTATTTCTTTGACCCCAACGGCGTGCGGCTGGAGCTGACCGCCCAGCGCGCCGATGAATTCCAGATGCTTCAGGAAAGCAAAACGGCCCACGCGCGGCTGCGTGAATGGACCGCGCGCAAGGAGCAATGGCGCCGCGACCGCGCCGAGGGCAAGGCCGCCGAGCCGCTCAAGCCCCAGCAGAACGACCGCCCGGAATACGCCGCGAAGAAATAACGACAGCGAGACCCGCCGCCATGCCCAGCCGCTACGCGCAAACCGCCTTCAGCAACAGCTACGAATTCACCCAGGGCAGCGGCTATGTGCTGCCGGAATACCCGTTCGTCGCGCCGCCCGAAATCGCCACCGGCCAGCCCGGCCACAGCGCGATCGTCATTGTGGGCGGCGGCATCACCGGCCTGACGCTGGCCTGCGCACTGGCCCGCCAGGGCGTGGCCGCCGTGCTGCTGGACGAAGACAACACCGTGGGCGTCAAGGGAGCGTCGTCACGCGGCATCTGCTACACGCAACGCTCGCTGGAGATCTTCCATCGCCTGGGCGTGTACGAGCCCATTGCGGCCAAGGGCATCCAGTGGAGCGTGGGCCGCACCTTTGCCGGCAACGACGAGGTGTATTCGTTCGATCTCAAGCAGCAAAGCGCCTATAACCTGTCCACCCAGCCGCCATTCATCAACATCCAGCAGTTCTATATTGAAGCCTTCCTGGTGGACCGCATCCGCCAGCTGGGCCATGTGGACATCCGCTGGTGCAACCGCGTCACCGCGTTTGCGCAGGACGACGCCGGCGCCACGCTGTCAGTGACCACACCCGCGGGCGACTACCAGCTGCGTGCCGACCATGTGATCGACGCCACCGGCTCGCGCAGCCCGTTTCGCGCCTGGTGCGGCGCCTCCGTCACCGCCAAAAAGGGCGACGACCGCTGGTGCATTGCCGACGTGCGCTTTACCCAGCACCCGCCGGTGGAACGCCACACCTGGATCGAGGCGCCGTTCAATGACAACCGTGCCGTCTGGCAGCACCTGATGGGCGACGACGTGTGGCGCATCGACTACCAGATGGCCCCCGACGCCGACCCGGCCTACGTGAGCCGCGAAGACGTGGTGCGCGAACGCCTGGCGCGCCAGTTCGGCCCCGACTGCGGGGTGGAGATCGTGTGGGTGGGCCCCTATGCCTACCGCAGCGAATGCATTGACCTGATGCGCCACGGCCGGGTGTTCTTCATGGGCGATTCAGCCAAGGTGGTGAGCCCGTTCGGCGCGCGTGGCGGCAACACCGGCATTGCCGACGCCGACAACCTGGCCTGGAAGCTCGCCGCCGTGACGCAGGGGCGCGCCGCGCCGGCGCTGCTTGACAGCTACCACCAGGAGCGCCACGAAGCCGCCACGCAGAACGTGCTGGTGACCAACCGCACGGCGCGCTTTCTGCGCCCGGCCGACGGCATGGAGCGCGTGTTCCGCAGCGCGGCCATCAGCCTGGCCAAGCAGTACCCGTTTGCCCGCCAGTTCGTCAACACCGGCCGCATGGCGATTGCCAACCCCTACACCCGGTCCGCCGCGTGCGACAGCACGGGCGGGCTGCCGGTGCAAAACGTCGCCTTCCGCTGGACCGACGGCAGCACGGGCACCGTCAACCAGCTGCTGCAGTGGGCCAATGGCGACCTGCTGCTGCTGGCCTTTGGCGACCTGGGCCGCGACGCGCTGCAACGCCTGCGCGCACTGGCCCAGGGCGCGCCCGTGCGCTGCGTGCAGGTGCTGGACGCCACCGCGCGCGCCAACGCCACCGAGCACGTGCGCGACCCGCAGGGCCACCTGCAGGGCGCCTGCCATGTGTTTGGCCATGCCTGGGCGCTGGTGCGGCCCGACGCCTACGTGGCCGCCACGGGCGAGAGCATTGACGCGTCACTGGTCCATGCCGTGGCGCGGGCGCTGGGTGCGCCGCATGACACGGAGACCACCGCATGAAGACCGCCCTGAACCTGCAGGACGCAGACACTTTCTATGAACAGCTGATGGACGCTCACGCGGGCCTGAGCCGTGAACAGTCGGAGCTGTTCAACGCCCGGCTGATCCTGCTGCTGGCCAACCAGGTGGGCGACACCCAGGTGCTGCGCGAATGCATCGAGGCCGCGCAAAAAGCCCCCTGACCCCTTTGGTATTCTCAGGGGCATGTTCAAAGGGTGCCCCACATGATTTTGGTAACCGGCGGATGCGGCTTTATCGGCTCGGCATTCATCCTGGAATGGCTTGCCACGCAAGATGAGCCCGTGGTCAATCTCGACCTGCTGACCTATGCCGGCCGGCTGAGCAACCTGCACAGCGTGGCGCAGCACCCGCTTTACCACTTCAGCCACGGCGACATAGCCGACACCGCGCTGGTCAGCCAGCTGCTGGCGCAGCACCGCCCGCGTGCGGTGGTGCACTTTGCGGCTGAATCCCATGTGGACCGCTCCATTGCCGGGCCGCTGGCCTTTACCCAGACCAACGTGGTGGGCACGCTGAAACTGCTGGAGGCCGTGCTGGCGTACTGGCAGGCCCTGCGGGCGCAGCAGGCCGCCGCGTTCCGCTTCCTGAACGTCTCCACCGACGAAGTTTTCGGCTCGCTGGGACCACAAGACCCGCCCTTCAGCGAAGCCAACCGGTACGAGCCCAACAGCCCCTACTCGGCCTCCAAGGCCGCGGCAGACCACCTGGTGCGCGCCTGGCATCACACCTACCAGCTGCCCACGCTCACCACGCACTGCTCCAACAACTACGGCCCGCGCCAGTTCCCGGAAAAGCTGATCCCTCTGGTGACGCTGAACGCCATGGCCGGCAAGCCGCTGCCGGTGTACGGCGACGGCCTGCAGGTGCGCGACTGGCTGCATGTGAACGACCATTGCGCCGCGCTGCGCGCGGTGCTGGCGGGCGGCACACCGGGCGACACCTACAACATCGGCGGGCGATCCGAGCGCACCAACCTGGCCGTGGTGCACGCGATCTGCAGCGCACTGGACGATCTGCGCCCCCGGCCCGGCGGCCAGCCCCATGCGGCGCTGATCACCCATGTGACGGACCGCCCGGGCCACGACCGCCGCTACGCCATCGACGACCGCAAGCTGGAACGCACGCTGGGCTGCAAGCCCACCATTGCGTTTGAGGACGGCATCCGCCAGACGGTGGCCTGGTACCTGGATCACCCCGCATGAAGATCCTGCTGCTGGGCGGCAACGGCCAGGTGGGCTGGCAGCTACGCCGCAGCCTGGCGGTGGTGGGTGATGTCATGGCGCCGCCGCCGCGCAGCCAGGGCGGGCCGGACGTGGCCCACCCCGACAGCCTGCGTGCCACGCTGCGCGCCGCGCAGGCCGAGCTGGTCGTCAATGCCGCGGCCTGGACGGCAGTGGACCGGGCCGAGGACGAACCGGCAGCGGCCCATGCGCTGAACGCCACCGCCTGCGAGGTGATCGCTGCCGAGGCCAGCCGCACAGGTGCCTGGGTGGTCCATTACTCGACCGACTATGTGTACGACGGCAGCGGCGACCAGCCCTGGACCGAAGCCAGCCCCACCCGCCCGCTGGGCGTGTATGGCGCCAGCAAGCTGGCGGGGGACCAGGCCCTGGCCGCCGGCTGCGCGCGCCACCTGATCCTGCGCACCAGCTGGGTCTATGACAGCTGGGGCGGCAATTTCCTCAAGACCATCCTGCGCGCCGCGGCGCAGCGCCCGGCGCTCACCGTGGTCAACGACCAATGGGGCGCACCCACGCGCGCCGCGCTGATCGCCGACGTGACTGCCCATGCCGTGCAGCGCCTGCGGCACGAGCCGCAGGCCGCCAGCCTGGCCGGTGTGTACCACCTGGCGGCGCAAGGCAGCACCAGCTGGCACGGCTATGCCCAGCTGGCCGTGGCCCATGCCCGCGGCTGCGGCATGGCACTGCAGGCCACGCCGGACAGCGTACAGCCCGTGCCGGCCGCCAGCTACCCCACGCGCGCCGCGCGCCCAGCCAATTCGCGCCTGGGCACCGGCAAGCTGCGCAGCACCTTTGGCATCCACCTGCCGCCATGGGAAGATGGCGTGCGCGCCGTGGTGGCCGAGCTGGCCGCCGCGCGCTTTTCCTGAAACCACAGCCCCATGCCCCACACCCCTGGCACCCGCACCCCCGCCCGCAAGGGCATCATCCTGGCCGGCGGCGCGGGCACGCGCCTGCACCCGGCCACGCTGGCGATCTCCAAGCAGCTTTTGCCGGTGTTTGACAAACCCATGGTCTATTACCCGCTGGCCACGCTGATGCTGGCCGGCATCCGCGAGGTGCTGCTGATCAGCACACCGCAGGACACCCCGCGGTTTGAACAGCTGCTGGGTGACGGCAGCGCCTGGGGCATGCAGATCCAGTACGCCGTGCAGCCCCGGCCCGAGGGCCTGGCCCAGGCCTTCATCATCGGGCGCGACTTTCTCGGCGGCGGGCCCAGCGCGCTGGTGCTGGGCGACAACATCTTCTTTGGCCACAGCCTGGCACCCATGCTGCAGCAGGCCGATGCCCAGCAAACCGGCGCCACCGTGTTTGCCTACCATGTGAAAGACCCCGAGCGCTATGGCGTGGTGAGCTTTGACGCCCAGGGCCGCGCTGAGTCCATCGAGGAAAAGCCGGCGCACCCCAAAAGCAATTGCGCCGTCACCGGCCTGTACTTTTACGACGCGCAGGTGTGCGACATCGCGGCGTCGCTCACGCCGTCCGCGCGCGGCGAGCTGGAGATCACGGCCGTCAACCAGCGCTACCTGGCCCAGGGGCAGCTCCATGTCCAGACCATGGGCCGCGGCTATGCCTGGCTGGACACCGGCACGCACGAGAGCCTGCTGGAGGCGGCACAGTTCATCCAGACCCTGGAAAAGCGCCAGGGCCTGAAGGTATCGTGCCCCGAAGAAATCGCCTGGCGCAGCGGCTGGATCAGCACGCCGCAGCTGCTGGCCCTGGCCGCGCCGCTTGCCAAAACCAGCTATGGCGAATACCTGGTGGCGCTGGCGAACGAAGCCCCATGAAGGTCACGCCCACCCACCTGCCCGAGGTGCTGCTGCTGCAGCCCCGCGTGTTTGGCGACAACCGCGGCTTTTTTGTGGAAAGCTGGAACCGCACCACGTTCACCACCGCCACCGGGCAGGACCCGGCCTGGGTGCAGGACAACCATTCGCGCTCGGCGCATGGCGTGCTGCGCGGCCTGCACTACCAGATCAACCAACCCCAGGGCAAGCTGGTGCGCGTGGTGTCGGGGCGGGTGTTTGATGTGGCGGTGGACATGCGCCGATCGTCCCCGCGCCTGGGCCAGTGGGTGGGCGTGGAGCTGAGCGCTGACAACCAGCACCAGCTGTGGATACCCCCGGGCTTTGCACATGGGTTTGTGGTGCTGTCTGAGTTTGCGGACTTTCTGTACAAGGCCACCGACTACTACGCGCCCCAGCATGAGCGCACCCTGGCCTGGGACGACCCGCACGTGGGCGTGCAGTGGCCGCTGGCCGAGCTGGGCGCGGCGCCCACCGTGTCGGCCAAGGACGCGGCCGGCCTGGCCTGGGCCGATTGCCCGCTGTTCAGCTGAGCCTGCCCCCCCGGGGACCTAAAATTGGCGCATGACCGTTACACCCCAGCAACCCGGCCTGAACAGCCTGCCCAAATCGTTTGAACCCGCCCCGCTGGAAGCCCACTGGGGCCCCACCTGGGAACAACGCGGCTATGCCGCCGCCGGCCACCGCGGCACGGGCGCCGCCAAAGCCGGTGAACCGGCGTTCAGCATCCAGCTGCCGCCGCCCAATGTGACGGGCACGCTGCACATGGGCCATGCGTTCAACCAGACCATCATGGACAGCCTCACGCGCTACCACCGCATGCGGGGCTTCAACACGCTGTGGGTACCGGGCACCGACCACGCCGGCATTGCCACCCAGATCGTGGTGGAGCGCCAGCTGCAGGAGCAGGGCCAGAGCCGCCATGACCTGGGCCGCAAGAACTTCGTCGCGCGCGTGTGGGAATGGAAGGAAAAGTCGGGCAACACCATCACCACCCAGATGCGCCGCATGGGCGACAGCGTGGACTGGCAGCACGAGTACTTCACCATGGACCCGAAGCTGTCGGGTGTGGTGACAGAAACCTTTGTGCGCCTGTACGAGCAGGGCCTGATCTACCGCGGCAAGCGCCTGGTCAACTGGGACCCGGTGCTCAAGACCGCCGTGAGCGACCTGGAGGTGGAAAGCGAAGAGGAAGAAGGCTTCCTGTGGCACATCAGCTACCCGCTGGTGGAAGGTGGCGGCGTGCTGACGGTGGCCACCACCCGGCCCGAGACCATGCTGGGCGACGTGGCCGTGATGGTCCACCCCGAGGACGAACGCTACAGGCACCTGATCGGCAAGTGCGTGCAGCTGCCCCTGTGCGACAGGACCATCCCGGTGATTGCCGACGACTATGTGGACAAGACCTTTGGCACCGGCGTGGTCAAGGTCACGCCCGCGCACGACAACAACGACTATGCCGTGGGCCAGCGCCACCAGCTGCCGATGATCGGCGTGCTGACGCTGGACGCCGCCATCAATGACAACGCGCCCGCCAAATACCGCGGCATGGACCGCTTTGTGGCGCGCAAGGCCGTGGTGGCCGACCTGGAGGCCCTGGGCCTGCTGGTGGAAACCAAAAAGCACAAGCTCATGGTGCCGCGCTGTGCGCGCACCGGCCAGGTCATTGAGCCCATGCTGACCGACCAGTGGTTCGTGGCCATGACCAGGGTGAGCGAATCTGACCCCACGGGCAAATCCATCGCGCAAAAAGCGATCGACGCCGTGCAGTCGGGCCAGGTGAGCTTTGTGCCCGAGAACTGGGTCAACACCTACAACCAGTGGATGAACAACATCCAGGACTGGTGCATCAGCCGCCAGCTGTGGTGGGGCCACCAGATCCCCGCCTGGTACGACGAAGACGGCCAGGTGTATGTGGCGCGGGACGAGGCCGAGGCGCAAGCCAAAGCCGGCGCAGGCAAGAAGCTCACCCGCGACGAAGACGTGCTGGACACCTGGTATTCATCGGCCCTGGTGCCGTTCAGCACCATGGGCTGGCCCGAGGCCCATGACAGCCCCACCAGCGACTACAACCTGTACCTGCCCAGCACGGTGCTGGTCACGGGCTACGACATCATCTTCTTCTGGGTGGCGCGGATGATCATGATGACCACGCACTTCACCGGGCGCGTGCCTTTCAAACACGTGTACATCCACGGCCTGGTGCGCGATTCGCACGGCAAGAAGATGAGCAAGAGCGAAGGCAACGTGCTGGACCCGGTGGACCTGATTGACGGCATAGCCCTGGCCCCGCTGCTGGACAAACGCACCACCGGCCTGCGCAAGCCCGAGACCGCGCCGCAGGTGCGCAAGAACACTGAAAAAGAATTCCCCGACGGCATACCCGCGTATGGCGCCGACGCGCTGCGCTTTACCTTTGCCGCGCTGGCCAGCCTGGGGCGCAACATCAACTTTGACCCCAAGCGCTGCGAGGGCTACCGCAATTTCTGCAACAAGCTGTGGAACGCCACGCGCTTTGTGCTGATGAACTGCGAGGGCTACGACTGCGGGCTGAAGGACCACACCAAGGAAGAATGCGCCCCCGGCGGCCCGTTCCACGGCTACATGCAGTTCAGCCAGGCCGACCGCTGGATCGCGTCCATCCTGCAAAAGACCGAGGCCGAGGTGGCCAGGGGCTTTGCCGAATACCGGCTGGACAACGTGGCCAACGCCATCTATGACTTTGTGTGGAACGAGTTCTGCGACTGGTACCTGGAAATCGCCAAGGTGCAGATCCAGACGGGCTCTGAAGGCCAGCAGCGCGCCACGCGCCGCACGCTGATCCGCACGCTGGAGGCCATCCTGCGGCTGGCCCACCCGATCATTCCGTTCATTACCGAAGAGCTCTGGCAGAAGGTGGCCCCGGTGGCCGGCCTGCCCGGTGAATCCGTGAGCATCGCCCGCTACCCCGAAGCCCAGCCGCAGAAAATCGACGAAGCGTCGATCGCCCATGTGGTCAAGCTCAAGTCGCTGGTGGACGCCTGCCGCAACCTGCGCGGTGAGATGAACGTGTCACCCGCCACCAGGCTGCCGCTGTACGTGCTGGGTGACACCGGCTACATGCGTGAGGCCGCGCCCGTGCTGCAGGCCCTGGCCAAGCTCAACGAAGTGAAGGTGTTTGACGACGAAGCCGCCTGGGCCGCCGCTGCACAAGCCGCGCCGGTGGCCGTGGTGGGCGAAGCCCGCCTGTGCCTGCACATGGAAATCGACGTGGCCGCCGAGAAAACCCGCCTGGGCAAGGAAGCCACCCGGCTGCAGGGCGAGATCGCCAAGGCCAACGGCAAACTGTCCAACGAAGCCTTTGTGGCCAAGGCGCCGCCGGCGGTGATTGAGCTGGAACGCAAGCGCGTGGCCGACTTTGCCGCCACGCTGGCCAAGGTGCAGGACCAGCTGGCCCGCCTGGGCTGACAGCAGCTCAGCGAATGATGAACTGAGGCTCGGTCGTGCGGCCCGCGCCGCCGCCCGCGGGCTCCAGCTCCATGGGTGCGCTGGTCAGTGAATCCAGCGTGGTCATGCGCGTGGCGCTCAGCGCCTCATGCACGCGGTGGGCCACATACCAGCTGGAGCGCAGGCGCGCCTCGCGCGTGTGCGAGCCGATGCGCGGCGTGAGAAAGAGGTTTTCGCGCTCGTGCAGCGGCGTGCCGCGCGAGGCAAAGCCGGCCTCGGCGCCGTCGAGCATGCAGGCCTCGATGCGGCCGTCGGTCAGGGCCTGGGCAAACGCATGGGGCTCAAACAGGGCCGAGCGGCTGATGCCCGCCCAGAGCTGGCCCGGCTTGCAGTGCGCCAGCACCTTGTCGTTGATGAAACCCTGGTAGCGCGACGCATACATCACCTGCACCGACACGCCGTCGGAGCGGGCCATCAGGTCCGACAGGCTGACTGGCTGCACACCCAGGCGCTGCCAGATGGGCGCAGTGTGGTGAACGGCCGGGTCGTACCCGATCAGGCGTGCACCCAGCGAGGTGAGCATGAGCGCCAGCGCATGGGCGGCCGGCGCCAGCCCCAGGATGCCCACCACGCTGCCGTTGATCTCGCGGCCAATGCGGATGTCGGCATGGCGGTCGCCAATGAGGGCCGAGCCAATGCCGCGGCGGTACAGCAGCAGCAGGCTGGCCAGAAGGTATTCGGCATTGGAACGCACGGTGGCCGTGCTGGCCTGGATCACGCGGATGTGGCGGTCGCGGCAGGCCTCCAGGTCGGTGTTGTCGGTGCCCACATGCATGCGCGCCACGGCGCGCAGGCGCGGGGCAAAATCCAGGAATTCGCGGGTCACGGGGACCTTGCGCGGCAGGACGACGGCCTCGGCCTTGTAGACGGCTTTGCGCAGCGCGGCGGGGTCGGCGGCCAGCTCGGGGCGGTACTCCACCGAGTGGCGCGATTCCAGCCAGGCCAGAGCCTCCGGTACCAGTCGTTCAAGAAGTAAGATGTCCACCAGGCCCTATCCTTGACAGAAGTATTCACTTACTGTTTGTTTCATTACAGCCACACTCTATAGCGATTGAATAGCCGAGTCGATGAAAAAAGTCACAGAAATTAGCAAGGCGGTCTTTCCGGTCGCGGGGCTGGGAACGCGCTTTTTGCCCGCCACCAAGGCCCAGCCGAAAGAGATGCTGCCCGTGGTGGACAGGCCGCTGATCCAGTACGCCGTGGAAGAAGCCTATGCCGCCGGCATACGGCACATGATTTTTGTAACCGGCCGCAATAAGCGTGCCATTGAAGACCACTTCGATACCGCCTACGAGCTGGAGACCGAGCTGGAATCCAGCGGCAAGCATGAGCTGCTGGCGCTGGTGCGGTCCCTTTCCCCCGACGACATGGACTGTTCCTACGTGCGCCAGCCCCGTTCACTGGGCCTGGGCCATGCGGTGCTGTGCGCCCAGCCGCTGGTGGGCAACGAGCCTTTTGCCGTGTTGCTGGCCGACGACCTGATGACCGGCGAAGGCGACGGCCCGGGTGTGTTGACGCAAATGGTCAGCGCATTTGGTCAGCTGCAGACATCTTTGTTAGCCGTGCAGGAGGTTCCGGCCGAGCATGTGCGCCGTTACGGCATCGTGGCCGGCGACGCGGTGGACGAGCGCGTGATGCGCGTGCGCCGCATGGTGGAAAAGCCCGCACCCGAGGTGGCGCCGTCGCGCCTGGGCGTGGCGGGCCGGTACATCCTGACGCCGGGGGTGTTTGAGCACATCCGTAACCAGCCACGCGGTGCGGGCGGCGAAATCCAGCTGACCGACGGCATTGCGGGCCTGATGGACACCGAGGGCGTGCACGCCTTTCGCTATGCCGGCAAGCGCTACGACTGCGGCAGCAAAGAGGGCTTTCTGGAGGCGACGGTGGAATTTGCCCTGCGCCACCCCGAGGTGGGCCAGCGCTTTCGCGCCTACCTGCAGGGGCTGGACGTCAACGCCTAGACAACATCAACGCCGGCGCAGGACGTGGATGAAATCCGCGCCGGTGGTCTGCTGCTCTACCAGCTCGTTGCCCGTCTGCTTGGCAAACGCCTGAAAGTCGCGCACCGAGCCGGCGTCGGTGGACACCACGCGCAGCAGCTGGCCCGTGGCCATGTCGGTCAGGGCCTTCTTGGCCTTCAGGATCGGCAGCGGGCAGTTCAGGCCACGCGTGTCCAGGTCTTTGTCTATTTGCATCACTCGGTCCTTGGGGATTTGGGGAATTCCACGAACTGGGGGTTATACCCCCGCCCGCGCAGCCAGTCGGCCAGCGCATAGCCGGTGCCGGCGGGCCAGCACTTCACGTCCTGGTAGTCGTACAGCCGGTACTCAGCCAGCTCGGGCGACAGCGCCACCTCGCCATCGGCCACGGCATGGTACGCAATGATCACCTGGTTCATGCGCTGGAAGTCATACACACCGATCAGGTTGAGCTCGGACGCATCGAGGTTGGTCTCTTCCTTGATCTCGCGCGCTATGCCGCCCTGGGGCGTCTCGCCCGCCTCCATGAAGCCGGTGATCAGCGCAAACATACGCCCGGGCCAGGCCGCGTTGCGCGCCAGCAGGATCTGGCCGCGGTATTCAATGACGGCGGCCAGCACCGGCGTGGGGTTGTTCCAGTGCGTGAAGCCGCAGGCGGGGCAGCGCAGGCGCTGCTTTTCGCCGCCGTCTTCCATCTGGGCCAGCAGCTGCAGCGGTGTGGCGCAGCTGGGGCAGAACTTGAAGGGTGAAGTCATCCGGGTTTCGTCATGCGGGGAACACGCCGGTAGACAGGTAGCGGTCACCCCGGTCACACACCACAAACACAATGGTGGCGTTGGTTACCTTTTTGGCCAGCTCCAGCGCCACCCAGCAGGCACCCGCGGCCGAGATGCCGGCAAAGATACCCTCTTCACGCGCGAGGCGGCGGCACATCTCCTCTGCGTCGTCCTGGCTCACATACATCAGCTCGTCCACAAACTTCGGGTCGTAGATCCTGGGCAGGTATTCCTGCGGCCATTTGCGGATGCCGGGGATGCGCGAGCCCTCATGCGGCTGGGCGCCAATGATCTGGATGGCGGGGTTCTTTTCCTTCAGGTAGCGCGACACACCGGTGATGGTGCCCGTGGTGCCCATGGCGCTGACAAAGTGGGTGATCCTGCCGCCGGTCTGTTCCCACAGCTCGGGGCCCGTGGTTTCGTAATGGATGCGCGGGTTGTCGGCATTGGCAAACTGGTCCAGCACGCGGCCCTTGCCTTCACGCTGCATGTTCTCGGCCAGGTCGCGCGCGTATTCCATGCCGCCGCTTTTGGGCGTGAGCATCAGCTCGGCGCCAAAAGCCTTCATGGTCTGGGCGCGCTCGATGGACAAGTCCTCGGGCATGATCAGCACCATGCGGTAACCCTTGATGGCGGCGGCCATGGCCAGCGCAATGCCAGTGTTGCCCGAGGTGGCCTCGATCAGCGTGTCACCCGGCTTGATGTCGCCACGCTCTTCAGCGCGCTGGATCATCGACAGCGCGGGCCGGTCCTTGACCGAGCCGGCGGGGTTGTTGCCTTCAAGCTTGCCCAGGATCACATTGCCGCGCTGGGCGTTGTCGGCGGCGCCAATGCGCTGCAGGGCGGCCACCGGCGTTTTGCCAATGGCGTCTTCAATCGTCGGGTAGTTCGTGCGCTTGGTCATGCACGTCACTGTGCCATAATTTCCGGCTTGCTTCCTGACCCTGCCCGGGTGGTGAAATTGGTAGACGCAGGGGACTCAAAATCCCCCGCCGCAAGGCGTGCCGGTTCGATTCCGGCCCCGGGCACCAGCGG
>JBEIPU010000110.1:0-13776 GCA_040376925.1 Caenimonas sp. | reverse complement strand
GCCCTGGCCGTGGTCCAGCAGGCGCACCAGGGTCTGCACGTGGCCCTGCGGCTGCATGTTGGCGCCCATCACGCCGTAGCTCATCACCGGCTGGCCGTCTTGGGTGAGGAAGGCGGGGATGATGGTGTGAAACGGCCGCTTGCCCGGCGCCACCAGGTTGGCGGGGTTGTGGCCATTGGTGTCCAGGCTGAACGCATGGCCGCGGTTTTGCAGGCTGATGCCAAAGGTGGGCTCCACGCAGCCCGAGCCAAAGCCCATGTAGTTGCTCTGGATGAAGCTGACCATCATGCCGTTTTCATCAGCCGCCGTCAGGTAGATGGTGCCGCCCTTCACAGGGTTGCCGGCGCCGAAGTCCTGCGCCTTTTTCATGTCGATCAGTTTCGCGCGGCCGGCCAGGTAGGCGTCGTCCAGCATCTGCTCGGCCGTCACTTCCATGTTGGCGGGCTCGGCCACATAGCGGTACACGTCGGCGAAGGCCAGCTTCATCGCCTCGATCTGCAGGTGCTGGCTGTCCACGCCGTCCACAGCAAGGCTGGCCACGTCGAACTTGTCCAGGATGCCCAGTGCAATCAGCGCCGCGATGCCCTGCCCGTTGGGCGGGATCTCGTGCAGCGTGTAGCCACGGTAGTTCTTGCCGATGGGCTTGACCCATTCGGGCTTGTACGCCGCAAAGTCTTTGGCCGTGATGCTGCCGCCGTTGGCTGCGGCAAACTTTTCAATCGCGTGGGCGATCTCGCCGCCGTAATAGGCCTGGCCCTTGCTCTCGGCGATGGCGCGCAGGCCGCGCGCCGCGGCCTTGAACTGGAACAGCTCGCCCACATTCGGCGCGCGGCCCCAGGGCAGAAAGCCCTGCGCAAAGCCGGGCAGGCCCTGCAGCTCGGGCGTGGCGGCGGCCCATTTCTGTTGCACCACCACGGGCAGCAGGTAGCCGCGCTCGGCAATCTCGATGGCGGGTTCCATCAGGTCGGCAAACGGCAGCTTGCCAAAGCGCTCGCTCAGGGCCACCCAGCTGGCCACGGCACCGGGCACCGTCACGGAATCCATGCCGCGCTTGGGCGGGGTCTTGGCGTCGGCGCCGTATTTGCTTTTGAAGTAGTCCGGCGTCCAGGTCTGCGGCGCGCGGCCCGATGCGTTCAGGCCGTGCAGTTCCTTGCCGTCCCACAGGATGGCAAAGGCGTCGCTGCCCAGGCCGTTGCTCACCGGCTCGGTGATGGTGATGGCGGCTGCAGCGGCAATGGCGGCGTCCACCGCGTTGCCGCCCTTAAGCATCATGCGCAGGCCGGCTTGCGCTGCCAGCGGGTGCGAAGTGGACACCACGTTGCGCGCAAAGACCGGCAGGCGGGTGGAGGTGTAGGGGTTGGTGTAGTTGAAAGCCATGAATTTATTCAGCGGTGAGCTTGCGCTCGGTGATGATCTTTTTCCACTTGGCGCGGTCGGCGTTGGCCATGGCGGCAAACTGCGCGGGCGTGCCGCCCACCGGGTCGATGCCCAGGCGCGCCAGGCGCTCCTTCACGTCCGGGTCCTGCAGGGCCTGGTTGATGCCGGTACTCAGGCGCGTGGCCAGCTCGGCCGGCAGGCCCTTGGGGCCATACAGGCCAAACCAGGTCACGGTCTCATAGCCCGGCACGCTTTCAGAAATGGCGGGCAGATCCGGCAGCAGCGCCGAGCGCTTGGCGCTGGTGATGCCCAGGGCACGCAGGCGCCCTTCTTTCACATGCGGCAAGCCGCTGGGCAGTGAGTCAAACAGTACGTCCACCTTGCCGCTGACCAGATCGGGTATGGCCAGCGCCGTGCCGCGGTAGGGGATGTGCACCAGGAACAGGTTGGCCTGCGCCTTGAAATACTCGGTGCCCAGGTGCACCACCGTGCCGTTGCCGCTGCTGGCGTAGTTGAGCTTGCCGGGGTTCTTTTTGGCGTAGTCCACCCACTCCTTCACCGTCTTGGCGGGTGATGTGTTGGGCACCAGCATGATGCTGGGCGCATTGCCCACGTGCGATATGGGTGTGAAGTCGGCCACCGCGTCGTAGGGCACCTTGCCAAAGCTCGGGCCAATGCTGTGGGTGCTGCTGGTGGCCAGCAGCAGCGTGTAGCCGTCAGCCGGTGCCTTGGCCGCCAGGTCCGAGCCAATGGTGCCGCCCGCGCCGGGCTTGTTGTCCACCACCACGGTAGTGCCCAGCTTTTCGCCGAGCTTTTGCGACACGGCCCGCGCAAAGATGTCGGTCGCGCCGCCAGCCGGGAACGGCACGACCAGGCGGATGGGTTTGCTGGGGTAAGCCTGGGCCAGCGCGGCGGGCGCTGCGAGCGTGGCCAGGGCCGCCAGGGCGGAAAGGGTGAAGTTGCGCTTTTTCATGGGCTTCATTGTCCGCCCCTGCACACCAAAGCAAAAGCGAATAATGCTTTACCTTCACTAAAGCATTGCTTTAGTATCGCGGGCCATGGGCAGCATTCGTCTCCTGCGTACCTTTATGGCCGTGGCGGCCGAGGGCTCCTTTGCCGCCGCCGCGCCGCGCGTGGCGCTCACGCAGGCGGCCGTGGGCCAGCAGATGCGCACGCTGGAATCCGAGCTGCGCCGCGAGCTGTTCACGCGCCAGGGCAAGGCCGTGGTGCTGAGCGACGCCGGGCGCGAGCTGCTGCCCCAGGTGCGCCGCCTGGTCGCGCTGTATGACCAGATGCTGGCCACCGCCCCCGCCACCGAGCCCATGGCTGGCACGCTGAACCTGGGCGCGGTGGTGTCGGCCGTGCGAGCGCTGCTGCAGGCCACGCTGGCGCTCAAAAGCCGCCACCCGGCACTGGAGCTGCATGTGTCGGCGGCCAAATCCATCGAGCTGCTGGCGCGTGTGCGCGCGGCCGAGCTGGACGCCGCCATCGTTGTGCGCGAGCCCGGCCCCGCGCAGGCGGGCCTGGCCTGGACGCCGCTTTACGCCGAGCCCATGGTGCTGCTCATGCCCCGCGCCTTGAATGCCCAGGGCGACCTGCCAGCGCGCACGCTGGTGCAGCAGCACCCGTTCATCCGCTTTGACCGCACGCAGCACACCGGGCGCATGGTGGAGCGCACGCTGCGCCAGTTGCGCGCCAGGCCGCAGGAATTCCTGGAGCTCAACGCGATTGAAAGCATTGTGGAGCTGGTGCGCTCGGGCCTGGGGGTGGCGGTGCTGCCGCGCCTGCGCGACGGCCGCTGGGCCGCCGATGCGCGGCTGCGCGTGCTGGAGCTGCCCGGTGCCGAGGTGCGCCGCATTGCGCTGGCGCAGCGGCGCGACGCGCCCAACGCTGCCGTGGTGGCCGCGCTGGCGCGCGAATTCATGGCGCCGCGCGCGGCGGATGCAGGCCCCGGTGGATGAAACTCAGTGCGTGATGACCACCAGCACGCTGCACGACGCCCGCTCGATCAGCGCACCTGAAATGGAGCCGCTCCACCAGCGCGCCGTCCAGCTTTCCAGGTGCTTGTGGCCCACCACGATCAGGTCGGCATTGACGGTGCGCGCCTGCTTGGTGATCTGGTCCACCGCGTCGCCGGCCACCACTTCGCCGGTGGCGCTGTAGCCGGCGGCGGCCAGGCGCTGCAGGCCGTCATTGAGCACGGCCTGGTAGCGCTGGCGTTCACGCGCTTCCAGCTCGGCGTCATACACGCCGCCTTCCAGGCCCACATAGGCCAGGCCCAGCGGCATCACAGCCACCAGGAACAGCTCGGACTGGCTCCAGTGCGCCAGGTCCTGGCAATCGAGCAGCGCCTTTTGTCCGGCGTCTGATCCGTCATAGGCCAGCAGGATCCGCTTGTACATACGTTTCTCCCCAACGAGTTGACGACGCGCCAAGCATAGGGGCATGGGCCCAGATATACAACAGAAGTTACAGCAGGAACTGCAGCGTCAGATCGCGCCGCTGGCGCGCAGCGTGTCGATGTCCGCGCCGGTTCGGCCCAGCTCGCGCAGGATGGCTTCGGTGTGCTGGCCCACCGCAGGCACGGGGTCCATGCGGGGCTCAAAGCTGCTGTTCACCCCCGGGGGCAACAGCGCGGGAATGGCACCGCCCGGCGTGGCCACCTGGCGCCACCGGTCGCGCGCGGCCAGCTGGGGGTGGGCCCACAGGCCGGCCATGTCGTTGACGCTGGCGTTGGCAATCTGCGCGGCGTCCAGCCGCGCCAGCACCTGGGCAGACGGCAGCTCTTTCAGCACCGCCTCAATTACGTGCTGCAGTTCGGCGCGGTGGGCGTTGCGCTGCGCGCCGCTGTCAAAGCGCGGATCGGTCGCCAGCGCCGGCCGGGCCAGCACCACGGCACAAAACGCCTGCCATTCGCGCTCGTTCTGCACGCCCAGCATCACCGTGCCGTCGGCCGTGGCAAAGGGGCCATAAGGCGCGATGGTGGCATGGGCCGCGCCGCTGCGCGGGGGCGGCGGCGCACCGTCAAACGCGTAGTACAGCGGGTAGCCCATCCATTCGGCCAGCGACTCCAGCATGGACACGTCGATGTGCGAACCCAGCCCGGTGCGCCCGCGCTGCAGCAAGGCCGCCAGCACGCTGCTGCAGGCATACATGCCCGCGGCGATGTCGGCCACCGGTGCGCCGGCCTTGGCAGGCGCTTCGGGTGTGCCGGTGATGGACAGCAGGCCCGCTTCGCTCTGGATCAGCAGGTCGTAGGCCTTCCTGTCGCGGTACGGGCCGTTGTTGCCGTAGCCTGAGATGTCGCACACCACCAGCCTGGGGTGTTTGGCATGCAGCACATCAAACCCCAGGCCCATGCGCTGCGCCGCACCCGGCGCCAGGTTCTGCACCAGCACGTCGGCGCGCGCCAGCAGGTCGGCCAGGACAGCCTGCGCGGCTGGCTTCTTGAGGTCCAGAGTGAGGCTTTCCTTGGAGCGGTTGACCCAGACAAAGTGCGAGGCCTGGCCCTTCACGCGGCTGTCATAGGCGCGGGCAAAGTCGCCCTGCCCCGGCCTTTCCACCTTGATCACGCGCGCGCCCAGGTCGGCCAGGTGGCGCGTGCACAGCGGCGCGGCAATGGCGTGCTCCAGCGACACCACGGTGATGCCATCCAGCGGTCGGTTCATGGCGGCATTGTCGCCCGGCCTTGCCCGTACACTGCGCCGCATGAAAAAAGAGTCCATCGCCCCGTTCTTCGCCACGCTCAAGGCCGCCAACCCGATGCCCAACACCGAGCTGGAATACACCAGCGTGTTCGAGCTGATGGCCGCGGTGCTGCTCAGCGCCCAGGCCACCGATGTGGGCGTGAACAAGGCCACGCGCAAGTTGTTCCCGGTGGCCAACACGCCGCAGGCCATCCTGGACCTGGGGCTTGAAGGCCTGGAAAACTACATCAAGACCATCGGCCTGTACCGCAGCAAGGCCAGGCACCTGATGGAGGCCTGCCGCATGCTGGTCGACCTGCACGGCGGCGAGGTGCCCCGCACCCGCGAGGCCCTGGAGGCCCTGCCCGGCGTGGGCCGCAAGACGGCCAACGTGGTGCTGAACGTGGCCTTTGGCGAGCCCACCATGGCGGTGGACACGCACATCTTTCGCGTGGGTAACCGCACCGGGCTGGCGCCGGGCAAGAACCCGTATGAGGTGGAGATGGGGCTGATGAAGCGCATCCCGAGCGAATACCTGGTGGACGCGCACCACTGGCTGATCCTGCACGGCCGCTATGTGTGCATGGCGCGCACGCCGCTTTGCTACAAGTGCGCAGTGGCACAGTATTGCGACTTCAGGCCCAAGACGCCCGCGCCTTGAGCGAAATGGATGCCGGGTCAATCCCGGCATGACAGGTAGCGCTCAAAGGCCTTGCCAGCCCCCGCCCAGCGCCTGAATCAGCGCCACGGCGGCGGTCTGCCGGTCGGCCTGCAGCTGCACCAGCGCGCGGCGCGCGCTCTGGGCGGAGGCCTGGGCGCTGATCACTTCGGTGAAGCTCACCTGACCCGCCCGGTAGCGGTTCAGCTGTTGCTGCTCCACCAGGTCGGCGGCGCGGGCGGCTTCCTCGCGCAGGGCCTGTTGCTGCTGCAGCACGCGGGCGGCCACCAGCTGATCCTCCACGTCCTGAAAGGCGGTGAGCACCGTCTGGCGGTACTGCGCGGCCGCGGCCTCCAGGGCGGCGCGGGCCGAATCCACCTGCGCGCCGCGCGCGCCAGCGCTGAACAGCGTTTGCGCCAGCGACGCCCCCACGGCCCACACCAGGGTGGACGCGCTGAACAGGTCGCTGATGCTGGGCCCGCCGGTGCCAAGCGATGCGTTCAGCCCGATGCTGGGGTAGTACGCCGTCTGCGCAATACCGATCTGCGCATTGGCCTGCGCCACGCGGCGCTCGCGCGCGGCGATGTCGGGGCGGCGCTGCAGCAGCGTGGACGGCACGCTCAGCGGCACCGCGGGCACCACGGCCTGCCACTGCGGCTGCGCGGCCAGGCTGAAGTTCCCGGGTGCCTTGCCCACCAGCACGGCGATGGCGTGCTCAGTCTGCGCGCGCTGGCGCTCCAGCGTCAGCAGGTCGGCGCGCGTGTTGGCCAGCTGGGTCTGGGCCTGCAGCACGTCGGTGCGCGGCGCGATGCCGGCGTCGTAGCGGTTCTGCGCAATCTGCAGCGACCGCTCGTAGCCCTGCAGGGTCTGCGCCAGCAATGCGCGCTGCGCGTCTGTCTGGCGCAGCGCGATGTAGGCCACGGCCAGCTCGCCCTGCGAGGCCAGCCGCACCGACGCCAGGTCGGCCGCGCTGGCCTGCGCGGCGGCGCCCGCGCTGTCGGCGCCCAGGCGCAGCCGGCCGAACAGGTCGGGCTCCCAGCTGGCGCCGATGCCCAGCTGGTAGCTGCTGCGCGTACCGGCCGCGGCGCCGCGCCCGCCGCTGCGGTCCGCGCCCAGGTTCAGCCCCACGGTGGGGAACATCTGCGCGCGCTGCACGGCCACCAGTGCGCGCGCCTGGTCGTAGGCGGCCACGGCAGCGGCCACGTTCTGGTTGGACACATTCACCTGGCCCGCCAGCTCGTTGAGCACCGGGTCGTTGAACAGCGCCCACCACGGGCCGCGCTCCAGCGCATCGGCGGGCGCCGCGGGCAACCAGACGCCCGCCGGCCCCTGTGATTCCTTGAAACCCGCAGGCGTGTCGATGGCCGGTACCTGGTAGGCCGGCCCCACGGCGCAGCCCGCCAGCAGCAGGGCCATGGCCAGCGCGGTCAGTTTCGGTACGGGGTTGAGCGTGTTCATGGCAATCCTCATGTGGGCTGCGCCGCGGGCGGCTGGATGTGGTGCGCCAGCTCGCGTTCATGCGGGCTGCGACGGCGCAGCTTGTCCATCAGCAGGTAAATCACGGGCGTGGTGATCAGCGTCAGCACCTGGCTGGCGATCAGGCCGCCGATGATGGTGATGCCCAGGGGCTTGCGCAGCTCGGCGCCCTCGCCAAAGCCGATGGCCAGCGGCAGCGCGCCCAGGATGGCCGCCAGCGTGGTCATCAGGATCGGCCGGAAGCGCAGCAGGCAGGCCTCGCGCACGGCCTGCACCGGTGTGAGCCCGCGCGAGCGTTCGGCGTCCAGCGCAAAGTCGATGATCAGGATGGCGTTTTTCTTGACGATGCCGATCAAGAGGAACAGCCCGATCAGCGCAATGATGGACAGCTCCATCCTGAACATCAGCAGCGCCAGCACCGCGCCCACCCCGGCCGACGGCAAGGTGGACAGCACGGTGATGGGATGGACCAGGCTCTCGTACAGCACGCCCAGCACGATGTAGATCACCACAATGGCCGCCAGGATCAGCAGGGGCTGCTGGCCCTGCGTCTGCTGCGCCGCGCGGGCCGTGCCCTGGAAGCTGCCGCGCACGTTGCTGGGCAGGGCAATGGCGGCCTCGGCCGCGCGCACCGCCTCCTGCCCCTGCTGCAGGTTGTAGCCTTCGGCCAGGTTGTAGCTGATGGTGGTGGCCAGCTCCGCGTCCTGGTGCTCCACCGAGCCGGCCACGGGCCGCTCGGAAAACCGCGCAATGCCCGCCAGCGGCACCATGTTCATGGCCGCGCCGCTCAGGGCGCTGCCGGTGGCCTGGTCGCGCAGCGCGGGGTTGATCGCGCTGGTGGCCGTGCCCGCCGAGCTGGTGGTGTTGTTGCCCGACGTGAGGCCGCGCGCGGGCACATAGATGTCTTTCAGCGATTCAGGGCTGCGGATGTACTGCGGCGCCACGCCCATGATCACGCGGTACTGGTTGAGCTCGCTGTAGATGGTGGCCACCTGGCGCTGGCCAAAGCCGTTGTACAGCGCGTTGTTCACGTCGCGCGAGGTGATGCCCAGGCGCGCCGCCGATTCCTTGTCCACCTCCACATAGCTTTCCACGCCGTTGTCGCGCTGGTTGGTGTCCACGTCCACCAGCGCGTCCTGCTCCTTCATGGCGTCAGCCAGGCGCAGCGCCCATTTCTTCAGGTCGGCCACGTTGTCGGCCTTCAGGGTGTACTGGTAGGTGCTGTTGCTCGCGCGCCCGCCCATGCGCAGGTCCTGCGCGGTGTTCAGGAACACGCTGATGCCGGTCACCTGCGCCAGTTGCGGGCGCAGCCGCGCAATCACGGCCTGCCCGCCCTCCTTGCGCTCCTTGAGCGGCTTGAGGTTGATCGACAGGAAGCCGCCGCCCGCGCGCGAGCCGCCGGTAAAGCCCACCACCGTGTCGACCGCCGGGTCGCGGCGGATGATGTCCACGATGGCGCGCATTTTTTCCTGCATGGCCGAAAACGAGATGGACTGGTCCGCCCGCAGGCCGCCGCCGATCTGCCCGCTGTCTTGCTGCGGGAAAAAGCCCTTGGGCGCGGCCGTAAACAGCCAGATGTTCATGCCCACCACCGCCACAAAGATCGCCAGCACGAGCCAGCGCGCCTGCAGCGCCCAGTCCAGGCTGTACTCATAGCCGCGGTGCACCTTGGCAAAACCCGCCTCGGCCCAGCGGGCCAGCCTGCCCGGCGGCTTGCCGGCGTGGCCGGGCTTGAGCAGCCAGGCGCACATCATGGGCGTGGTGGTCAGCGATATGACGAGCGAGATCATCACCGCCACCGACAGCGTGACCGCAAATTCACGGAACAGCCGCCCCACCTGCCCGCCCATGAACAAGAGCGGTATGAACACCGCCACCAGCGACAGGCTGATGGACAGCACGGTAAAGCCCACTTCCTTCGCGCCCAGCAGCGCGGCCTTGAAGCGGTCCATGCCGGCTTCAATGTGGCGGCTGGTGTTCTCCAGCACCACGATGGCATCGTCCACGACGAAACCGGTGGCCACGGTCAGCGCCATCAGGCTCAGGTTGTTCAGCGAGAACCCCATGAGGTACATGGCGCCAAAGGTGCCCAGCAGCGACACCACGGTGGCCACCGCGGGGATGAAGGTGGCGCGCAGGCTGCGCAGGAAGGCGCTGACCACCAGCACCACCAGCACCACCGAGATGACCAGCGTGAGCTCCACCTCATGCAGCGACGAGCGGATGGAGTTCGTGCGGTCCGACGCCACCTGCAGCCGCACGTCCGACGGCAGCTGGTCCTGCAGCTCGGGGATCAGCGCGCGCACGCTGTCCACCGTCTCGATGATGTTGGCGCCTGGCTGGCGCGTGACCAGCACGATCACCGCCGGCTCGCCGTTGAACAGGCCCAGCGTGTTCACGTTCTCCACACTGTCGCTCACCTCGGCCACGTCCCCCAGGCGGATGGCCGCGCCGTTGCGCCAGGCCACCACCAGTGCGCGGTAGTCCGCCGCCATGGCGCGCGACTGCCTGCCCGCGCCCGAGGGGTCGCCGCGCTCGCCGCTGCCGGTGTAGATCTGCAGGCGCCGGCCACTGCCTTCGATCGTGCCCTTGGGCCGGTTGGCGCTGGAGGCCTGGATCGCCGCGCGGATGTCTTCACTGCTTACGCCGTAGCGGTTGAGCGCGAACGGCACCAGGTCCACGCGCACGGCGGGCAGCGAGCCGCCGCCGATTTCCACGTCGCCCACGCCCTTCACCTGCGCGAGCTTTTGCTGCACGATGTTGGACACCGAGTCGTAGATCTGCCCCGGTGATTTGGTGCGCGAGGTCAGCGCCAGGATGATCACCGGCGCGTCCGACGGGTTGGCCTTGCGGTAGGTCGGGTTGCTGCGCAGCGTGGACGGCAGGTCAGCGCGCGACGCATTGATGGCGGCCTGCACCTCGCGCGCGGCGGCGTCGATGTTGCGGTTGAGCTCGAACTGCAGCGTCACCCGGCTGGAGCCCACGCCGCTGCTCGATGTCATCTCGTTCACGCCGGCAATGGTGCCCAGGCGGCGCTCCAGCGGCGTGGCCACACTGGTGGCCATGGTCTCGGGGCTGGCGCCAGGCAGGCTGGCGCTGACCGAGATGACCGGAAAGTCCACCTGCGGCAGCGGCGACACCGGCAGCACCATGAAGCCGGCAATGCCCGCCAGCGCCAGGCCGATGGTCAGCAGCACGGTGGCCACCGGGCGGCGGATGAACGGCTCGGACAGGTTCATGCGGGGCTCCCTCCCCCGCTGGGGGAGGGCTGGGGTGGGGGCTGCTTGCGCCAGCGCCTGCCCAGCCTGTCAAACGCCAGGTAGATCACCGGCGTGGTGAACAGCGTGAGCAGCTGGCTCAGGATCAGCCCGCCAAAAATCGCCAGCCCCAGCGGGCGGCGCAGCTCGGCGCCCTCGCCCCAGCCCAGCATCAGCGGCACGGCGGCAAACAGCGCGGCCAGCGTGGTCATGAGGATGGGGCGAAAGCGCATCAGCGCCGCCTGGCGGATCGCGTCGTGCGGCGCCCTGCCCTCATGCCGTTCAGCGTCAATCGCAAAGTCGATCATCATGATCGCGTTCTTCTTGACGATGCCGATCAGCAGGATGATGCCGATGATGCCGATCACCCCCAGGTCATTGCCCGTGACCATCAGCATCAGCAGCGCCCCCACGCCGGCCGAGGGCAGCGTGGACAGGATGGTCAGCGGGTGGATGTAGCTCTCATACAGCACGCCCAGCACGATGTACACGCACACAATGGCCGCCAGGATCAGCCACAGCTGGTTGGTCAGCGATGCCTCGAACGCGCCCGACGCCCCCAGGAAGCTCAGCGTCACCCCGGTGGGCAGGCCGATGTCCTTTGCCGCGGCGCGGATGCTGTCCACGGCCTTGCCCAGCGAGACGCCCGGTGCGGTGTCAAAGCCCAGCGGGGGGGCCGGGTACTGCGCCACGTGGGTGATCTGCAGCGGCGCGCGCCGCTCGGTGAGGGTGGCCACGGCCGACAGCGGCGTGGGCGTGCCCCCGCTGGTGCGCAGCTGCACCATGCCCAGCGAGGCCGGCGTGGCATTGGCATCGGGCTGCGCCTCCAGGATCACGCGGTACTGGTTGGTCTCGGTAAAGATGGTGGACACAATGCGCTGGCCGAACGAGCTGTACAGCGCCTCGTCCACGGCCGATGCGGTGATGCCCAGGCGCGAGGCGGTGTCGCGGTCCACATCCACATACACGGCCGCGCCCGACGCGTCGGCGTCGGACGTCACATTGCGCAGGGTGCTTTGGGCCTGCATGCGGGCGGCCAGCTTGCCCGCCCACTCCTGCACGGTCGCGGTGTCGGCCGATTCCAGCGACACGCGGTACTGCGTGGGCCCCGATTCGGCGTCAATGGTCAGGTCCTGCGTGGGCTGCAGGTACAACGTCACGCCCGCGATCCCGCGCGCGCGCTCGCGCAGGCGGTCCATCAGGGCCTGCTGGCTGGCGTGGCCGCTTTTCAGGTTGATGAGCATGCGCCCGGTGTGCAGCATGGTGTTGTTGGCCGCGTCCACGCCGATGAAGGCGCTGACGCTTTGCACGTCCGGCTCTTCCATCACCAGGCGCGCCACCTGCTGCTGGATCTCGGCCATGCGGGCATAGGACACCGACTGCCCGGTTTCCACCCGCGCCTGCAGCTGGCCGGTGTCCTGCGTGGGGAACAGGCCCTTGGGTATCCACATCCACAGCAACGCCGTCAGCACCAGCGTGCCCAGCGCCACCACCAGCGTGATGCCCTGGCGCGCCAGCACCCAGTCCAGCCAGATGCCGTAGCGCCCAATGACCGCGTCAAACCTTTTTTGCAGCCGTGCCCCCCAGCCATTGAAACCGGCTTCGCCGGCCACGGGCTCACGCTGGAGCCAGCGCGCGGCCATCATGGGCACCAGCGTGAGCGACACCACGGCCGAGATCAGGATGGTGATGGCCAGCGTGACCGCGAATTCACGAAACAGCCGGCCCACCACGTCGCCCATGAACAGCAGCGGGATCAGCACCGCAATGAGCGACACGGTGAGCGAAATGATGGTAAAGCCGATCTGGGTGGCGCCCTTGATGGCGGCCTGCAGCGGTGGCTCGCCCTCTTCGATGTAGCGGGCAATGTTCTCGATCATCACGATTGCGTCGTCCACCACGAAGCCGGTGGCGATGGTCAGCGCCATCAGGCTCAGGTTGTTCAGGCTGTAGCCCAGCAGATACATCGCGCCCAGCGTGCCGATCAATGAAATGGGCACGGCCAGGCTGGCAATGACCGTGGCGCGCAGGCTGTGCAGGAAGGCAAAGATCACCAGCACCACCAGCACCACGGCCAGCAGCAGCTCGATCTGCACATGCTTGACCGACGCGCGGATGCCCATGGTGCGGTCGCTCAGCACCTCGACCTTGACCGTGGCGGGCATGCCCTGGGTCAGCTCGGGCAGACGCTGCTTGATCGCGTCCACCGTGGCAATGACGTTGGCGCCGGGCTGGCGCTGCACGTTGACGATGATGGCGGGCTTCAGAACGCCGTCCACACCGGCCCAGGCGCCCAGCCGGGTGTTTTCGGCGCTTTCTACCGCGCGCGCCACATCGCGCACGCGCACCGGCGCGCCGTTGCGCCAGGCAATGATGAGGTTTTCGTAGTCCTTTGCGGTCAGCAGCTGGTCATTGGCGTTGATGGTGTAGGCCCGCGTGAGGCCGTCGATGCTGCCCTTGGCGCTGTTGGCGTTGCCGGCCGTGATGGCCGTGCGGATGCCGTCCAGCGTGAGCCCGTAGGACGCCAGCGCCCGCGTGTCGGCCTGGATGCGCACGGCCGGGCGCTGCCCGCCCGACAGCGTGACCAGGCCCACGCCCGTGACCTGGCTGATCTTGAGCGCCAGGCGCGTGTTCACCAGGTTCTGCACCTCGGTCAGCGGCAGCGTGTCGGACGTGACGGCCAGCGTCAGCACCGGCGCGTCGGCCGGGTTCACCTTGGCATAGACCGGTGGCGCGGGCAGGTCTGCCGGCAGCAGCGAGCCGCCGGCGTTGATGGCGGCCTGCACCTGCTGCTCGGCCACGTCCAGCGCCAGGCCCAGGCCGAACTGCAGCGTGACGATGGACACGCCCGCAGCGCTGGTGGAGCTCATGCGCGACAGGCCCGGCATCTGGCCGAACTGCCGCTCCAGCGGCGCGGTCACGGTCTGCGCCATCACTTCAGGGCTGGCGCCGGGGTACAGCGTCTGCACCTGGATGGTGGGGTAGTCCACCTGCGGCAGCGCCGCCAGCGGCAAAAAGCGCCAGCCCATCAGCCCCGCCAGCACGATGGCCAGCATGAGCAGCGAGGTGGCGACCGGCCGCCGGATGAACGGGGTGGACGGGCTCATGGCTTACTGGCCCGGGCCGCCGGGCCCGCCCTGGCGCTGGCGCATGCGCTCCAGCACCTGCTGCCAGCGTGCCAGCGCCTCCGGGTCGCCCTGGTCGATGCGCGCCAGCAGGGCCTGACGCCGCGCGCGCGCCTCATCGTCCGGCGCGGACGCCAGAAAACGCTCGCGCTGCTGCGGCGTCGGCAGCGCAGCGCCAGACGCCGCCGCGGGGGGCG
>JBEIPU010000071.1:0-19191 GCA_040376925.1 Caenimonas sp. | reverse complement strand
GTTTGTACTGGACGAGCCCAGCATCGGCCTGCACCCGCGCGACATGAACCGCATCACCGAGGCCATGAAGCGCCTGCGCGACGCCGGCAACACGCTGGTGGTGGTGGAGCATGACCCGGCCGTGATGCTGGCGGCCGACCGCATGATCGACATGGGCCCGGGCCCGGGCGAAAAGGGCGGCGAAATCGTGTTCGACGGCACGCCCGAAGAGCTCAAGCGCGCCGACACGCTCACCGGCGCCTACCTGGGCGCGCGCAAGCAGGTGGGCATGGGCTTTCGCCGTGCGGTGACGGATGCGACGCCGCGCCTCATCCTGGAAGGCGCGCGCGAGCACAACCTGCAGAACGTTTCGGTGGAATTCCCGCTGCAGCGCATGGTGTGCATCACCGGCGTCAGCGGCTCGGGCAAATCCAGCCTGATCCAGGACGTGCTGGCCCCGGCGCTGATGCGCCACTTCGGCCGCGCCACCGAATCGCCCGGCGCGCACGACCGCCTGCTGGGCGCCGACCACCTGAGCGACGTGGTGTTTGTGGACCAGTCTCCCATCGGCAAGACGGCGCGCTCCAACCCGGTGAGCTATGTGGGTGCGTGGGATGCCATCCGCGAAATCTTTGCCACGGCGCCGCTGGCACGCCAGCGCAGCTACACCGCGTCCAAGTTCAGCTTCAACAGCGGCGACGGGCGCTGCCCCACCTGCGGCGGCTCGGGCTTTGAGCATGTGGAAATGCAGTTCCTGAGTGACGTTTACCTGCGTTGCCCCGACTGCGACGGCAAGCGCTATCGCCCCGAGATCCTGGAAGTGACGATCGAACGCCAGCCCATGGGCGCCGTCAAGCCGCGCGCCATGAACGTGGCCGACGTACTGGACCTGACAGTCAGCGAGGCCGCCGCGATATTTGCCAACGACCGTGAAGTGATCCGCGCGCTGCAACCCATCGTGGACGTGGGCCTGGAATACGTGAAGCTGGGTCAGCCCGTGCCCACGCTGTCGGGCGGGGAATCGCAGCGGCTGAAGCTCGCGGGCTTCCTGGCCGGTGCCGCCAAGAATGCCACCAGCAGCCGCCAGGCCACCGCCACCAAGGGCACGCTGTTTTTGTTTGACGAGCCCACAACGGGCCTGCATTTTGACGACATCACCAAGCTGATGCGCGCCCTGCGCAAGCTGATCGACGGTGGCAATTCGCTGATCGTGATCGAGCACAACCTGGACGTGATCCGTGCGTCCGACTGGCTGATCGACCTGGGGCCCGAGGGTGGCTACGCAGGCGGCCTGGTCGTGGCCGAGGGCACACCTGACGATGTGCGCCAGCACCTCACGTCGCACACCGGCCAGGCGCTGCGCGACTACGACCGGGCCATGGGGCTCGGCTCGCATGCGGTCGAGGAAGGCCGACCGCTGCAGGTGGTGGTGCGTGAACGCAAGCCCCCGCCTGAAGCCATCCAGATCATCAACGCGAAAGAGCACAACCTCAAGAGCCTGTCGGTCAACATCCCCCACGGCAAGTTCAGCGTGGTCACGGGCGTGTCGGGCTCGGGCAAGTCCACGCTGGCGTTTGACATCCTGTTCAACGAAGGCCAGCGCCGCTATCTGGAAAGCCTGAACGCCTACGCGCGCAGCATCGTGCAGCCGGCGGGCCGGCCCGAGGTGGACGCGGTGTATGGCATACCGCCCACGGTCGCGATCGAGCAGCGGCTGTCGCGCGGCGGGCGCAAGAGCACGGTGGGCACCACCACCGAGGTGTGGCACTTTCTGCGCCTGCTGTACGTCAAGCTGGGCGTGCAGCACTGCGTGAAAGACGGCGCCGAGGTGCGCCCGCAAACGCCCGACAGCATTGCCGCGCAGCTGCTCAAGCGCTACCGCGGCCAGCACATCGGCCTGCTGGCGCCGCTGGTGGTCAACCGCAAGGGCGTGTACACCGAGCTGGCCGACTGGGCCCGCCCGCGCGGCTACACCCACCTGCGGGTGGACGGGCAGTTCTTGCCGACCACGGGTTTCCCGCGCATCGACCGGTTCAAGGAACACACGATCGAGCTGCCGGTGTGGTCGCTGGACGTGACGCCCGCCAATGAAGACGAGCTGCGCGACAAGCTGGCCACCGCGCTCGAGCATGGTAAAGGTGTCGTCCATGTGCTGGCGCGCGGCGGCAGCAGCCAGGTAGAGGTGTTCTCCACCAAGCGCGCCTGCCCGGTGTGCAGCACCAGCTATGCCGAGCTGGACCCGCGCCTGTTTTCTTACAACAGCAAGCATGGCTGGTGCCCTGATTGCGTGGGCACGGGCGTCAAGCTCACGCGCGAACAGCGCAAGGCCTTTGACGACACGATCCGCGACGACGACAACAAGGGCCGCGAGCAGACCTTTGCCGAGCCCGAGGTCGAAGACGTGGCCGACGAGGCCTGCTCCACCTGCCACGGCACCCGGCTGAACCTGCAGGCCCGCTCGGTCAGGTTTGCCGGCGTGGGCATCACCGACATTGCGCAGCTGTCGGTGCACGACGTGCGTGCCTGGGTGGAAACATTGCAGATCGCAGGCGCCATGAGCACGCGCGAAACCGGCATTGCGCGCGACCTGATCCCTGAAATCAGAAGCCGCCTCGAGTTCCTGGAAGAGGTGGGCCTGGGCTACCTGACGCTGGACCGCGGCGCGCCCACGCTTTCCGGGGGCGAGGCGCAGCGCATCCGCCTGGCCGCGCAGCTGGGCAGCAACCTGCAGGGCGTGTGCTACGTGCTTGACGAACCCACCATCGGCCTGCATGCGCGCGACAACCAGATTTTGCTGAATGCGCTGCACAAGCTGGGCGACAAGGGCAACACCCTGGTGGTGGTGGAGCATGACGAAGACACGATCCGCCGCGCCGACCACATCATCGACATCGGCCCCAGCGCCGGCAAACGCGGTGGCAACCTGGTGGCGCAGGGTTCGGTTGGCGATATCTCGGGCGCGGCAGATTCCGTCACGGGCCGCTACCTGCTGCACGCCATCAAGCACCCGCAGCAGCCACGCCGCCCGATCAGCGGCGACGTGCAGCAATTGAAGGTGAAGGGCGCCACGCTGCACAACCTGGCCAAGGTCAACGTCATGGTGCCGCTGAAGCGGCTGGTGGCGGTGACAGGTGTGTCGGGCTCGGGCAAATCGACGCTGGCGCGCGACGTGCTGCTGGCCAATGTGCAGGCAGCCGTGGGCAAACGCTCGGCACCGCAATGGACGGGCTGCGACAGTGTGGAAGGCTGGCAGGCCATCGACCGCGTGCTGGAGGTGGACCAGACCCCCATCGGCAAAACGCCGCGCAGCTGCCCCGCCACCTACATCGGCTTCTGGGACACGGTGCGCAAGCTGTTTGCCGACACGCTGGAGGCGCGCGCGCGCGGCTACGGCCCCGGACGCTTCAGCTTCAACACCGGCGAGGGCCGCTGCCCCGGCTGCGAAGGCCAGGGCATGCGCACCATCGGCATGAGCTTTTTGCCGGACGTGAAGGTGCCGTGCGAGGTCTGCCATGGCGCGCGCTTCAATCCCGAAACACTGGCCGTGACCTGGCGCGGCAAGAGCATTGGCGACGTACTGCAGATGGAAGTGGACGAGGCGGTGGACTTCTTTGCCGCCATGCCCAACATCAGCCATCCGCTGCAACTTCTGAAAGACGTGGGCCTGGGCTACCTGACGCTGGGCCAGCCGTCACCGACGTTGAGCGGCGGCGAGGCGCAGCGCATCAAGCTGGTGACGGAGCTGAGCAAGGTGCGCGACGACGTGACGCGCCGCGGCCAGAAACCGCCGCACACGCTGTACGTGCTGGACGAACCCACGGTGGGCCTGCACATGGCCGATGTGGAAAAACTGATCCGCGTGCTGCACCGCCTGGTGGACGGCGGCCACAGCGTGGTGGTGATCGAGCACGACCTGGACGTGATCGCCGAGGCCGACTGGGTGATCGACCTGGGCCCCGAGGGCGGCAACGCCGGCGGGCGCGTGGTGGCGGCCGATACGCCGGAGCAGGTGGTGAAGCTGGGCACGCACACAGGCCGTGCGCTGGCGGCGGTGCTGGCGCGTGCCTGAACGGGCGGCCATGCACACGTTCTACAACGCCCAACACACGCGCCATCACGGCAAGGTCGAAATGTTTCGCGGCGAGCTGGTGCCGTGTTTTGAGATCCCTGCGCGAGCCGACTACGTGCTGCAGGAATTGCAAGCGCGCAAGCTCGGCGCCATCGAGCCGCCACAGGCCATGGACGACGCGGTAATCACGCGCGTGCACGCCCAGCGCTATGTGGACTTCCTGCGCGGCGCCTGGGACGAATGGGTGGCGCTGGACCCTGCCAACGCGCAGCGCGACGCGTTCCCGTCGTACTGGCCCATCCGCACCTTCCGTTCGGACGTCCTGCCCGCCAGCTTTGCGGCGCGCATGGGCTTGTTCTCATACGACGCGGGCAGCCCGCTGACATCAGGCACCTGGGCCGCGGCGCGTGAGGGTGCGGCCTGCGCCTGGTCGGCGGCGCAGCACGTAGTCCAAGGTGACCGCGCCGCATTCGCGCTGACGCGCCCGCCCGGCCACCACGCGGGTGCCGACTTCTTCGGCGGCTACTGCTTTTTGAACAATGCCGCGATCGCGGCGCAGGCGCTGCGTGACGCCGGTTGCGCGCGCGTGGCGGTGCTGGATATTGACTACCACCACGGCAACGGCACCCAGGCCATCTTCTACGACCGGGCCGATGTACTGACCGTCAGTGTTCATGGCGACCCGCACACCGAATACCCGTATTACCTGGGCTATGCGGACGAACGTGGCGTGGGTGCCGGCCTGGGCTTCAACCTCAACCTGCCGCTGGCGCGCGGCACCCGCTTTGGGGCCTGGCGCGTGGCCCTGGCCACCGCGTTGCAGGCGATTGCCGCGTACCGCGCCGACGCACTGGTAGTCGCGCTCGGCGTCGACACCTTCGAGGGCGACCCGATCTCGGGCTTTGGCCTGAAGAGCCAGGACTACCTGCAGGTGGGCAACGACATTGCTGCGGCCAGGCTGCCTACCGTGTTCACCTTCGAAGGCGGCTATGCCGTGGCTGAGGTGGGCGTGAATGCAGTCAATGTGCTGCAGGGTTTTGACGAACGCACGCGGTAGTGCTGCACAGCGGAATTGGCGCTCAGTGAATGCCTGAATGGTCACGGGGTGAGTTCACACGTCTAATCCTGCGATACCTTTCCCTGGAGCTCCCATGCACAAGACACTTGGCCGTCGCCAACTCGTTCAACTCGCCGGCGCCGCACTCGTGGCCCCCGCATTCACCGCCCGCGCGCAGGCCTTCCCGGCGCGCCCCATCAAGCTGATCATTGCGTTTCCGGCCGGTGGCCCGACCGATATCACCATGCGCTCTCTGGCCGAGAGCGCCGGCAAGATCCTGGGCCAGCCCGTGATCGTGGAGAACAAGCCCGGCGCCGGTGGCACGCTGCCCGCGCAGACCCTGCAGACCTCGCAGCCCGACGGCTACACGCTGGCGCAGATCCCGCTGGGTGTGTTCCGCCTGCCCTACACGGCCAAGATCAACTGGGACCCGATCAAGGACATCAGCTACGTGCTCAACGTCACGGGCTATGCGTTTGGCATTGTGGTGCCGACCGAATCGCCGCTGCGCACCTGGACGCACTTTGTGGCCTGGGCCAAGGCCAACCCCGGCAAGCTGTCCTATGGCTCCACCGGCACCATGACCAGCCCGCACCTGACCATGGAACTGATCGCGCAGCAGCTGGGCCTGGACCTGGTGCATGTGCCCTACAAGGGCAGCGCCGACCTGGCACAGGCCATCGTGGGCGGCCACATCATGGCGGCGGCCGATTCCACCGGCTTTGCGCCGCTGGTGGAGTCCGGCAAGCTGCGCGTGCTCAACACCTGGGGCGAAAAGCGCCTGGCCAAGTTCCCCGACGCGCCCACGCTGAAAGAGCTGGGGCTGAACCTGGTGCAGAACTCGCCCTTTGGCATTGGTGCGCCGCGCGGCACGCCGCCCAATGTGGTCAAGGCGCTGCACGACGCCTTCAAGAAGGCGATGGAGCTGGACAGCTACAAGACCGCGCTGGCCCGCTACGACATGGTGCCCATGTACATGAGCTCGGCCGCCTACGCGAAGTTCGCGCAGGAGACCTTCACCCGTGAAAAGGCGCTGGTGACCAAGCTGGGCCTGGCCAAGACCTTCTGATCAGCGCTGCTGGGCCGCCTTGTCCACCAGCACGCGACCGGGCTTGGCGGGGCGGCCGGTATCCATGGCGGCCAGGGGCGCGGACTGGCGCAGGCCGGCCGACTGGGGTGGCGCCGTACTGACGGTGCAGGCGCCAAGGTCGATGTGGCGCAGCGCAATGCCCAGCAGGCCCTCTGCCGGGTTGCCCAGCGCCGTCGAGAAATCGTCCGCTCCTGCGCAGGTGGGCGCGAAGCCGACGGAATAGTCGCCGTACTCCTTGGCATTGAAGCCCTGGAACTCGATGGGGTACAGCGACAGGTCGCAGTTGTCCCGGCGGGTAAAGCCATAGGGCTTGCCGCAGGTCGTGCCACCCACCAGAACCACCTCCACATCCACGCCCCGCAGACCATTGATTACGGCCTCGCTGGCCGAGCAGGTGCTGCCCGTTGCCAGCACATAGACGCGCGACAGCGAGAGGCGCGGCAAGACGGTGCCCACGGGGTGGATGGTCTCCGCGACATCGGTGCGGGCATAAAAACGCGTGATGGCGGCCTGGGTGTCGGCTTCGCGCTTGCGGCTGTACTGCAGGCGCTCAAAGACCCGGCCGTCATTCACCGGGCCCGTGATCATGGACGCCAGCGTGTTGGCCACATACAGGAAGCCGCCCGTGTTGTAGCGCATGTCCAGCACCAGATCCTGGATGTTCGCCGCAGCCAGTGTGCGCATGGCGCTGATGAGCTTGTCCTGCGCGCCCCTGGCGTGGCTGTCGAATTGCAGGTAGCCCACCCGGCGGCCCTGGCCGCTTTGCAGCACCGTCGCCTGGGGCAAGGGGTCTTCCTGCACGGCGGCGGTGGTGAGCTGCACGGTGCGCACGGCGGCGCCCGGCGCGTCACGGTAGGTGAAGGTGACGCGCGCCCCTGCCACATTGGGGTACCAGCCCTCATGCGTGGCCGTCACGATGGCCTCCAGCACGCCACCGCGGGCCAGGCCCGCGAGCGCCGCAGGTGAGTTGGCGTCTACCTTGGCCACGCGCGTGCGGCCCGCGCCGTCGGGCTCCCACTGCACGCCAAAGCCCATGCCCGCGCCGGTGGCCAGCGTGTCGGCGTCGGCTTTGCGCACAATGAAGCTGAAGCGGTCCTTGGGCAGGCCGTGGATGTCGGGGGTGGTGACCAGCAGGTTGTAAAAGTACCCGGCCACTGTCCAGGGCCAGGAATCCGTGGCCGGGATTTCGTCGGTCCAGAGGTAGGCCTCGTCCAGGTACGAACGCACGAACTTCTTCTCGGTGTCCATGTCGCAGGTCCCGGCATAGGCCGAAGAGGGCCGGTCGGCGCTGAGCACCACCTTGCCGGCGTTGGGGTTGCAGACCTCAAAGCTGCCCAGGCAGGCGCCGGCATTGCCGCCGCCCCCGCCGCAGCCGCCCAGCAGGGCCAGGCCCGCCAGGGCGCAGGCCGTGGCAAGCCTGCGCGTACTACGTCCCGAATGTGTCATGTGCTCCCTCTCCCCTGATGCGCGGCTTGTCCGCGCCGCGCATCTTAGCCTGCGTTTTGCAGCGCCAGCCCGGCATGCTCGCGCAGCGGGTGAAAGTGGATCCTGGGGAAGCGCTCCTGCGCCAGCCGCACGTCATAGGGTGAGGTGCACAAAAACGCCAGCGCGTCGGCCGCGTCATGCGCCAGGCGCAACGGGTAGGCGTCGGTAAAGGCGCGCAGCTCGGCCGGGGTGTCGGCGGTGATCCAGCGCGCGCCGGTGTACTGGCAGCCTTCCAGCCGCACATCGGCGTCGTACTCGGCCTTCAGGCGGTGCTGCACCACTTCAAACTGCAGCTGACCCACGGCGCCCAGCAGCATGGCGCCGCCGGCGTCGGGCTTGAAGACCTGAATGGCGCCTTCTTCGCCCAGCTGGGCCAGACCCTGCTGCAGCTGCTTGGTGCGCAGGGGGTTCTTCAGAATGACGGTCATGAACAGCTCCGGCGCGAAGAAAGGCAGCCCGGTGAACTGCAGGTTGGCGCCGTCGGTGATCGTGTCGCCCAGCTGCACGCCGCCATGGGTGGTAAAGCCGATGATGTCGCCCGCGTAAGCCTCTTCCACCGCCTCGCGCCGCTGGCTCATGAAAGTCACCACGGACGTGGGCCGCAGCTCCTTGGCCGTGCGCTGCACCTTGAGCTTCATGCCGGGCGTGAATTTGCCCGAGGCCATGCGCACAAAGGCAATGCGGTCGCGGTGGTTGGCGTCCATGTTGGCCTGCACCTTGAACACCACGCCGGCAAAGTCGGGGTCTTCTGGCTGGATTTCCTTCACCACGGGCTGGCGGTTGACCAGCGTGGTGCTGGTGCGCGGCTGCGGCGGCGGCGCCAGGTCCACCAGCGCGTCCAGCACCTCCATCACGCCAAAGTTGTTGACGCCGGAGCCGAAGAACACCGGCGTCTGCTTGCCGGCCAGAAAGGCCTCGCGGTCCCAGGCGGGGGACGCGCCGGTGGCCAGCTGCATGCTCTCTTCGGCGGTTTCAAATTCGTGGCCGAAGCGCGCGACGAGCGCGTCACGTTCGGCCAGCGGCATGGCGTCAAAGTCCTGCGGGCGGCGTTCGCTGCCGGATTCAAACACCGTCATGACCTGGGTGCGCAGGTTCATGATGCCGCCGAAATTCTTGCCCTGGCCCACGGGCCAGGTCATGGGCACGCAGGGCATGCCCAGCTCGCGCTCCACCTCGTCCAGGATGTCCAGCGGCTCGCGCACTTCGCGGTCCATCTTGTTGACGAAGGTGATGATGGGCGTGTCGCGCTGGCGGCAAACTTCGATCAGGCGACGGGTTTGCGCTTCCACACCGTTGGCCGCGTCGATCACCATCAGGGCCGAATCCACGGCGGTCAGCACGCGGTAGGTGTCCTCGGAAAAGTCCTTGTGGCCCGGCGTGTCCAGCAGGTTGATGACGTGGTCGCGGTACAGCATCTGCATGACCGACGATGCGACCGAAATGCCGCGCTGCTTTTCGATCTCCATCCAGTCGGACGTGGCATGGCGGCTGGCCTTGCGGCCCTTGACGGCGCCCGCGATCTGGATCGCGCCGGAGAACAGCAGCAGCTTTTCGGTCAGCGTGGTCTTGCCCGCGTCGGGGTGGGAGATGATGGCAAAGGTACGGCGGCGCCGGGTTTCAGAGGCGAATGACACAGGGGCTCCGGGGAATTGGGGGCGGCGCCAGGGCGCGCAGGGCAGGCGGTGATTATAATTTGCGCATTCCGAGGAGCGTTGCAGCGCCGCCATCTGACCAGATGCAAGGCGTGAGGCTCGGAACCAGACCCCGCAACGACGCTCACCCACTGTCCTGTGAGGTGAGTTCCCCTTTTGGCAGTGGTTCACAAAATTCATTTTTTGGAGTGACCATGAGCGCTGTTCTCAAACCCCTGCACCCTGACCATGCGATTGCCGACCTGTCGCTGGCCGACTGGGGCCGCAAGGAAATCCGTATTGCCGAAACCGAGATGCCTGGCCTGATGGCCATCCGCGAAGAATTCGCCAAGGCCCAGCCCCTGAAGGGCGCGCGCATCACCGGCTCGCTGCACATGACCATCCAGACCGCCGTGCTGGTGGAAACGCTGCAGGCCCTGGGCGCCCAGGTGCGCTGGGCCTCGTGCAACATCTTCAGCACGCAGGACCACGCCGCCGCCGCCCTGGTGGCCGAAGGCACGCCGGTGTTCGCCTACAAGGGCGAAACGCTCAAGGACTACTGGGACTACACCCACCGCATCTTTGAGTTCGGTCCCAAGGGCAGCAAGACCGAAGGCCCCAACATGATCCTGGACGACGGCGGCGATGCCACGCTGCTGATGCACCTGGGTGCACGCGCCGAAAAAGACATCAAGGTGCTGGCCAAGCCCGCCAGCGAAGAGGAATCCTGCCTGTTCGCAGCCATCAAGGCCAAGCTCAAGACCGACCCGACCTGGTACAGCCGCCGCCTGAAGAACATCATCGGCGTGACCGAGGAAACCACCACGGGCGTGCTGCGCCTGAATGAAATGTCCGCCAAGGGCACGCTGGCCTTCCGCGCCATCAACGTGAACGATTCCGTCACCAAGAGCAAGTTTGACAACCTGTATGGCTGCCGTGAATCGCTGGTGGACGCCATCAAGCGCGCCACTGACGTCATGGTGGCCGGCAAGGTGGCCGTGGTGGCCGGCTATGGCGATGTGGGCAAGGGCAGCGCTCAGGCCCTGCGCGCCCTGAGCGCCCAGGTGTGGGTGACCGAGATCGACCCGATCAACGCCCTGCAGGCCGCGATGGAAGGCTACAAGGTCGTGACCATGGACTACGCCGCCGACAAGGCCGACATCTTTGTATCGGCCACCGGCAACAAGAACGTCATCACCTACAAGCACATGGCCGCCATGAAGGACCAGGCCATCGTCTGCAACATCGGCCACTTTGACAACGAGATCGACGTGGCCTCGCTGGAAAAGCTCAAGTGGGAAGAGATCAAGCCCCAGGTGGACCATGTGATCTTCCCCAAGAAGGGCAAGAACCCTGAAAAGCGCATCATCCTGCTGGCCAAGGGCCGCCTGGTGAACCTGGGCTGCGGCACCGGCCACCCCAGCTTTGTGATGTCGTCGTCGTTTGCCAACCAGACGATTGCGCAGATCGAGCTGTTCACCAAGAGCAAGGAATACAAGCCGGGCAAAGTCTATGTGCTGCCCAAGCACCTGGACGAAAAGGTCGCCCGCCTGCACCTGAAGAAGGTCGGCGCGATGCTCAGCGAGCTGACCGACGAACAGGCCGCCTACATCGGTGTGAGCAAGCAGGGCCCGTACAAGGCCGCGACCTACAGGTATTGACCGGGTGCGCGCTGACCAACTGCTGTTGGAGCGCGGGCTGGCCACATCAAGGTCGCAGGCCCAGCGCCTGATTGCGTCGGGTGTGCGCTGGTTCGACGGCGAGCAGTGGCGGCCCGTGACCAAAAACGGCAACGAGCTGCCCGACACCGCGCAGATCGAGCTGCTGGACGCCGCCGAGGCACGCTATGTGTCGCGCGGCGGCCTGAAGCTGGAGGGCGCGCTCAAGGCCGCCGGCCTGACTGTTCAGGGCCTGCACTGCCTGGACGTGGGCCAGTCCACCGGCGGCTTTACTGATTGCCTGCTGCAGCACGGCGCCCGGCATGTGGTGGGCGTGGACGTGGGCCACGGCCAGTTGCACGACAACCTGCGCCAGGACGAACGCGTGACGGCGGTAGAGAGCGTCAATGCCCGCGAACTGGCGGCAGAGCATGTAGGTGATGACGCGTTTGACCTGGTGACGGGCGATCTGTCGTTCATTTCGCTCACGCTGGTGCTGCCTGCGCTGGTGCCGCTCATGAAGCCGGGCGCTGCGCTGCTGATGCTGGTCAAGCCGCAGTTTGAGCTGCAGCCGCCGCAGATCGGCAAGGGCGGCATCGTCAAGGACGCGGCGTTCTACCCGGTGGTGGAGCAGCGCATCCGCGACGCCTGTGCCGCTTTGCACCTGCGGGTCGTCAACTGGTTTGACAGCCCGATTGAAGGCGGCGACGGCAACCGCGAATTTTTTGTGCACGCCACAAAACTGGATGAGGAGGGGGCATGAGTCTTCCGCTGAGCCTTGAATTTTTCCCGACCAAGACGCCCGAGGGCGCGGACAAGCTGCGCGCCGTGCGCCAGCAGCTGTATGCACTGAAGCCCGAGTTCTGCTCGGTGACCTTTGGCGCGGGCGGCTCCACGCAGGACGGCACGCTGCAGGCCGTGACCGAGATCATGGCCGAGGGCTGCGCGGCCGCGCCGCACCTGAGCTGCATCGGACAGTCGCGCGACAGCATCCGCGAGCGGCTGTCCGCCTATGCCAGCGCGGGCATCCGCCGCATCGTGGCTCTGCGCGGCGATTTGCCCAGCGGCTATGGCATCGGCGGTGAATTCCGCTACGCCAGCGACCTGGTGGCGTTTGTGCGGGCCGAGACCGGTGACCATTTCCACATCGAAGTGGCCGCCTACCCGGAAACCCACCCCCAGGCCCGGTCGCCCATGGCTGACCTGGAAGCCTTCGCGGCCAAGGTCAAGGCCGGGGCCAATTCGGGCATCACGCAGTACTTCTTCAACAGCGATGCGTACTTCCGCTATGTGGACGACTTGCTGACAGTGGGTGTGGAGGTGCCGGTGGTGCCGGGCATCATGCCCATCACCAGCTCCACCCAGCTGCTGCGCTTTTCAGACGCCTGCGGCGCCGAGATCCCGCGCTGGATCCGTATGCGGCTGCAGGCTTTTGGCGACGACACGGCCAGCATCAAGGCATTTGGCCTGGACGTGGTGACCGACCTGTGCGACCAGTTGCGCCATGCCGGCGTACCGGGCATCCATTTCTACACCATGAACCAGTCCGGCGCTACGCTGGAGATCTGCCGGCGGCTGGGGCTCTAGAATCCTGCGCAGGAGCGGAGCGGAGAGGCATGATGAAGAAATTGTTTGCCGCAATGGCAGTGGTGCTGTTGCTGTGTGCTTGCATGGCCCCCGCGCAAGTGCAGGCCCAGACCTACCAGTGCCGCGACAACACAGGGCGGTCCTACATGTCGTCGCAGCCGTGCAAGCCGGGCATGGTGTATTACGCGCCGCTGCCCGAAAGGCCCGTGGCCCCTGCCTACATCCCCAGCGTAGGCGATGCGCCAGATCACCTGAAGTACATGGACCCGCGCTGCGCGTCGTTGAACGATGCCATCCGAACTGCTGCGGCGCGCGGCCTGAAGGGTGACGTGGTCAGCGACATGCGCAAGGAATACAACCGCGAATGCCGTGAGTCCGAACAGGCCGCGTCGCGCCGCCTGTACGAGGAGCGCAACGACAAGCGCAAGGCAGCCGAAAGCGAAAAAAAGGTCGCCGAGCGCGAAGCGAACTGGACCAGGGCCCAGCAGGACATGTGCGGCGAGCTCAAGCGCGTGCTGCGCACCAAGCAGGCCCGCACGGACCTCAGCGAGGGCGAGCAGCGGGACTTGCAGCGCTCGCAAGAGGCTTACCAGCGCCGCTGCGGTTGACCAGCCAGATGCCCGGCAGGATCAGCGCTGCGCCCATGGCGTGGTGCCAGCCCACCGGCTCACCCAGGAACAGCCAGGCCATGGCCGCGCCGTACAGCGGCCCCAGGTAAAGCTGTGACGATGCCCGCGCCACGCCCAGCTGGCGCTGCACATACGAATAGCACCAGAACGCCGCGGCACCCGGGCAGATGCCGGCCAGCAGCATCAGGCCGTAAGCCCGCGCGCCCAAGGCGGGTTGCCCGGCCTGCATCAGCTCCCACAGCGTGAAGGGCGCCAGCACCACCAGCCCGCCCACGCTCACGGCGCACAGGTGGGCTGCGGCGCTCAGCGGCATGGGCCAGCGCCGCTGCAGCACCGCAAAGCCCGACCACGCAATGGTGGTGGCCACGATCCACAGGTCACCGGGCACCCACTGCACGCCGCCCAGCGCGGCCCACTGCCCCTTGATGATCACGTGCACCACGCCGGCCAGCGCCAGCGCCACGCCCAGCGCCTGCGGCCGGCTGAAGCGTTCGCGCAGCCACAGCACCGAGGCCAGCGCGATCAGCACCGGCGACACCGAATAGATCAGCGCAATGTTGGTGGCCGTGGTGGTGCGCGCGGCAATGTACACCCAGGCGCCGCAGATCCACATGCCCAAAGCGCCCAGGATGATGAAGCGCGGCCACTGCGCGCGCAGCACACCCCGCTGGCGCCACAGCTCGGGCGCGGTGAAAGCGCCCAGCAGCAAGGCGGCGACCAGCCAACGGCCAGCGTGTTGGGCTCCACCACGCCCGGCGCCCAGCGGGCCACCAGGTAATTGACGCACCACAGCGCGGGGGTGATGAAGATCAGCGCGTAGGCCAGGCGGTGGTGCTGCGGGGTCGGGTCCATGCAACGAGTGTAGGGGCCCGCCCGCCGGGCGCCGGCATGTCAACGTTCGTCGTAACTGACCACGAGCCTGCCGGTCTGCGGCCGTGCCTGGCAGCTCAGCACAAAGCCCTGTTCCATCTCCCAGGGCTCCAGCGTGAAGTTGCGGTCCATGGTGACGCTGCCTTCGATCACCTTGGCGCGGCAGGTGCAGCACACGCCGCCGCGGCAGGACCAGGGCAGGTCCAGCCCGGCGTCCAGCGCCACGTCCAGCACGTGTTCGTTGCTGCCCATGCGCATCACATGGGGCCGGCCGTCCAGCATCACGGTCAGCTCCACCTCGCCGTCGCGCTCGCGCGGGGCTGTTGCCGCGCGCGCGGCGCCGTCGCCCGCCGGGTGGGCGCTGGTGAATCGCTCGGTGCGGATGCGGTCGGCCGGCACACCGGCGGCCAGCAGCGCGGCCTCGGTCGATTCGATCATGCCCTCGGGGCCGCAGACGAAGACTTCGTCCATGCTCCTGGCCGGCAGCAGCGTGGCCATCAGCTCGCGCACCTTGTCTGCGTCAATGCGGCCTTCCAGCAGCGGTACTTCCTGGGCCTGGCGCGACAGCACGTGGATCAGCGTCAGGCGGTCGGGGTAGCGGTCTTTCAGGTCCTGCAGGGCCTCGTTGAACATCACGCTGGCCATGCGGCGGTTGCCGTACACCAGCGTGAATTTCGAGCCGGGCTGCTCGGCCAGCGTGGTCGCCACGATGGACAGGATGGGCGTGATGCCCGAGCCCGCTGCAAAGCCCACGCGGTGCAGGGCGCGCGGCTTGTGCACGGTGAAGCGTCCGTCGGGCGGCATCACGTCCAGCGTGTCGCCGGCTTTGAGCTGCGTGGCCGCCCAGCTGGAAAACACGCCGCCGTCCACCGCGCGCACGCCTACCTCCAGCTCACCGCGGGTTGCCAGCCGCTCGCGCGGGCAGCAGATGGAATAGCTGCGCCGCACGTCCTGCCCGCCGATCGTGGCGCGCAGGGTCAGGAACTGGCCTGGCTCGAACCCGAAGGCGTCGCGCTGGTCTGGCGGTACGGCCAGCGCAATCGACACTGCGCCGTCGGCTTCGGGTGTGACGCGCGCAACGCGCAGGGCATGGAAGCGGGGGGCTGCGGTCATGGCGGTCATCGGCGTGGCTCAGTGCGGCTTGAAGTAGTCAAAGGGCTCCAGGCAGTCCAGGCAGCGGTACAGCGCCTTGCACGCGGTGGAGCCGAAATGCGAGGTCTCGGTGGTGTTGGCCGAGCCGCATTGCGGGCAGGCCACGGCCACGGGCGCCAGCCGGCGCGTCAGTTGCACGATGTTGCTGCCGCCGGCCGCCGGCGTGTCGCACCCATGGGGCGGCGCGATGCCGTAGGCGCGCAGCTTGTCGTGCGCGGCGGGCGTCATCCAGTCGGTTGTCCAGGCGGGGGCCAGCTGGGTGACCACCTGCGCATCGATGCCCGCATGGGCCAGGGCCGCGCGCACGTCGTCTTCAATCTGCTGGATGGCGGGGCAGCCGTTGTAGGTGGGCGTGATGACCACCTCCAGGCCGTGGGCGCCTTCGCGCACTTCACGCAGGATGCCCAGCTCGCGCAGCGTGACCACCGGGATCTCCGGGTCGGTCAGCATGTCCAGCGCGGCCCAGACTTCTTCAACCGGTACCAGGGTGAGGCCAGGGTTCATCATGTCACCAGCTGGCGTGCGGGTGGGCCCGTGCCAGGCTTTGCATTTCAGCCAGCATGAAGCCCAGGTGTTCCGAATGCACGCCCAGCTTGCCCTGCGTCACATAGCCGGTGCGTGCCTTGCCATGGAGCGTGGCCTGGGCAATGGCTTCGTCCAAGATGCTGTTCCAGCCCGCCTGCAAGTGCGCGGCGCTCACGCCCGAGCCATTGGCCTCGGCGGCCTGTTCGGCGGGGCTGACCACCCAGAACTCCTGTGTGCAGGGCAGCAGGTGGTCCAGCGCGGCCTGGGTGCGGCGGTGCGATTCGTCGGTGCCGTCGCCCAGGCGGACCAGCCAGTCGTGCGAATGGCGCAGGTGGTAGCGCACCTCCTTGAGCGAGCGCGCCGCAATGGCGGCCAGCCGCGCGTCGGCAGAGGTCTGCAGCCGATCCCATACCAGTACCATCAGCGCGCTGTACAGGAAGTTGCGCACGATGGTGGTGGCATAGTCGCGCGGCGCGGCGGCCGTGCCGGCCAGCGGGCCGTGGTGGGGCAGTTCCAGCAGCGTGCAATTGGCAAATTCATGGGTTTCGCGAAAGTACGCCAGCGTGTCTTCGGTCAGCGCCCCATCCGTGCGTGCGCCCTGCAGGTGGGCGAACCGTGCGGCCAGCGCCGCGTCGGCGTTGATCTGCTCGGCCGCGTACTGGTACAGCAGCCGGGCCTGGCCGATCAGGTCCAGGCTCATGTTGGCCAGGGCAATGTCTTCTTCGAGCACCGGGCCGTGGCCGCACCATTCGGCATTGCGCTGGCCCAGCACCAAGGCGTTGTCGGCCAGGTGCAGCAGGTAATCCACCGGCGCGTTCACATGTGCCCCACTTCGTCGGGGATGGCGTAAAAGCTCGGGTGGCGGTACACCTTGTCGGCGGCCGGGTCAAAGAACTCGGCCTTGTCATTGGGCTCGCTGGCCGTGATGCTGGCGGACGGCACCACCCAGATGCTCACGCCTTCCTGGCGGCGGGTGTATACGTCACGCGCCATCTGCAGCGCGTGCTGGGCGTCACTGGCATGCAGGCTGCCGCAGTGCTTGTGTTCGATACCCTGTTTGGACCGGACAAATACCTCCCACAGAGGCCACTCCTTCAATGCCGGGTTGCTCATGCTGCTTCCTTCATCGCGCGGGCTTTCTGTTTGGCGGCGTGTGCCAGCGCGGCGTCGCGCACCCACTGGCCGTCTTCGTGCGCCTTGACCCGGGTGGCCAGGCGCTCCTTGTTGCACGGGCCGTTGCCGTTGACGGTGGCCCAGAACTCGTCCCAGTCGATCGCGCCGTAGTCGTAGTGCTGGCGCGCTTCGTTCCACTTCAGGTCGGGGTCGGGCAGGGTGACGCCCAGCACCCTGGCCTGCGGCACGGTGGCGTCCACGAACTTCTGGCGCAGATCGTCATTGCTGATGCGCTTGATGCCCCAGCGCATGCCCTGGGCGCTGTTGGGGCTGTCAGCATCAGGCGGGCCGAACATGGCCAGGCATTTCCACCACCAGCGGTTCACGGCGTCCTGCACCATGGCGCGCTGCTCTGCGGTGCCCTGCATCATGACCATGAGCGACTCATAGCCCTGGCGCTGGTGAAAGCTTTCTTCCTTGCAGATGCGGATCATGGCGCGTGCATACGGCCCGTAAGAGCAGCGGCACAGGGGGATCTGGTTCATGATCGCCGCGCCGTCCACCAGCCAGCCCACCACGCCTACGTCGGCCCAGGTCAGCGTGGGGTAGTTGAAGATGGAGCTGTACTTGGCGCGGCCGGTGTGCAGCGCGTCCAGCATCTGGTCGCGGCTGGTGCCCAGGGTTTCGGCCGCGCTGTACAGGTACAGGCCGTGCCCGCCTTCGTCCTGCACCTTGGCCAGCAGGATGGCCTTGCGCTTGAGCGATGGGGCGCGGCTGATCCAGTTGCCCTCGGGCAGCATGCCCACGATTTCGCTGTGCGCGTGCTGGCTGATCTGGCGCACCAGGGTCTTGCGGTAGGCGTCGGGCATCCAGTCGCGCGGCTCGACCTTGTGGTCGGCGTCCATCTTCTGGTCAAAGTGCGCCTGCAAGCTGGGGTCTGCCGCCGGGGCGTCCACGGCTTTCAGGGCGCTTGCCTGCCGGGAATCGGGGATGTCCAGTGCCTGGGTGTACATGCATGTCTCCTGGGCCGATGGCCGGCCGGGACTGCAGTATAGCAATTAACCAACCGATCGGTCGGTTAATTATCAATCCCAGGTCAGCCGCCGCTGTCCAGCGCAAACGCCGCGTTGCGGTCCTGCCCGAGCAGCTCCACCATCTGGGGCAGGGCAGCCTGCAGCGCGGCCTTCAGCGTGTAAGGCGGATTGATGATGAACATCCCGCTGGCCGGCAGGCCCGGGCGCACGGTCTCACCGGCCGTGTTGGTGGTGAGCTTGCTGGACTTGACCGTCAGTGACGCGTTAAGCCAGCTCTTGCCGGCCTTGGTGGCCAGGGTCTGCAGCTTGCGCGGCAGGTCGTGGGCTTCGGGTCGGGGGATGAGCGGATACCACACGGCGTAGGTGCCCGTGGCAAAGCGCTTGAGCGCGTCACCGACCATGGCGACAACCTTCGCGTAATCTGTCTTGATCTCGTAGCTGGGGTCGCACAGCACCAGCGCGCGGCGTGACGGCGGCGGCAGGAACTTGCGGGCGCCCTCGAAGCCGTCCTCGCGCAAGACCGCCACCTGGCGGCCCGCTTCCAGCTGGGCGATGTTGCCTGCCAGCGCCCTGGCATCGGTGGGGTGCAGCTCAAACAGCTTGAGCTTGTCATGATCGCGCAGCAGACGCTGCAGGATGAAGGGCGAGCCGGGGTAAACCTTTTGGCTTCCTTTTTTATTGAAGGCACCCACGGTGTCCACGTACTCCTGCAACGCCGGCGCGAGGCTGGCCGCCCCCGCCAGGCGGAAAATTCCGTTGGCGGCCTCGCCGCTGGTTTCGGCGTAATCGCCGTCCAGGCGGTAGAGGCCCGCGCCTGCGTGCGTGTCCAGCACCATCAGGGCCGCGTCCTTTTCGGTCATGTGCCGCACGGTGGCGATCAGCGCGGTGTGTTTGAGCACATCGGCGTGGTTTCCGGCGTGAAAGGCGTGGCGGTAGCTGAACATGGGGCGATGGTAACGCTCGCAGGCATCAGGATTGCGCTAAGCCCTTGATTTTTCGTATAATCGAGGGCTTCGCAGCGCTTTTGTGGCCCCGCGGCGAAGGTAAGGAAAGCAAAACGACACTACGTTTTGCCGGTCTTATCAACCCACCTAAGAGATTCCCGCAAGAGGAACACCGACCGTGGAAAAGGGCCCTCCCAAACCCCTCGCAAGAGAGAAAACTCATGACCAAAACGTTCAGCGCCAAACCCGCTGACGTGACGCACGAGTGGTTTGTGATTGACGCGACCGACAAGGTCCTCGGACGAGTAGCCAGCGAAGTTGCTCTCCGTTTGCGCGGCAAACACAAGGCCATTTACACGCCTCACGTC
>JBEIPU010000078.1:0-18103 GCA_040376925.1 Caenimonas sp. | reverse complement strand
CTTTGAAGCACGTCAAAGACCACCGGTCAGTCTTGGGCCCGTCGGCCACGCCATGAACCACTCACGGCGCTTTCGCTGGGCAGAACTGGAAGTTTTCATAAAACCCCCACCACGCTTTTAAAGCGCAGCCCTCGATTATGGCAAACCGCAAGCCACGTGTCAACGCCCGCTCATACCGGCAAGCGCAAGTAGCGCTGCGTGAGGACTTCAAACGACGCCGCATCAGTATCCCGGCCCGTTTCCTCGCCTAGGATGCGGCCCACTTCGGCAGCCATGCCGGCCGCCAGCCGGGCGTCCAGGAACAACAGACGGCTGCGGCGCGCCAGTACATCTTCGACGGTTCGCGCATATTCATAACGCGCCGCAAACCGGACCATGGCCTCCGTCAGCCCGCCGCCCAATGCGCGGTCTGCGCCGTCAAGCGCCTCGACCGCCGCTTGTTCGCCGCCATAGGAGTGGCCCCCGGGCGCATCGCACATGCGGGGCCGGTTTTCAGCTGTACCAGCCGCACCTACCAATTGCAAGTTGGTGGTCACTCCCCCATTAATCCTCTTCAACAGGGACTGTTCAAAGCATTTCTCGAGTACGTCCTCGGCCATGGCCCGGTAGGTCGTCCATTTGCCACCCGTCACCGTGACCAGGCCGCTGCGGCTGGCCAGCACGGTGTGCTCGCGGCTCAAGCCCTTGGTGTTGGCGCCGTCGTCGTCCGGTGGCTTGACCAGCGGCCGCAAGCCCACCCAGATGCTTTTGACATCAGCGCGAGTGGGCGCTCGCTTCAAGTAGCGGGCCGATTCGCCCAGGATGAACTGCACTTCTTGCGCGAAGGCTTCGGGCTCGCGCGCCAGGTCGCCGCGCGGGGTGTCGGTGGTGCCCAGGATGACCTTGCCCAGCCAGGGCACGCCAAACAGGACCCGCCCGTCAGCCGTCTTGGGCACCATGAGCGCATGGTCGCCGGGGAGGAATTCGCGGTCCACCACCAGGTGCACGCCCTGGCTGGGCGCAACCATGGGTTTGGCCGGCCGGCCCAACGCTTCGCCGTCTTTCTGGCGGAATTCATCCACCCAGACGCCGGCGGCGTTCACCACGCAGCGGGCCTTCAAACGCAGGGCACGGCCGGTCTCGCGGTCTTCACAGGTCAGTCCGACCACCTTGCCGGCGTCGTGCAGCAGCCCGGTGGCCGCGCAGTAGTTCACCAGCAACGCGCCACGGGTGGCGGCAGTGCGCGCCAGCGCCAGCGCCAGCCGCGCGTCGTCGAACTGGCCGTCCCAGTATTTGACGCCGCCTTTCAGCCCGTCGGGCCGCGCGGTGGGCAGCAGGCGCAGCGTCTGGTCGCGGCTGAGGAATTCGGTGGCGCCCAGGCCAGCCTTGCCGGCCAGCGCGTCATACATCTTGAGGCCCACGCCATAGAACGGCGTTTCCCACAGCTTGTAAGACGGCATTACAAACGGCAGCGGCTGGGCCAGGTGCGGCGCGTTATGCAGCAGGGTGGTGCGCTCGTGCAGTGCTTCGCGCACCAGCGCGATATTGCCCTGGGCCAGGTAGCGCACGCCACCGTGGACCAGCTTGGTGGCGCGCGACGACGTGCCCTTGGCAAAGTCGTGCGACTCCACCAGCACTACGCTGAATCCGCGGGCGGCGGCGTCCAGCGCCACGCCCAGACCGGTGGCGCCGCCACCGATGATGGCCAGGTCCCATGTACGGGGTTCGCAAAGGCGCGCAATGAGTTCATCGCGCCGGGTAGGCAAGGGGGAGGCCAAAGTCATGGGATCAATTGTCGGCCCATGCTCTAGAGCGCTCAACCGCCTTGCGCCAGCGCGCGAGCTTGGCCCGGCGCAACGGCGCGGCCAGCCCGGGTTCGAACCGGCGGTCCACCTGCCACTGGGCCGAGATTTCGCCAGCATTGCGCCACAGCCCCGTGGCCAGGCCGGCCAGGTAGGCCGCGCCCAGCGCGGTCGTCTCTGTCACGCACGGTCGCACCACCGGCACGCCCAGGAAATCGGCCTGCATCTGCATCAGCAGGTTGTTGCTGCAGGCGCCGCCGTCCACGCGCAGCTCTTTCAGCGCAATGCCGCTGTCGCGCGCCATGGCGTCAAACACGTCGGCCACCTGCAAGGCGATGGCCTCCAGGGCTGCGCGCGCAATGTGGGCGCGGGTGGTGCCGCGCGTCATGCCAAGCAGGGTGCCGCGCGCGTAGCCGTCCCAGTCGGGAGCGCCCAGGCCGGCAAAAGCGGGCACCAGGTAAACGTCGCCCGTGTCGGACACCAGCCCCGCCAGCGCCTCCACCTCGGGCGCAGACTGGATCATCTGCAGACCGTCGCGCAGCCACTGGATCGTGGCACCGGCCATGAAGACCCCACCCTCCAGGCAGTAGGCGGTACGGCCCGGCCCCGCCGGCCCCTGCCAGCCCACGGTGGTCAGCAGCTTGTTGCGGCTGGGGACCGCTGCCGTGCCGGTGTTCATGAGCATGAAGCAGCCCGTGCCATAGGTGTTCTTGGCCATGCCGGGCGCAAAGCAGGCCTGACCGAAGGTGGCGGCCTGCTGGTCGCCCGCCACGCCGGCAATGGGGATGGCCGCGCCGAACAGCGCCGCGTCCGTCTGGCCCAGCACGCCACTGGACGGCACCACCTGCGGCAGCACGCTGCGCGGGATGTTGAACAGGCGCAGCAGTTCATCGTCCCACTGCAGCGTGTGCAGATTGAACAGCAGGGTGCGCGACGCGTTGCTGGCATCCGTGACATGCACCCGGCCGCCGGTCAGGTTCCAGATGAGCCAGCTGTCAATGGTGCCAAAGGCCAGCTCACCGCGTCCGGCGCGCGCACGCGCGCCGGGCACGTTGTCCAGCAGCCACTGCAGTTTGGTGGCGGAAAAGTAGGCGTCGATCACCAGCCCGGTCTTTTTCTGGATCAGCGCCGCCTTGCCCTGTCGGCGCAATTCATCGCAACGTGCGGCCGTTCGCCGGTCCTGCCAGACGATCGCATTGGCCACGGGCTGGCCGGTGGCGCGGTCCCACAGCACCGTGGTTTCGCGCTGGTTGGTGATGCCTATGGACAGTTCGCCCGCACCGGCCGCCCCCAGCTGGTTCAAGGCCGCAAGTGCGACGGCACGCTGGGACGCCCAGATCTCGTTCGCGTCATGCTCCACCCAGCCGGGCTGGGGGAAGATCTGGCGAAACTCCTGCTGTGCCATCGCCACGGCGTGGCCTGCCCGGTCGAACACAATGGCGCGCGAACTGGTCGTGCCCTGGTCCAGTGCAAGAACATATTTCATGGGCGATGAGCGTAACGCATGCCTGTTTCAGGCAATAGACTGGAAACCACCATGAGTACCTCCTGTTTCACACGCCGCCGCCTGCTGGCTGGCGTGGCCGCCGCGGCCCTGGCGGCCTGTGCGCCCGTGCGTGCGCCCACGCAGCCTGCCCGTCTGCGCCTGATCGGCGAGGCCACGCTGGCGCACCGGCGGGCTTTCAGGGGCACGACGGTCGGCGGCCTGTCGGGGCTGGACTTCGACCCGGCCAGCGGCCTGTGGTACGCGCTGTGCGACGACCGCTCCGACCTGGCACCCGCGCGCTTTTACACACTGCGCATGGCGCTGGATGGCCAGCGCCTGGGCGCGCCTGAGCTGATGGATGTCGTGACGCTGCGCCAGGGCAACGGCCTGCCCTACCCCAGCCGCCACCAGGGGGGCGACGTGGCCGACCCCGAAGCCCTGCGCCTGCTGCCGCGCGCCGGCACGCTGCTGTGGGCCAGCGAAGGCGACGCCAGGCTGGGGTTGGACCCGTTTGTGCGCGAGGTCACCCTGGATGGCCGGCACCTGCGCGAACTCAGCCTGCCCGATCACCTGCACATGCGCGTGGGCACCGGCCCGCGTGACAACCTGACGCTGGAGGGCCTGGCACTCACGCCCGAAGGCGCCACCGCCTGGGCCGCGATGGAAGCCGCGCTGCAGCAAGACGGCCCCGTGCCCGGTGTGGGCCAGCCGGGCGGGCCCTGCCGTTTCACGCAGGTGGACGTGGCCAGCGGCCGCGCACTGCAGCAACGCGCCTACCTGCCCGACGCGATTCCCCGCGCGCCGCTGGTACCGGGCACCTTTGCCGACAACGGCGTGAGCGAGGTGCTGATGATCGACGCCCACCGGATGCTCGTGCTGGAGCGCGCCTACATGGCGGGCGTGGGCAATTCGCTGCGCCTGTATGAAGTGGACACCCGCGACGGCAGCAACACACTGGACGCGGCGCGGCTGGTGGCCGGTGAGTTCCGCCCCATGGCCAAGCGGCTGGTGGCCGACTTTGCCCAGCTGGGCCTGTCAAGGCTGGACAACACCGAAGCCATGGCCTGGGGCCCGGCTCTTCCCAACGGCAACCGCACCCTGGTATGCCTGAGTGACGACAATTTCAACCCCGCACAGGTCACACAGTTCGTGGCCTTCGAATACCTGGAAGCAGCATGAACACAGACAACAACGCCATCGCATTCATCGGCGGCGGCAACATGGCCAGCGCCATCATCGGCGGGCTGATCCGCCAGGGCCTGGCGCCCACCCAGATCGAGGTGGTGGAACCGTGGGAAGAAGCCCGCGACCGGCTGCAAACGCAGTTCAGCATCACGGCGCAGCCCGAGGCCGGCGCGGCGCTGGCGCGCTGCGGCCTGGTGGTGTGGGCCGTAAAGCCCCAGACCTTCAGGGACGCCGCCGCCCCGGTGCGCGCCCATGCCGCCGCTGCGCTGCACCTGAGCGTGGCGGCGGGCATCCGCAGTGACAGCATTGCACAGTGGCTGGGCAGCGAGCGCATCGTGCGCTCCATGCCCAACACCCCCGCGCTGGTGGGCAAGGGCATGACGGCGCTGTACCCGCGCCCCACCGTGTCCGACGGCGACAGGGCCATGGTCGAGCGCGTGATCGCCACCACCGGCGAATCACTTTGGGTGGACGCCGAAGAACAGCTGGACGCGGTGACCGCGCTGTCAGGCTCCGGCCCGGCCTATGTGTTTTTCTTCCTGGAGGCCATGACGGCTGCCGGCATGGAAATGGGCCTGTCGCGCGAGCAGGCGCATCGCCTGGCGGTGGGCACGTTTGTGGGCGCATCCGAGCTGGCCCGCGCATCCGACGAAGCGCCCGAGGTGCTGCGCCAGCGCGTCACGTCCAAGGGCGGCACCACCCACGCGGCCATCACGTCCATGCAGCATGACGGCGTCAACGCGCTGTTCATCAAGGCCCTGCACGCTGCACGGCAGCGCGCCAAAGAACTGGGCGACGAGTTCGGCGCCTGACAGGCCCCCATGCTTGCTCAGCGCAGGGCGCTGTCCAGCGCTATGCCGGCAAACACACTGAACCCCACCCAGTGGTTCAGCCGGAAGGCCTTGAAGCAGCCGTCCCGCGTGCGGCCGCGGATCAAGGTCCAGTGCCAGGCCGCCTGCGCGGCGGCAACGGCAATGCCCAGATAGAACGCAGGGCCGGGCGCCGCCCCCTGGTACGCCCAGGTCCACACGCTCAGGTACACGGCGTAAAAGCCCATGATGGCGGGCACGTCCCACGCGCCCAGCGTGATGGCCGACGTCTTCATGCCGATCTTCAGGTCGTCGTCGCGGTCCACCATGGCGTATTCGGTGTCGTAGGCCAGCACCCAGAACAGGTTGCCCGCGAGCAGCACCCAGGCCAGCAGCGGCACCGCAGACTGCACAGCCGAAAGGCTGAACGAATCGCCGCCTTGCACGGCGGCGAAGGCCATGGGGATGCCAAAGCTGAACGCCACGCCCAGCACCGCCTGCGGCATGGACACGAAGCGCTTGGCGTACGGGTAGATGATGGCCACGGCCAGCGCCGCGAATGACCAGGCGATGGTCACGGCGTTGGTGGTCAGCACCAGACCGAACGCCAGCAGCGCCAGCACCGCGCCGAGCACCAGCGCCTCTTTCACCGACACCTTGCCGGCCGTGACCGGGCGCTGCGCGGTGCGCTTGACGTGCCTGTCAAAGTCGCGGTCGGCCACGTCGTTCACGCAGCAGCCGGCGCTGCGCATGAGGATGGTGCCCAGCACAAAAACCGCCAGCAGGTGCCAGCCCGGCCAGCCGTGGGCCGCGATCCACAGTGCGCTCAGGCTGGGCCACAGCAGCAAGAGCCAGCCGGCGGGCCGGTTCCAGCGGATCAGGTCCAGCCAGAGCCGCAAGCGTTCGCGCAGGCTGGTGCTCACAGGCCGATCTGCCGCAGGTCCAGCCGGCCGCCCTGGACGGGCGGACACCACAGGTAAGCGCCATTGACCGGCTGGGACATGCCAAACATCGCGTCCACGATGCCGTCGTCATGCCCGGCCATGCGGCGCATCTGCGCCTCGAACGCATCGAACGAATGGCCAAACGCCACGAACATCAGCCCCGCCTTGTTGTTCATCACCCAGGGCATGGAGCGGCGCACCACAAAGGCTTCGGGCTCGAAGCTCTCCTGCGCGGTGCGCTTGACGTGGGCGGACTCGGGGGCGTCCTCCAGCTCTTCGTTGTCGCTGCGGCGGCGGCCCACGACGTTGTCCTGCTCCTGCGTGGACATGGCGTCAAACGCGTCAAAGTCATGCACCCACTGCTGCACCGCCACGAAGCTGTCGCCGCCGGGCGCCAGGCCCGCCGCCAGCGCCGCGTCGCCGTCGGGGTTCTCGGTGCCGTCTTCATAGCCGGTCAGGTCGCGGCCATGGCCGTTAGGGCCCTTGCCGTGGCGAAAGGCCTCCAGCGCCCGGTCCATGTGGAAAGCCGGGGCCAGCGCCTTTTCGAGCCGGCGGCTCAGGTTGACGAGATCGCCACGGTCGTCCCCCCGCAGCCAGCACCACAAGGCCACGGGGGTGGACGGCACATGCACGCCCGGGCGCGACAGGTCGGGCATGTCACGCAGGCCGGCGATGGCCCCCCCCACGGCGGTCACCGTGGCCAGGCCCAGCCCCACCACTACCGTGTCGCCATCGGCGCAGTCGGCCAGGCGCTGCAGCGCCGGCCCGGCGGCCCCGGGCTGGACCAGTGAAAAAAACAGGTAGCGGCCCTGCGTCGGCACCAGCTTCAGGATGCCGGCTTGCGCGGTAGTCATCGAATCCCCTCCAGCCATTCTTCAATCGATCTCAAGACAGGCGCTTCACCCCGGGCAGTTCGCAGGCATAGATGGCGTTGCGCAGCGCGGCAATGGCCTCGTACCGCGTGAAGCTGCGCCGCCAGGCCAGCACCACGCGGCGCATCGGTGGCTCGCCTTCAAAAGGCAGGTACTTCACGAATGCGTCCTCGTCCTTCTTGCGCTTGCGGGTGTCCAGCGCTTCCTTGGGCACGGACAGGCGCGGCACCAGCGTCACGCCCATGCCGGCGGCCACCATGTGCTTGATGGTCTCCAGCGACGAGCCTTCAAAGCTCTTGCGGATGCCCTCGGCGTCGCTGGAAAAGCGCGCGAACTCGGGGCATACCTCCAGCACATGGTCGCGAAAGCAGTGGCCATTGCCCAGCAGCAGCATGGTTTCCTGCTTGAGCTCGTCGGCGTTCACCTGGGTATGTGCCGCCAGCGGGTGGTTGCTGGGCAGCGCCGCCATGAAAGGCTCGTCATACAGCGCGGCGGTAGCCAGGCCGGTGTCGGGGAAGGGCTCGGCCATGATGGCGCAGTCAATCTCGCCGGTACGCAGCATTTCCAGCAGCTTGACGGTGAAGTTCTCCTGCAGCATCAGCGGCATCTGCGGCGTGCGCGCAATGGCCTGACGCACCAGATCGGGCAGCAGGTAGGGGCCGATGGTGTAGATGATGCCCAGCTTCAGCGGGCCGGCCAGCGGGTCCTTGCCGCGCTTGGCGATTTCCTTGATGTTGGCGGCCTGCTCCAGCACGCTTTGCGCCTGGCGCACGATTTCTTCGCCCAGCGGCGTGACGGTGACCTCGTTGGCGCTGCGCTCAAAGAGCTTGACTTCCAGCTCGTCTTCGAGCTTCTTGATCGCCACCGACAGCGTGGGCTGCGACACAAAGCAGGCCTCGGCTGCCTTGCCGAAGTGCTTTTCGCGCGCGACCGCGACGATGTATTTGAGTTCGGTGAGAGTCATGCCGTTTACGCTTTCAAGTACTCGGATTTTCCACCCAACCAGCGCTCGGTGTGTTGGCGGGCTTTTTCCGGGTGCCGGTCCAGCATCAGCGGCGCAGCGTGGCGGGCCCATTCGAGCAGCCCGGTGTCGGCAGCCAGGTCTGCAAACCGCAGCAGCGGCGCGCCCGACTGGCGCGCGCCCAGGAATTCACCGGGCCCGCGGATCTCCAGGTCGCGCCGGGCAATTTCAAAGCCGTCATTGGTCTCGGCCATGGCCTTCAGGCGCGCGCGCGCCGTCTCGCCCAGGCGCGGGCCATCGCCCGTGGAATACAGCAGCACGCAGGCCGAAGCCGCCGCGCCGCGGCCTACGCGCCCGCGCAGCTGGTGCAGCTGGCTGAGGCCAAAGCGCTCGGCATGCTCGATCACCATCAGCGAGGCGTTGGGCACGTCCACGCCCACTTCAATCACCGTGGTGCTGACCAGCACGCCCATCTGGCCGCTGGTGAACAGGGACATCACGGCCTTTTTCTCGGCCTGCGGCATGCGCGAATGCAAAAGGCCCACCATGACGCCGGGCAGCGCAGCACTCAGCGCCTCATGCGTCTGGGTGGCATTCGTCAGGTCCAGCGCCTCGCTCTCTTCAATCAGCGGGCAGACCCAGTAGACCTGCCGGCCCTCGGCCACCTGGGCGCGGATGCGCTCGATGATGTCGTCGCGCCGCTGCTCGGAGATGACCTTGGTCACCACCGGCGTGCGCCCTGGCGGCAGTTCGTCGATGGTGGACACGTCCAGATCGGCGTAATAGCTCATGGCCAGCGTGCGCGGAATGGGCGTGGCGCTCATCATCAAGAGGTGCGGCTCATGGCCTTCCTCGCGCATCTTGCCGCGCAGGGCCAGGCGCTGCGCCACGCCAAAGCGGTGCTGCTCGTCAATGATGGCGAGCGCCAGGTTCTTGAACTCCACCTGGTCCTGGATCACCGCATGCGTGCCCACCACCAGCGCAGCCTCGCCGCTTTGCACCAGCGCGGCCATGGCGGTGCGCTCCTTTTTCTTCTGGCTGCCCGTGAGCCAGGCCACGCGCAGGCCACGCGGCGCCAGCAGCGGCTCCAGCCAGCCGATGAGCTTGCGAAAGTGCTGCTCGGCCAGGATTTCGGTGGGCGCCATCAGCGCGCACTGCCAGCCCGCGTCAATCGCTATCGCGGCGGCCAGCGCGGCCACTACGGTCTTGCCCGAACCCACATCGCCCTGCAGCAAACGGTGCATGGGCACCGCACGCAGCAGGTCGCGCGCAATTTCTTCGCCGACACGGCGTTGTGCCGTGGTCAAGGCAAACGGCAGCACGGCCAGCAACTGCTCATGCAGGCCGCCAGGCGCGGCGCCCAGTGACGGCGCCTTCAGCCGGTCGCGCTCGCGCTTGCTTTGCAACTGCGACAGCTGCTGCGCCAGCAGCTCCTCGGCCTTCAGCCGCTGCCAGGCCGGGTGGCTGCGGTCCTCCAGCGTGGCCAGCGGCACGTCGGGCGTGGGGTGGTGCAGGAACTGCAGCGCCTCGCGCAGCAGCCAGGGCTTGTGGCGGCCGAGCTGGCTGGCAATCTCGGGCGCAAACGTGTCCGACAGGTCAGCGCGCGCCAGGCCGCTGAGCACCACCTTGCGCAGGTAGGCCTGCGGCAACCCGGCGACGGTGGAATACACCGGCGTGAGCGCCGTGGGCAGCTCGCCGCCTGCGGGCCGGAACGACGGGTGCATCATGGTCCAGCCCATGAAACCGCCCTTGAGTTCGCCCCGCACGCGCACACGCGTGCCCACGGCCAGTGCCTTTTGCTGCGACGGATAGAAGCTGAAAAAGCGCAGCACGCACGTGTCCGAGCCATCGTCCACGGTGACCAGCAGCTGCCGACGCGGGCGGTAGGTCACCTCACACGCTGTGACCGTCGCCTCGATCTGCGCGTTGTCGCCCTCGCGCGCATCGCGCAATTTGACAATGCGGGTTTCGTCCTCGTAGCGCAGCGGCAGGTGCAGTGCCAGGTCGATGTCGCGCGCCAGCCCGAGCTTGAGCAAGGCTTTCTGCGGTGCGGTCATCTCCTTCCTGTCGGTCATGGGACAATTCTGCACTGTCCCAACCTCTTGGCACGGATCGGCACGGTCCTCAAGCAGCATGCACACCTTCACCCTTGGCGATTTCGACTTCGCCCTGCCCCCCGAGCTGATCGCCCAGCACCCCGCCGCCGAGCGCAGCGCATCACGTTTGCTGGACGGCACCGGCGCGCAGCCGGTGGACCGCACCTTCCGCGACCTGCCGTGCCTGCTGGCGCCTGGCGACCTGCTGGTGTTCAACGACACCAAGGTCGTCAAGGCCCGCCTGTATGGCGACAAACCCACCGGCGGCAAGGTCGAGCTGCTGATTGAGCGGGTGCTGCAAGGCAACGAAGTCGTCGCGCACGTGAAGGTCAGCAAGAAGCCGCCCGTGGGCACGGTGCTGCAGATGGCAGGCGGCTTTACCGCCACGCTGCTGGGCAGATGGCCTGATGAGGACGGCGCGCTGTTTCGCTACCAGCTCAGTGCCGACCCTTACATGCTGATGGAGCAGCACGGCCACGTGCCGCTGCCGCCGTACATCACCCACACCGACTCCGCCGACGACGAGCAACGCTACCAGACGGTATTTGCCCGCCACCCCGGCGCGGTCGCCGCGCCCACGGCCGCGCTGCACTTTGACGAAGCCCTGCTGGCAGCCCTGGACGCGCGCGGCGTACAGCGCGCCAGCGTGACGCTGCATGTGGGCGCGGGCACCTTCCAGCCCGTCAAGACCGAGACCATTGCCGAGCACCGCATGCACAGCGAACGCTACGCCGTACCACAGGCCACCATGGACGCCATTGCGGCCTGCCGCCAGCGCCGCGGCCGTGTGGTGGCCGTGGGCACGACCACCGTGCGCACGCTCGAATCATGGGCCGCCACCGGGCAGCCGGCGGGCGACACGGCCATCTTCATCACGCCGGGGTTCGAGTGGCGGGTGGTGGACCGGCTGATCACCAACTTCCACCTGCCCAAAAGCACGCTGATGATGCTGGTGAGCGCATTGGCCGGGCACAGCCACGTGATGGCGCTGTACCGCCATGCGATTGCGCAGCGCTACCGGTTTTTCAGCTATGGCGACGCCATGCTGCTGGACCGCCGGACCTGAGGGTCGTCAGGCCACGTGCGCGGCGCGGCCTTCCAGCCGAAGGGCAAACAGCTTGTGTTCCAGGCGCTGCAAGGTGGCGGGCCAGGCCGCCGAATGAGTGGCGCGCGGCTCCAGCGCGGCGCTGCAAGTCAGCAAACCGGGCAGCGATTCCACGCGCAAGCCCTCACACAGCGGCTGCAGGCGCTCGGCCGCATCGGCGCCCACGCAATCCAGAACCAGCAGGAAACGGCCACGGCCCCAGGGCAGCATGTATTCGTGGCGGCGCAGCAGGGCGGCGAGCGCGCGGTTCATCGCGGCCTGCACACCCTGCATCTGGTCCAGACGGGCGCCCTCGTCCAGAGCCCTCCACTGGTCCACCTCCAGCAGCACCATGACCTGCGCGCCTTCGGCGGCGGGCGCGGCGGCTGCCTTGCGCTCCAGCGCCAGGGCACCCGCATGCAGCAGCGGAGCGCGCGAGCGGTCCAGGTGGGCCAGCGCCAGCACCAGCACCTGGACCAGGCGGCCCACTTCGTCGCCAGAGGCTGCGTCCAGCCGCAGCGGGTGGCCATGCAGCATGAAATCGCGCAGCCCGTCGGCGGCCTGGCGCAACGGGCGCAGCAGCCGCCACAGCAACGCGATCACCAGCACGGCGGCCACCACCGTGGCGACCAGCGCCGCGGCCAGGACGCCCGCGGGCGCCAGCTCGCCCGGGCGCAGCACCAGCAGGGCCATCAGACCAATCAGCGGGATGTGTGTCGCGACAAAAGCGATGGCAAAGCTCTTGACGGCGAACGACTGGCGCCAGTGCAGCGCGCGCATCGCGGCCTCAGGCGCTGAGCGCCACGCGGCCACGCACACCGTCCACCGACGCAATCCGCTCCAGGATGGCGGCCGCATCGTCGCGAGTGGCAAAGCCGTTGATGCGCACTTCGTGCACCTTCTTGCCAGCCGCCTCCTTGGCGCGCACCTGGGCCGGGTAGCCGGCCTCGCGCAGGCGCGTGGCCAGGGCCTGTGCCGCGGCGTCGCTGCCGGCGGCAGCCGCCACCACGCGCCAGCGGCCACCCACCACCGCCACACCCTTGCCGGGTGACAGCTCGGTGGATTTCAGGAACTTGGCCAGCTCGTCGGGCGTGGCATTGCCCACCGGCTTGACCGGCTGGTTGAAAAACCGCGCCCAGAAGGCCGTGGGCTTGTCCAGCACCAGTGCACCCTGGTCCCGCGTGGTCAGGGCCACATTGCCTTCGAACAGGCAGGCCGCGTCGTGCTCGGCGTCGGTCATGCTCCAGAAGTCCGTGCCGCGGATGCCGATGGTGGCCGTGCGCAGGCTCACGTCGATCTCGCGCTGGCCCGCCACCTTGGCCACGGCGGACGTGGCAAAGCGGAAGAAGCCATCAAACAGCTTGAGCTCCGAGCGCACCGCGATGCGGCCGTCAGCGTCGTTCACTTCCAGCCGCTGCACGCCCAGGCGGGTCTTTTCCCCTAGGCGCACGATGCTGCCTTCGGCCATCCTGAGCACCAGGCCGGCGCTGGCAGCGGTTTCCACCTCTTGCGCGGTGCTGACCGTGTCGCCGGGGCTCAAGGGGCGACGCTTGCCGTCGCGCGTGGTCCAGGCGGGCATCTGCACTGCCTCAACCGTGATACCTGGGTTGGCTTGGCGGGAGCCGGCGGCTTGTGCGGGCTGCGCGGTGGCGCCGCCCCAAGCTGCGAGGGCCGCGGTAGCGGCCAGTAACTGTCTGCGTTCCATGTGTGACGTCCTGATGTTCCGGGTTGCGGCTCATGCCGGCCGCTCTGGCACCACCCTTTGCTCGTGTAACTATATGTACGCATGGCATTTCAAGGTGGATTCAGCCAAGAAGCCGAAAAAGCGCAGGGGAATAGCCGCCGTTTGGGCAGAAACGTGATGTTTTGCACGCCAATGGGCCTGGTGGAGCCATCTGGGACAATCCCGCCCATGCTCAAGTTCGACCTGCACAAGACAGAAGGCCATGCCCGGCGCGGCACGCTCACGCTGAACCACGGCGTGGTGCAAACGCCCATCTTCATGCCCGTGGGCACCTACGGCACCGTCAAGGGCGTGATGCCCCAAAGCCTGCACGACATGGGCGCCCAGATCATTCTGGGCAACACCTTTCATTTGTGGATGCGTCCGGGCCTGGACGTGATGGCGCAGTTTGGCGGGCTACACCGATTTGAGAACTGGCACAAACCCATCCTGACCGACAGCGGCGGCTTCCAGGTGTGGAGCCTGGGCGAGATGCGCAAGATCAGCGAGGAAGGCGTGAAGTTCGCGTCGCCGGTCAACGGCGACCGGCTGTTCCTCACGCCCGAGATCAGCATGCAGATCCAGACCACGTTGAACAGCGACATCGTCATGCAGTTTGACGAATGCACGCCCTACGACGTGAAGGGCCACATCACCACCGAGCGCGAGGCACGCACCTCCATGGAGCTGAGCCTGCGCTGGGCGCAGCGCTGCAAGGCCGAATTCGCGCGGCTGGAAAACCCCAACGCCCTGTTCGGCATCGTGCAGGGCGGCATGTTTGAAAACCTGCGCCAGGAATCGCTGGACCAGCTGGTGGCCATGGACTTCCCCGGCTACGCCGTGGGCGGCGTGAGCGTGGGCGAGCCCAAGGACGAAATGCTGCGCATCATGGCGCACACGCCGCACCGCCTGCCCGCGAACAAGCCGCGCTACCTGATGGGTGTGGGCACGCCCGAAGACCTGGTCGAAGGTGTGGCCCAGGGCGTGGACATGTTTGATTGCGTGATGCCCACGCGCAACGCGCGCAACGGCCACCTGTTCACCCGCTTTGGCGACCTGAAGATCCGCAACGCCCGCCACAAAAGCGACGAGCGGCCGCTGGACGAGACCTGCAACTGCTACACCTGCAAGAACTTCAGCCGCGCGTACCTGCACCACCTGGACCGCTGCGGCGAGATGCTGGGCCCCATGCTCACCACCATCCACAACCTGCACTACTACCTGAACCTCATGCAGGAAGTGCGCGACGCGCTGGATGCGGGGGATTTTGCGGGGTTTGCGCGGCGGTTCAAGGCAGACCGCTCGCGCGGGGTGTAGCACCTGCCCCCGCGCCGCACGCGTGGCAGAACTTCGCAAACGCGCTCTTGCGCGTGTTGCAGGCACCACAGTGGTCGTGCAGGCCGATGCCGCAGTGGGGGCAAAAATCGATCGTTTCGTTCTTCAAATCCACCGGGCGCTCGCAGCCGGGACATACGCTTTTGGACAGGCGCGCCAGCGCGGTGTCGTAGCTGAGCTCTTCACGCCGCTGGGCGTCGGGCAACTGCTCCGCCAGCTTCTGCTTTTCCAGGTAGCGATTGAGCGCCACGATGGCGTAGCGCCCCACCAGCACCGTCACGATGATGCCCACGATGTAGCGCACATAGCCGCCGTAGCTGGGCAGGTAGGGCACCAGCTCCACAAAGAACGCAAACACCGCAAAGATGATGAAGCCCCACACAAACGGCCAATAGGTGCCCTTGCGCTTTTTGGCAAACAGCCAGCCCGCGGCCACCAGCAGCGGCAGCGTCAACGCCAGCCGGTACAGGAACACACGCAGTTCGACCTTGCGCTGCTCGGCATCCAGGCGTTCGCGCGCGCCACTTTCCAGCACGTTCAGCTCGCGGCGGGCGCGGGTTTCGCCCTGGCGCGCGTCCAGCGCGGCCTGCTGCTGTTGCTCCACCGCTGCCTGCGCGGTGCGCTCGGCCTGCTTCAAGCCGTCCAGCGCACGGGTGCGGGCGATCAGCTCCGGGTCCTGTTCTGCGCGCTGGGTGGCGCTGCGTGTGGCCAGCCAGTTGTTGAACGTTTCGCGCGCGGTGTTCGAATCGCTGCGCGCCACCTGCAGCTTCAGGCGGGCTTGCTCCAGTGCGGCCTGGGCGGCTTCGCTGGCGCGCTGGGCGGCCTGGATGTCGCTTCGCAGCTTGCTGGCGGCGGTGCGGTCGAGGAAGTCATCCACTTCCAGCCGCTGCTCGACTTTGGGCAGGTCTCCCACCACCGTGCCGCCCAGGCCGATCAGGAAACCGGCAAACACAAAGGCCACCAGCCACAGGCCGCGGCGAAACCATTTTTCAGACAGGCGCAGTGCTTTGCTCATGGCCACCTCCGTTCACATCAATACAGCGTAACAGGCACGCCACCCAGCCCGGCGCGTTGCAGCCAGGCAAACACCGAGTCCACCGTGACGGTCTCGATGCGGTCGCTGAAGCGCTTGTCGGCGGGGTGGTCGTCAAACGCCACATTGGCCGAGCCCACACGCCCGCCCAGCCGCGTAAGCGGCCCCAGCTTGAGCGTGGTGGGCTGGTAGCCCTTGAACATCAGCCAGGCCTGGGCCGCGTCACGCGTGTGCACGCCGGGCTCCATGGCCGCAGCCAGGGTCTCGATCGCCCACTGGTTGGACTGCTGGTATTGCCGGCCCCAGGCGTAGCTCACGATGCTGTACGGCTTGTGGTGCAGGCTGAGGGCACGGCGTTCGTCGCGCAGCAGCGTCATCAGTCTGGCCTGCACGTCTGGCGACGGCACCACCCACGCGGCCTCGTAGCGCCACAGGTCGTCCAGAAAGAACTCGCCCAACCCCTGGCGGTACAGCGCCCCATCAGCCGTGCCGCACTGGTTGAGCTTGTGCAGCACGCGCCAGCCGTCGGGCGTCCTGTAGGCAAAGCCCAGGTGCGACCAGCGCACGCCGTACTTGCCCAGGTCCTGTCCCGCGCGGGCCAGCACCACCACCTGGGCGCCACTGGCGTCCAGCGCGGCCAGGGTGCGCTCGGCCAGCGTGAGGCCGCGTGTGATGGTCTGCACCGTGGGCTTTGCCGCGTCGCAGTTGCGCCCGGCAAGGGCTGCGGGCGCAGTGATCAGCATGGCGGCCGCGACCAGCGCCATGCCGCAGATTGTCAGCAGATTCTTCATTGCACGCCCCTCAGTAAGTCAGGCGTTCGTTGTGCAGCAAGGCGCGGCCGATCGCGTTGGGCACAAAGGCAATCGCCTCGCCCGCCGCGCTGAGCACGATGCCGGCGCCGATCACGCTGGCCGTGACCACCGTGCCCGCCACCAGCGACGCAGCGCCCACCCCGCGCGCCGCCACCTCCACGCTGAAGCGTGCGCCGTCTGACGCGCGCTCCAGCACATAGACGGTGCCGCGGGCCGACACCTCCACGGCCTTGACGGTGAACACCGCGCCCGCCGCGCTCAACACCAGCGGCGCGGCGCTGACGGCGCCCGCGCCGGCGGCAGCCACCGAGGCCACACCCACCACCGACGCCACCGGCAGCATGGACAGCGCCACCGACGCTTCGCTTTGGGCCCGCACCGGGGCGGCACACAGGGCGCTGGCGGCCAGCACCACGGCAATCAACTGTTTCTTCATGGTTTGCTCCTTGAATCGGGGTCACATTTATTCGGCGTCGGCGGCAGCACGGGCGGCGCGGCCTTGCAGGCGGGCGTCCATCAGGTCGGCCTCATGGCGGTCGCGCAGGGTCTTGGCCAGCGTGAAGGTGCAGGTGATGAGGTACAGCCAGCTCACACCCAGAAAGGCCTTGTAGGTGTCGTTGATCTCCATGCGCATCAGGCCCCAGCCCGTGAGGCCCATGGCCAGGAAAAAAGCCGCCCACACCACGAACTTGAACATCGGCGTGTCGGCCGGGCGGCGCTCGGCGCGGGCCTTTTCGGCGTCACGCACAAACTTGGCCAGCACAAAGGCCGCCGACAGGCAGAAGAAATACCCCATCACCATGAACGCGCGGTCCAGGTCCTTGCCCGGCAGGTACGCCAGCCCCACGCCGCACAGGAAAGCAGCGGTGGCAAAAGACACCCACACCTGCAGTTGCCAGGCCTTGGAGTCGCGTTGAATCAGGGTTTGCATGTTGTCCTCGTGGAGGTGGTTGAACATGCGGCGAAGTGTGGAGGAGTGGATTCAGAATCAGGGCGTTTGAATATGCTTAGCTTGATAAAGAAGACTCTTGGTATTATTTTTCAATACCAAATGCCATTCAAACATTCATTCGCACCCAATTCCCCGGCCCGATCAACGTGCGGCCAGCAGCCCCGATACCTGCGTCCTCAGACGCTCCATCTCCACTTTTTCAGGTGCGACGGCTGACCCCACATTCAGCCCCACCCGGCTGAACACCCCGCGGCGAAACGGCCGCACCATCGCCACCTGCTCGCCTTTCACCTGCTCGACCCGGCTGAAATAACTGCCCCACAGGTTGGTCAGCGCCATGGGAATGACGGGCGCGGTCACACCGTCGGCCTTGGCCCGCTCCAGGATCTTCAACAGGCCGGCCTTGAAGGGTTGCAGCTGGCCGTCCCTGGTGATGCCGCCCTCAGGAAAGATCGCCAGCAGGTCGCCATTGCGCAGCACCTGCGCGGCGCGCTCGAACGCAGCTTCATACACGGCCGGGTCCTCTTTCTGCGGCGCCACCGGGATGGCCTTGGCCAGCCTGAACATGGCGCCCAGCACCGGCAGCTTGAAGATGCGGTGGTCCATGACGAAATGGATGGGCCGCGGGCTGGCAGCCATGAGCAGCACCGCATCCACGAAGCTCACGTGATTGCACACGATGATGGCCGCGCCCTCCACGGGGATGTGCTCGTCGCCCTGCACCTTGAAGCGGTAGACCAACCGTGAAGCGACCCAGGCCACAAAGCGCAGCAGGTATTCAGGCACCAGCATGAAGATGTAAAACGCCACCACCGCATTGGCGAGGCCCACCAGCAAGAAGATCTGCGGGATGGTCATGCCCATCTTGAGCAGCACGCCGGCGATCACGCTGCTGGCAATCATGAACAGCGCGTTGAGGATGTTGTTGGCCGCGATGATGCGGGCGCGGTGCGTGGGCTGCGCGCGCAGCTGGATCAGCGCATACATGGGCACGCTGTACAGGCCGGCAAACAAGCTCAAGAGCGCCAGG
>JBEIPU010000187.1:0-6382 GCA_040376925.1 Caenimonas sp. | reverse complement strand
TTGAGCGCCGGGTCAAACTGCTTGGCCGTCCATTCGGCCAGCGAGCCCATGTTTTCCACGCCAGACACATGGCCCACGATGTTGCCGAACTGGCGGCGCTGCGTGCCCAGCATGCCCATGCACCAGCGCGGCTTGGTGGCCATGTTGATGAGGTTGGGAATGGTCAGTTTGGGCGGCGCGCTCAGGCCGTTCTTCAGGTCCTTGTGGCGCTGGCCCAGGATCTGCAGGTCCAGCGTCAGCACCAGCGCCGAGCAGCCCGCGGCCTTGGCCCGGTCGATCAGGCGCTCGATGAAGCCGCGGTCCTTCATGACGTACAGCTGGAACCAGAACGGATGGTTGTCCGTGCCCTTGGCCACGTCTTCAATCGAGCAGATGCTCATGGTCGACAGCGTGAACGGGATGCCGAACTTCTTGGCCGCCCGCGCCGCCAGGATCTCGCCGTCGGCATGCTGCATGCCCGTGAGGCCGGTGGGCGCAATGGCCACTGGCATGGCCACGTCCTGGCCGATCATGCGGGTGGCCGTGCTGCGGTTTTCCATATTTACCGCCACCCGCTGGCGAAACTTGATCTGCTGGAAGTCGCTCTCGTTGGCGCGATAGGTGCCCTCGGTCCAGCTGCCGGAATCGGCGTAGTCGTAAAACATGCGCGGCACGCGCTTTTGCGCCAGCACGCGCAGGTCTTCAATGTTGGTGATCACGCTCACGGGGTTGTCTCCTTGGGGGGCAGCCCCGAAGCTTAGCGAAATGCCGCTGAGGCAGATTGAATTAATTTTGAGCGCGGCTCAGGGGTGCGAAATTTTCTTCACGCCGTCGCGAACGCCCGCGCCGCGCACCTCGATGCGGATTTCATCCAGCACCTGGCCCTGCGCGCCGGCCAGCTGCACCACATGGCGGCCGGGCCAGGGCAGCCATTGGGCATTTGGGCCGCGGGCAATTTCGCGCCCGTCGATCAGCCAGCGTACGTCGCTGCCCTGTGCCGTCAGCGTCAGGCGCTGGCGCTGCGGCGGGATGTCCGGGTCCAGCGCCAGGATGGTGCCGGGCGCCGGCGCGGTGATGCGCACCGCCTGGGCGGCGGGCGGTGCTTCGTCCAGCGCCATGCGGGCCTGCTGGGTACCGGCAATGAACCATTCAGTGCGAGCGGCCTCCAGCCCGGCGAAGTCCACGCGTTGCGCCACCAGGCCCGCCGGGGCGGTGGGGGCGCGGCTGGGCTCGTGCGCGTGCAGGTGGCGCATCACGGCGGCCCACACGGGTGCCGCACCGCTGGTGCCGCTTACGTCGTGCATGGCTGCGCCGCTGGCATTGCCCACCCATACGCCCACGGTGTAGCGCCGGCTGAAGCCCACGGCCCAGTTGTCGCGCATGTCCTTGCTGGTGCCGGTTTTCACGGCCGTCCAGAACCGCGTGGCCAGCAGGCTGTCGGTGCCGAAGGTGCGTGCGCGCGCGTTCGGGTCGCTCAGCATGTCGGCCACGATGAAGGCGGCGCGCGGGTCCATGGCCTGCATGAACGCCGGTCTGCCTTGCAGCGTCAGCGTGGCAGTGCCGGCGCGCCCGCCGTTGGCCAGCGTACGGTACGCATTGGTCAGGCCCAGCAACGGCACTTCGGCGCTGCCCAGCGCCAGGCTGTAGCCGTAGTGGTCGCCCGACTGCGAAAGCGGCAGGCCCGCCGCCCGCAGCTGGCGCGCCAACGCGTCGGGGGACACCATGACCAGGGTACGCACGGCGGGCACGTTCAGCGACGCACCCAGCGCGGTGCGTGCCGATACCCAGCCCTTGAATTGCCGGTCGTAGTTCTGCGGGATGTACAGGCCGCCGGCGGTGGGGATCTGCGCGGCCGAGTCCTCCAGCAGCGACGCAGCCGTCAGGCGCTGGTCTGCGATGGCCTGCGCATACAAAAACGGCTTGAGCGTGGAGCCGGCCTGGCGCAGCGCAGTCACGCCGTCGACCTCGGCCGCACGGCTGAGCGCGCCCGACGAGCCCACCCAGGCCAGCACCTGGCCCGTGGCGTTGTCCAGCACCACCACGGCGCCGTCTTCCACATTGCGGCCCTGCAGCTCGCGCAGGTGTTGCTGCAGGGTCTGCAGGGCCATACGCTGCAACGGGGCGCGCAGGGTTGACGTGACGGATGTGGCCTGGCCCGTGAGCAGCCTGCGCGCCACATGCGGCGCAATGCCATCGCTCGCGTCAAACGCGCGGCGCTGCAATGCGCCTGTTGCAAACAGGTCCAGCCCGTCGCAATCCTGCGGCGTGGTGGCAGCCTGCACGGCCTTCAGCACGCCGCAGGCACGCTGGGCCACGGCGCGCACGCCGGCATTGGGTGCACGCACCAGCGCGGCGGCAATCGCGGCCTCGCGCGCGTCCAGCCCGTGCGCGGCCTTGCCAAACAGTGTGCGGCTCAAGGCATCTATGCCCACCAGCTCGCCGCGAAATGGCACCAGGTTGAGGTAGGCCTCCAGGATCTGGTCCTTGCGCCAGCGGCGGTCCAGCACCTGGGCGGCCACCGTCTGGCCCAGCTTCTGCGCCACGCTGCGCCCGCCGGGGCCCTGGGCCCAGGCCTCGTCCAGCAGGCCGGCCAGCTGCATGCTGAGCGTGGACGCACCGCGCGTGCGCGTGTTCCACAGGTTGGCCCAGGCGGCGGCGGATACGGCCTGCCAGTCCACCCCGCTGTGCTCGTAAAAGCGCCGGTCTTCGCTGAGCACAATGGCGGTGCGCAGCGCGGGCGACATGTCCGCCAGCGCCACCCAGTCGCCGCGGCGCACGGTGGCGTCGGTGCGCAGGCGGTGGATGACCACACCGTCGCGGTCCAGCAGCACGCTGTCGGACGGGCGGTGGCTGCGGCGCACTTCGTCAAAGGCGGGCAGGGCGTGGGCCGCAGTGGCCAGCGCCAGCAGCAGGATGAGCGCTGCGCGTTTCATGTGCATCAGACCCCCACCGGCGCGCGCATGGCCGCCGACATGATCTCGCTGAGCGCGGGTACCCACAGCGCCGATGCGTCCACCCCGGTCTGCACCAGCACGGTCTGCGTGGTGCGTTCGATGATGATGCGCTGGCCGTCGTGGCCGACCATCATCATCCAGCTGCCGTCGGCCAGGCCGTGCCAGAAGAAGTACTTGTAGCCAAAGCGCGGGCCCGCGTTGCCATAGCGCACCTGCGCGTCAGCCGCCGACCAGGACGCGCATTCGTCGATCCACTGGGCGCTGACCACCTGGCGGCCACCGATGTTGCCGCGCTGCGCCACCATCTGCGCCAGGCGCGCCCAGTCACGCAGGCGCGCGCCAAAGCCAATGCAGTTGAACTCCTTGCCCTGGCCGTCGCACAGCCAGCTGGCGGGGCCTTCGGCGCCCAGGGGCTGCCACAGCGCCTCTTCGCAGAACGCGGCCAGGGGCTTGCCGGTGACCTGGCGGATCACCATGCCGATGGTCAGCGGGCACAGCTCGTTGTAGTTGTAGCGCGCGCCCTGAGGCCCCTGCGGCTGGTTCCAGCCGCGCACCGCGCCCTCCAGATCCGAGGTGCTGTTGAGGAATGCGCGCGGGTACAGCGAGGGATTGTCGCGGTCGTGCAGGATCTCCGCGCCGCTGGACATGTTGGCCAGGTTGCGCAGCGTGACGCCACCGTGCAGCGTGCCCTGCAGTGCGGGCACATAGTCCTGCGCCTTGTCGTCCATGGAGCGCACCAGGCCCCGGTCCACGCAGATGCCCAGCAGCAGCGACGTGACGCTCTTGGCCATGGACCAGCTGGTCATGCGCATGTCAGGCTTGCGGTCAAACTGGTACGCCGCGAACAGCACCGTGCCCTTGCGCGCAATCAGCAGAGCGCTGACCGGCCAGGCCCGCATGTAGGTCTGCGCCCGGATGGCGACCGGCTCGAACGCCTTGGTGCCTTCGGCGGACAGCACGCCCAGAGGTACCGGCGACGCAGCCGCCGCAATCGGGCGGGCGCGAAACATGGCCTCGTACCCGCCGGAATAATTGCCCACCCGGTAGGCCTTCTCTGTCCAGCTGCGCGACGGGCCCCAGCCGGACGGGTAGCCCAGCCGTTGCTCCCAGTCAGATGCCGCGGCCCATGGGGCCAAGGGGTGGGCCAGCAGCGCGCCTGCGCCCAGAAAGTGCCTGCGTTTCATCGTCCCGCCTCCACCTTCACCCGCGCATTGGGCGCCTCGCCAAACATCTCGGGCGCGTACATGGCCTCCACCCGGCTGGGGGGCAGGGCGAAGTCGCCCACGTTGTTCAGGCGCAGGGTGTATTCCATCTTGACCGTGCCCTTGGGCAGGTATTCGTAGTAGCTGCGAAAGGCTTCAAAGCTGCGCTCCTCAAATGCCGGCCAGCCGGGGCCGGAACGCTTTTCGCCCTGCGTGGCGATCTGCGAGTCGCGGCCCAGGCCGCTGCCCAAGATGGTGGCGCCGCCGGGCACCGGGTCGCTGATCACCACCCAGGTCATGTCGGCGCTGGCGCTCACTTCAATCGTCACGCGCAGCACATCGCCACGGCTGTATTTGCCGGCCACGGCCTGTTCCACCGGCGTGATGGTCTTCTTGAGCTGGTAGCCCGCGCTGAACGGCGCCTTCAGCTCCACCGCCGCCAGCGACTGTAGCGTGAGCCAGGGCTTGCCGGTGCCTTGATGGGTGGCGTTCAGTGTTTCCTTGCCTGTGCCGGCCCAGGGCAGCGTCATGCTGGCGTTGCGCGGCTGGCGCCAGTCGACCGTGGCAGTGGCTGTGCCCAGCGTGGCACGGGTGCTGCCGGTCACGGGCGCGGACTCAAATCTGGCCGAGAATTTTTCCAGCGCCAGCCCGCCCCAGAGGTTGGCCGTGGTGGTGAGCCACGCGCCGCGCTGCTGGCGGCCAATGAAGCCGCTGGCCAGGCGCCCCATGTCGTCCTTCCAGGCCGGGTCGTCCATCACTGCCAGCAGCAGCCGCGCGGTGTTCACATCGCCGTTTTGCATGAGCCACCACCAGTAGTCGCCCTGCTCGGTGCTGAAGATGAGCTTGGTGCCCTGGTAGCTCAGGCGGCTTTTCAGCACCTGTGTGGCTTCTGCAATGCGCTGCTCACGTTGCGGCACATCCGCCACGCGGCGCAGGATGTTCAGCCAGTCAATCACTGCATGCGTGGGCCACTGGTTGGGCGCAATGGTGATGCTGCCCAGCATGCGGCCCTGCGCCTTGCCGTAGCGCGACAGCGCCTCCAGCGCGGCGAGCTTGCGCACGTCCAGGTCCTTGCGCGGCGACCAGAACTCGCGCTGGATGCGGCCTTCCACAAACGCGATCAGCCCGCGCTCCAGCGGCGCGCGGGCGTCGTCGGGCAGTGCGAAAGCAGGGTTGATGGACGATGCCTCGTGGCTGGCGGCCAGCAGGTAGGCCGTGAGCACATCGCTGCCGCGGTTGGCGTCGCCCTCGCGCGGGGGGAAGTAATGCGCCAGGCCGTCGCTGTCCAGGTAGCCGGGCAGCTGCGACACCACGGTTTGCCACATCTTGGCGTCGCGCAGGCCCGCGGCCTTGCTGGTCTTTTGCTCCAGGCAGGCAAAGGGGTAGTTGATGAACCAGTCGCGCACGCCAGGCATGCCTTCGGCCAACCTGGGCTGCAGCGCCAGCTTGAGTCCGCCGCGCGGTGTGGTGCCGGTCTTCAAGGCGTCGGCCGGTGGCGCGGCGTCCAGCGTGAACGGGCCGTCCAGCTGCACCAGCGTGGCCTGCTGCACCGACAGCGGCACGGCGGGCACGATGCGCTGGCGCGCCTTGAGCGCATCGCGCGCGCCGCTCACTGTGTCGCGCGCCTCGATTTCCCACAGCAGCGCTTCGGCCCGCGTGAACGCCAGCTGCGCAGGCGCGGTCACGTTCCACGCCACCTCGCGCGCTTCACCTGCGGGGATGTCCACCGTCTGCACGGGCAGGTCCAGCAAGGTGGCCCGCGGCTTCACCTCCACCTTCATCGCGCGCGGCGTGGTGTTGCGCAGCGTGATCTGTGCGCGGAACTGGTCGTCCTCGCGCACCAGCGGCGGCAGGCCGCTGATGATCTGCAGGTCCTGCGTGGCGCGGATGGTGGTCTGCCCCGTGCCAAACAGGCCCAGCGCCGCGTCGGCCACGGCCACGATGCGAAAGCTGGTCAGCGCATCGTTCAGCGGCACCTTCACCACCGCCTGGCCCTGGGCGTCCAGCACCACGCGCGGGTTCCACAGCAGCAGCGTGTCCAGCAGCTCGCGCGTGGGCGCACGCCCACCGCCGCCGCCGGCAGGCACGGCCTTACGGCCATAGTGGCGTCGGCCGATGATTTCCATCTGCGCCGTCGCCGTCTGCACGCCCCAGCTGCGGCGTTGCCACAGCGCATCGCGCAACTGCCAGCTGGTGTTGGGCATCAGCTCCAGCAGCGCCTGGTCCACCGCGGCCAGTGCCACTTCG
>JBEIPU010000005.1:0-56754 GCA_040376925.1 Caenimonas sp. | reverse complement strand
TACCACTCCTTCCCATCCCGAACAGGACAGTGAAACGCTTCAGCGCCGATGATAGTGCGGGTTCCCGTGTGAAAGTAGGACATCGTCAGGCTCTTACAGCCAAAAAAGCCCAGCAGGAAACTGCTGGGCTTTTTTCTTTGTGCGTCCGAAAGCAGGCGCTACATGTTTACTACATGGCGGTCAGCACGTGATGCGGCGCCGACGCGTACAAGGTCATCGACGAGCCGCTCTATCCAGCGAGCTGGTTGCTGTTCTGGAAAATGACGCCCATGCACCAGCTGGAAATAGGATGTTGCCCAAGCCCAGGCCTTCAAGTCGTCAAACAGGATTCTCTGTTCTTCTAGCAGCTTGAATTTGAGCAGCACTTTTGCCGCGTGATGCGCATGCTTTTGCGGGCTCTGAACGAAGCCATCCAGGCGTCTTCGTGCGCGTGCCAGCGCAGAGTGCAAGTCGGTGAAGACCCGACCGTGGCCAGGAATGATGATGAGGGGATTCAGCTGCTCTACCAAATGCAGCGTAGCGGCGACCGCTGCGAAGGCTTGCTCGCCCTCGAGTTCGGGAAATACAACGCCAAAACCGTTCTCCCAGAGCGCATCGGCCGAAATAAGGATTCGGTTTAACGGGTCAAACAGGATGACAGAGTGGGGGTCATGGCCCGGAGCGGCATGGACCTCCCATTGGAGCGTACCCAGTTGCAACTGCGTACCACCTTCAAGCAGACCCTGAAACATGAAGGGAGGGCAATGCTGGCCGGTGGGCGTATAGGTCAATGCATTCGCATCCCAGTTCTCAACGTATTGACTTTGCCCTGAGGGAATCAAAATCCGGGCAGTCGGGTAGTGCCATGCAAGCGCGGCATTTCCACCGCAGTGGTCGCTGTGCAAATGCGTATTCAGCAAAAGGTCGGGGCTTCTGGGCCCAAGCAAACCGCTCACCAGCGCAACCGTCTGCGTCTGGTGGCTCCAGTAGCCAGTGTCCACCACCGCAGCGACGCCATCGGTGAAGACGATGTTGTTTGCTGACAACCACCCGCGCTCCAGTACATGAATACCGGGCGGGAGCAATTGCGTATGCGTCATGGGGTCCAGTGCGTTACTTTGCCGATCGCAATTCCCTGCGAAGTATCTTGCCGACGTTCGTTTTGGGCAGGTCATCGCGGAATTCGATGTACTTGGGCACCTTGTAACCGGTCAAATTCTGCCGGCAGTATCTGGCCACGTCGTCTTCAGTCAAAGTAGGGTCGTTTTTAACCACGAATACCTTGATGGCTTCGCCCTGCTTCTCATCCGCGACGCCCACGGCCGCGCATTCAACGACGCCTGGGCAGAGGGAAATGACGTTCTCCAGTTCATTGGGAAAGACGTTGAACCCGCTCACGAGGATCATGTCCTTCTTGCGATCCACAATCTTGGTGTAACCGCGCTCGTCCATGACACCGATATCTCCGGTACGCATGAAGCCATCAGCGGTAAATGCCTTGGCATTCTCTTCCGGCTGGTTGTAGTACCCGGTCATCACGTTCGGGCCGCGAATGCAGATCTCGCCCGACTCGCCTTGCGCCAACGAATTGCCGTCGTCGTCCTTGATCGCGATGTCGATCCCGGGCAAGGGCAGCCCGATGGTGCCGGTGAACTCCCGCGTGACGACAGGGTTGTTGGTGCCGATCGCACAAGTCTCGCTCATGCCCCAGCCTTCCACCATTGGGCACCCGGTCACTTCCTGCCAGTGGCGCGCCGTACCTTCAGACGCGGCCATGCCACCCGCCTGCGATACACAGAGCGGGGAAAAGTCGATCGACTTGAACTGCGGGTGCTGCAGCAGCGCATTGAAAAGCGTATTGACTGCCGGCAGCATATGGAATGGCCGTTTCTTCAATACTTCGATGAACTTGCCGAAGTCCCGAGGGTTCGGAATCAGCGTCATGTGCGATCCCCAGCGGATCGCCAGCAGGCTAAGCGTCAACGCAAAGATGTGATACAGCGGTAGGGCAGCAATGCTGTTGGTCTTGCTGACATCGCCCACGCGGCGCAGCGCCGGCGTGAACCATGCCTCCGCCTGCAGAATGGCTGCGACGATGTTGCGGTGTGTGAGCACGGCGCCCTTGGACAGCCCGGTCGTGCCCCCGGTGTACTGAAGGAAGGCAACGGAGTCCAGGGTCGCCTGGCTCGGGCGAAGCGCCATGGCGGTGCCTTCGGCCACGGCCCGATTGAAGGCGGTGACCTTGCGCCCATCTCCCAGCGGCAGCTTGTACGCCGGCACCATCTTGGCCAGATGGCGAACAGCGAAGGTTATCCACATACCGAACCAGAACCCCAGCAGATCGCCCATGGAGGCCATCACCACATGGCGCACAGGCGTCTTGTCGATCACTTCTTCAAGTGTCTTGGCAAAGTTCTCGAGGATGACGATCGCCGTCGCCCCGGAATCCCTGAGCTGGTGCTCCAGTTCACGTGCCGTGTACAGCGGATTGACATTGACGCAGGTGTACCCCGCGCGAAGAATCGCGGCCATGGTCACCGCGAACTGGGGAATGTTGGGCAGCATGATGGCCACGCGCGCGCCCGGCTCCAGTCCCTGCGCCTGCAGCCACGCACCCAGGGCGCCGGACAGTTCGTCCAGTTGCCGATAGGACATCCAGCGGTCCATGCAGACGGAGAACGGGCTCGCCGCATTCTTCCGGAATGATTCTTCAAGCAGGTGGGTAAGCGATTTGTACTGGTCGGGGTCGACAGTGTGCGGCACACCGGCGGGGTAACTGTTCAGCCAGATCTTGTCCATGTGAATTTCCTTTGCCGCCATTGTCAAAGCGGTGCATGGTTGGCGGCTACCGGGCAAGTCCTAGGGTGCGTTGCAGTTCGGTCTCACAGGCGACAGGTGACGCGTCAAACAGCATGGCGATCAATGCGGCTTCGCGTTGCGCCACCAGGTCCAGGAAGGCCTGCGCGCTGCCTCTTTGACGCGCCATCGCACCAAATGTATCGAAGCCGGCCTCCAGAAACGCCTGCAAAGACCCCAAGCCCGCGGCAGCGGCCGGCCCGCGCATCATCTTGAGCATCAGACGCAGGCCGGGCGTGGTCGTGAGCTTGATCATTTCCTGTCCGATGCGAAGCACAACGCGCAGCTGGTCCTCGCGCTGGTTACGCCGGCGCACGGCGCGCCAGGCCGCTACGTAGCGCCCACCTTCCGTGCCGGTTGTGTCCAACCATGCCAGGCCCATGGCGTGGTCCAGTTGCTCCGTCAGCAGATGCAACTGCGCCAGCGCCACCGCCGTCGCCACCACCTGCTGCGGAAACAGGCGCTGCACCGCCCCGGCAATGCGCGAGAACTGTGCATCACGCTCGGCGAAATCCTTGTCGCTGTACAGCTCTTCCAGGAAAAAGCGCGCGGCGGCGGCGTGCGGGCCGCCCGCAAGCAGATCCGCATAGGTGCCGGCAAAGCGGCGTGCCTGAAGCGCCTTGACGGCAATCACAGCGGCGTGCAACGCCGCATCCGCAGCGCACGCATCGCGCAGCCGGGTGACTTGCGCGACAGCGTCGCGGATCTGGTGGGCGGCTTCCATACAAACCCCGAGTCTATCTAGGCGCCGGCCTCTACAGGGCTGCAGCGCTGGCGTGCGATAGTGGTCCGATGCAAAGAAGAAGCCTGATGAAGCTGGGCGCCGCGTCCGCCGTGCTGCTGGCCCTGGCGGGCGGCGGCGTGGCCCTGCTCAAGCCCGGCATCGTGCAGGGCAAGCTCGGCGCAGGTGGCCGAGCGGTGTTTCGCGCCACCGGCGCCGCCATCCTGGAGGGCAGCCTGCCGACGCCGCCTGTGGCCCGCGAGGCGGCGCTGGACGGTTTACTGGACCGCGTGGATGCCCTGGTGGTGGCGCTGCCGCCGCACGTGCAGAAGGAGCTGTCGCTGCTGCTGGCCTTGCTGGCCGGCGCACCTGGCCGCAAGGCCGTTGCCGGGCTGGCAGCTGACTGGCCCCACGCAACCGTGCCGCAGTTGCAGCACGCCCTGCAGTCCATGCGCGTATCTGCGCTGAGCCTGCGCCAGCAGGCCTATCACGCCCTGCACGACATCGTGGGCGGCGCCTATTTTTCCGACGAGCAGACCTGGGCCCAGCTGGGCTACCCGGGCCCGCTGAAGCTTTGAAAGCCTGACGTTCCATGAGCACAGTGCAAGACCCGATCCGCGAAGGCCTGCAGCGAGGCTGGAAGGTCCATGGCGGCAGCCGGCCGCCGCCGCCACGCAGCTTGTCGTGCGACGTGGCCATCATCGGCTCGGGGGCGGGCGCAGGCATCACCGCCGAGCTGATGGCGCGCGCCGGGCTCAGCGTTGTGATCATCGAGGAAGGGCCGCTTCGCAGCAGCTCGGACTTCAAGCAGCAGGAGGCGCAGGCCTACCCCATGCTGTACCAGGAAAGCGCGGCGCGCAAGACCGACGACAAGGCCATCAGCATCCTGCAGGGGCGATGTGTAGGGGGCTCCACCACGGTCAACTGGACCAGCTCGTTTCGCACACCACCGGCCACGCTGGCCTACTGGCAGCAGCACTTTGGCCTCGCCAGCTACACCGATGCCGGGCTTTCGCCGTACTTCGCGCAAGCCGAGCAGCGCCTGGGCATCAGCCCCTGGCTGACGCCACCCAACGAGAACAACGACCTGCTGCGCCGGGGCGCGGCCCGGCTCGGCATTTCAGCAGCTGCAATCCACCGCAATGTCAAAGGCTGCTGGAACCTCGGCTCCTGCGGCATGGGCTGCCCGACTAACGCCAAGCAGTCCATGCTGGTCACCACGATCCCCGCGGCGCTGGAGCGCGGCGCGACGCTGCTGACCGAGACGCGCGCCGAGCGGTTTGAGTTTGCCGGCGACCGCATTCAGGCGTTGCACTGTGTTGCCGTGCGCGGCAACGGCGCGGTCGATGAAACACACCCGCCGATTCGTGTGACGGCGCGCCACTATGTGCTGGCGGCCGGCGCCATCAATTCACCGGCCGTATTGCTGCGCTCCGGGGCGCCTGACCCCCATGCGCGGCTGGGCAAGCGTACCTTCCTTCACCCGGTGGTGGTGTCCGCCGCCGTCATGCCGGGCAAGGTTGAAGGCTGGCAAGGCGCGCCGCAGACCATCTACACCGACCATTTCCTGGAGACCAGCCCCATCGATGGGGCGATGGGGTACAAGCTGGAGGCGCCACCGCTGCATCCGGTGATCTTCGCGTCCACCGTGGCGGGCTATGGCACCGACCATGCGGCGCTTTTGCGCCAGTTCCCGCAAACCCATGTGTTGCTTGCCTTGCTGCGCGACGGCTTTCATGAAGAGGCCGCTGGTGGCACGGTGGGTGTGCGGTCTGACGGCTCGGCCTCGCTGGACTATCCGCTCACGGGTTTTGTGATGGACGGCGCCCGCCGGGCGTTGTTGAGCATGGCTGAAATCCAGTTTGCCGCCGGTGCGCGGCAGGTGTTGCCGGTGCATGAGCTGGCGCGCCCCTACACCCGCTGGCAGGAGGCGCAGGATGCGATCCGGGCCCTGCCCATGAAGCCATTGCTTACCAAGTTCATGAGCGCCCATGTGATGGGCGGCTGCGGCATGGCTGCAAGTGAAAGCCAGGGCGTGACGCGTCCCGACGGGCGCCACTGGCAGGTCGCCAACCTGTCCGTGCACGACGGCTCCCTGTTTCCCACCAGCATTGGCGCCAATCCGCAGTTGTCGATCTACGGCATCGTCAACCGCCTGGCACAAGGGCTGGTGCGGGAGCTGTCCGGGCGCGACGTGGCGCTGGCCTGACGGCGGGCGTGCCCCGTGATCGCCCGCCTGCAGCAAGCTGTCGTCCTGGCGCTGGGCCTGAGTCTGGCGGCCTGGCTCGTGTGGGCGTGGCCGCGTTCACCGGCAATGGCACTTGGCGGCACCGCTGTGCTGGCGTTAGGTCATGCCTTGTTCCTGGCGGTCGAGTTCATCCTGCTGCGCCGCGTCAACCGCACGGACCCTGCGCCGCAGGCGTCTGCGACTCAGTTGCTGCGTGCCTGGTGGCGCGAAACCTGGGTTGCATTGCAGGTGTTCTGCTGGCGCCAGCCGTTTTTTTCCAATGCGGTCCCGGATTGCGTGGCACCGGGCACCTTTACACCGGGGCGCTGCGGCGTGGTGCTGATCCACGGCTTCATGTGCAATCGCGGCTTCTGGACGCCCTGGCTGCAGCGGTTAAGGCACAGCGGCCACCCGTTTGCCGCCGTCAACCTGGAGCCGCTATTCGGCTCGATCGATGACTACGCGCGCGCCATCGACGAGGCAGTGGCGCAGGTGAGCGCGGCTGCGGGCCGGCCTCCGGTGCTGGTGTGCCACAGCATGGGCGGGCTGGTGGCCAGAGCCTGGCTGCGCATGGCGGCGGCAGACGCCCGCGTGGCGCATGTCGTGACCATTGGCTCGCCACACGGCGGGACGTGGCTGGGCCGCTTCAGCCGTGCCGTCAATGGCCGCCAGATGATCCTGGGCAGCGAATGGCTGGGGGCGCTGGGTGCGGCAGAGGCGCCGGCGCGCCGTCAGGGCTTTACCTGCTGGTATTCCAACTGCGACAACATCGTGTTCCCGGCGTCCACGGCGACCTTGCCCGGCGCCGACAACCGGTTCATCGCGGGCGTACCTCATGTTGCACTGGCTTTTGATCCGCTTGTCATGCACGCGTCGCTGGCGAAAATCGACGCGCTGTGAGATAGTCCCCCGAGAGGACAAGCGGGCCCGGCCCCTTGTCGCAGCCAAGCGTTGGCAGACTACAAAAGGATACAAACGATGCCCCTGATCGTCGTCATGGAAGACGATGCCGGCACGCGAATGCTCGTGGCGTCGGTGCTCAAAAAAGACGGCTACGACGTACTGACCGCGGAAAACGGTGCCTTGGGCCTGCAACTGGTGCAGGAACACCGGCCGGACCTGATCATCAGCGACGTGCAGATGCCCGAGCTGAACGGCTTCCAGATGCTGGCCGCGGTGCGCCAGAACGCCGCACTGGCGGCCACGCCGGTCATCCTGCTCACGTCGCTGCAGGAGCGCGCCCACATGCGCATCGGCATGACCACCGGGGCGGACGACTACATCACCAAGCCGTTTCGGCCAGGCGAGTTGCGCGAGGCCGCTGCCGCGCAGCTGAACAAGCGCGTCATGCAGGCCACGCTGCAGACCATGGCCGTGGGCGCCGCCGTCCAGGCCGCGCTGGAAGACCAGAAGCACAACCTGGCCAAGCTGTACGAACAGCGCCTGGCCAAGGAGCTCAGCGAGCGCTGGCCCTCGGGTGACGGCAGCGAGGGCGACGTCAAGTTCGATCACGCCACTGTACTGTTCGTGGACATACCCAATTACGCGACAGTGGCTGAAAAACTCAGCAGCGCCGAGCTGACCGAGCTGGTCAAGAAGTTCTACGGCAGCGCGGGCGACACCGTCCACCTGTTCGGTGCGCGGCACATGCAGTTCATTGGCGAGGGCCTGCTGGCCGTGTTCGTGGACAGCACCGACACCAAATCCGTCAACCATGGATTGCGCGCGGTGCGCGCCGGCCTGGGCCTGGTCGAATCGGCCCATGCCATCCGGCAGTACCTGCATGCCCAGTACCCGGGGCGCGAGCTGCCGCGGTTCGAGGTCAACGTGGCGCTGCACAGCGGCCCCGTCACGCTGACCGTGCTGCAGGACCCACTGCACGGCACGGCGGCGCAGACACTGCCGGTGGGCGACGCCGTCAGCGCCACCATGCTGCTGCAAAAGCAGGCTCATGAGCTGGGCTGGGCCATTACCGCCAGTGTGAACACGCTGCGCAGCATCACCGGCGCAGTGCGGATCGACCGCCGCGCCCTGGTGGAATTGCCCGGGCGTTCAGTGCCCCTGGATGCGGCCGAGGTCGTCGGCCTGGCCCTCTGAGCGTCAGGCCGCGCTGATGCGTCTGTATTCGCTGCGCAGGATACTGGGCGTCAGCCTGCTGCTGCTCACGCTGGTGCCCGCAGTGCTGGTGGCCTGGCTCATGGCGCGGGCCAGTTCGCAGGCGGCTGAAGACCTGGCCGGCAGCATCCTTACCCATGTGGCCGGCCTGGTCCAGTCCGGCACCGAAGACCACCTGCGCCAGGCCCATGGCGTGCTCAACGGCCTGTTCCCCGAGCGCATGACGCCCGCCCAGGTGCAGCAGGCGCAGGCGTGGCTGCGTGAGCCGGCGCAATTTGAATCCATGGCGTTTGCCTTGACGCGCCAGTCGCCTTCGGTGCCCCTGCTGTACTTTGGCAATGCACGCGGCGAATACTTCGGCGTTGAGAGTACGCCGGATGGCGTGCGCGTGGGCATCCGCCGCGGTGACGACGCAGCCCGCAGCTTCTATCTGGCCCAGCGCCCGGGCGACCGCAGCCGGCCGCTGCGCACCGAAGACGGACGCTACGAGCCGCGCACCCGATTCTGGTATGCCGGCGCCATGGAGGCCAAGGGCCGGGTGTTCTCGGCCGTGCAGGTGCAGCAGGGCCAGCTCATGGTGAGCCTGTCGCAGCCGGTCTATGCTGCCGATGGCGGCGCGGCAGGCGTGTTTGGCACCGACCTGTACCTCAAGCACCTGGCCGACGCCTTGCGCACACAGCGCATCAGCTCGCGCGGCGCTGCCTTCGTGGTGGACGAAAAAGGCGCGCTGGTGGCCAGCTCCGCCGGCGATGCCCTGTTCGCGCAGGTCAATGGCCGCACAGAGCGCCGCAGCCCAGGCGATAGCGCCAACAGCGTCATCCGCGCCAGCTTTGCGGGCTTGCAGGCCCTGTGGGCCAGCCGCAGTGCCGACACGGTGGCCAGCGACACACGCCTTCAGCGCCTGCGCACCGACGCAGGCACCTTGCTGATGGTGCAGCGCCCGTTTGGCGAGGGCCTGGGCCTGCGCTGGACGCTGGTGGTGGCCGCGCCCGAGACCGACTTCACGGCCGAGATCAGCCGGGCCTGGAAAGTCTCGCTGGGCGTGATCGCCGCGCTGGTGGCCCTGTCCACGCTCATTGCGTTGCTGGTCGCCACCGGCATCGGCCGCCGGCTGCGCCGGCTGAGCGAGGCGGCCGGGCAGATCGGCCGCGGCGATGTGCCCGTGATAGACCAGGCGACGCGCATCCGGGAAATCCGGCAACTGTCCGAAGTGCTTCACGACAGCGCGCAGCAACTGCAAAGCTACCGCGAACAGGTCAAGGCCGACGCGCGCGCGCTGCAGGAGGCCAACGAAACCCTGGAAGCACGGGTGCAGGAGCGCACCGCGGAGCTGGCCGCCTCGCGCGAAGAGGCGCTGGCCGCGGCGCGCGCCAAGGCCGCCTTCCTGGCCACCATGAGCCACGAAATCCGCACGCCGCTCAACGGCGTGGTGGGCATGAGCACCCTGCTGGCCGAGACGCCGCTGGACGCCGAGCAGCGCGACTACCTGCAGACCGTGCGCCTGTCCAGCGATCAGCTTCTGGCCGTGATCAACGACATCCTGGACTTCTCGAAAATCGAATCCGGCAAGCTCGACCTCGAATCAGAACCACTGAGCCTGCGCGGCGCGGTTGAAGAAGCCTGCGATATCGCCGCCCCGCGCGCGCGCGAAAAGGGGCTGGAGCTGATCGTGGACGTAGCCGAAGCGCGCCCCGGGGGCATGCCTGCTGCCATCAAGGGCGACATCACACGGCTGCGCCAGGTGCTGATCAACCTGGTGAACAACGCCGTGAAATTCACCGCCAAGGGCGAGGTGACAGTACAGGTCCGACTGCTCAAGCCCGACGACGGCAGGGGCCGAAGCGTCATCGAGTTCCGCGTCACCGACAGCGGCATCGGCATACCCCCGCAACGGCTGGAGTCGCTGTTCGAGGCATTCACCCAGGTGGACGCGTCCACCACGCGCAAATACGGCGGCACCGGCCTGGGCCTGGCCATCTGCAAGCGGCTGGTCGAGCTGATGGATGGCACGATAGGCGTACAAAGCGAACTGGGCCACGGCTCCACATTCTGGTTCACCATCGCTGCAGAGCCCACCGACGAAGTCGCGGCCGCGCTGGGCCCGGCCGTGCTCGGCACGCTCAAAGCCAACCGCGCCATGATCGTGGACGACCATGCCACCAACGTGCGCATCCTCACGCGCCAGCTGCAGCTGTGGGGCATGGAGGTCATCAGCGCCGAATCGGGCGCCCAGGCACTGGCGCTGCTGGAGCGTGCCGGCCAGGGCGGCGCCGATGACTGGCTGCCCGACATCATCGTGACCGACATGCACATGCCCGAGATGGACGGCGTGACGCTGGCGCGCACCATCCGGGCCCACCCCGAATGGCGCGACATACCGCTGCTGCTGCTCAGCTCCGGCTTTATGCCCGCCGGCGACGAAAACGCCAGCCTGTTTGACGCGCGACTGCTCAAGCCCGCGCGCCAGAGCCAGCTGTTTGACACGATTGCACGCTGCATATCGTCCGACAACGCCGGCGGCAGCAAGGCCGGCACCCTGGTGATGGACGTGAAGAAGCACGCCACGGTGCTCGTGGCCGACGACAACGCGGTCAACCTCAAGGTGGCCTGCGCCATGCTGCTCAAGCTGGGCTACGACATCCTGACCGCCGTGGACGGCCGCGAAGCGGTGGAGGTGGTGGCCCACGCCATGGTGCATGGCCGCACGATAGATGCGATCCTGATGGACGTGAACATGCCCGATGTGGACGGGCTGCAGGCCACGCAGCAGATCCAGGCGGCCTGGGGCGGCCGTGCGCCGCCCATCATCGCGTTGACCGCGGCGGCGTCTGCCGAAGACCGCGCGCGCTGTGAAGCCGCCGGCATGAACGACTACCTGACCAAGCCGCTGCAGGTCTCGGCCCTGGCCCAGGCGATCGAGAAATGGGTGCAGGCCAGGGCGCCCGCCGAAGCAGGCGCCGCGCAGGCGCCGGCAGCCCCCGCAGCGCTGCAGGCCGCGCCGGTGGACGCCGCCGGGCCCGCAGGCCCGGTCATGGATTTCAGCCGGCTCAACGAATTCAAGGAATTCGACGACGAAGCCCTGAGCATGACGCGCGAGGTGGTGGGCCTGTTCATTGCAGACGCGCCGCGCCGGCTGGATGCCATCGGCCAGGCCATCGCCGCAGGCGACGCGGAGGAGCTGTCGCGGGCGGCCCACGCGCTCAAGGGCGCGGCGGGCAACATCGGCGCCGTGGCCATCCAGGCCGTGTGCGCCACGCTGGAGGCCGACGCCAAGACCGGCCTGGGCGGCGACATGGGCGCGCGCATGACCCAGCTGCACAGGCTGCTGGATGAGACCCGCTCGGCGCTGACGCCCTGGTCCTGAGTGCGCGCAGCCTGTTAATTTTTCACAAAAGCACCGGGCATATTCACCGCCCGATCCATCCGCTTGTTCTTACGCTTGGAAACAAGAGCAACAACGTTGGGGCGGCAGATCATGGACATGCTTTTGAATGGCGAATTCGCAGGGGCCAACCTGCTGGCCGGTGGTGGCGCCGGCGCGGAGCCGGGGCTGGCGTTCCTGCTGATGAACGAGCTGGCCTTTGGCGTGGTGGTGGTCACGCTGCAGGGCCGCGTGGTGCAGGCCAACCAGCTGGCGCGCCAGGAGCTGGGGCGGTTTCGTGTGCTGGGCACGGTAGACCAGCAGCTCAAGACGGTGTGCCCCGACGACGCCCGCGCCCTGCAGGAGGCGCTGGCCAAAGCCGGTCGCGGCAAGCGCAGCCTGGTGTCCATGCCCGCCTCGGGCAGCGCGGTGGCGCTGACGCTGGCGGTGCTGCCACTGCGCGCCGATGCCGGGACCAGCCCCGCGCATGCCGCGCTGATCTTCTCCCGCGCATCAGTGTGCGAAACCTTGATGCTTTGCTTCTTTGCACGCACGCATGGCCTGACCAGCACCGAAGAGCATGTGCTGGGCATCCTGTGCCAGGGCTATTCAGCCCCCGAGATTGCCGTGCAGATGAAAGTGGCCGTGTCCACCGTGCGCAGCCATGTGCGCAGCCTGTGCGCCAAAACCCGATCCAGCGGCGTGCGCGAGCTGATCAACCGCGTGGCCGTGCTGCCGCCGGTGGCGCCATCGGTCATGCACGAGCAGATGCACTGACGTGTCGCCATGCTAGAGTTTCCTCAAGCGAGGGAAACGCCATGATCACACCAAGCCTTTCATCCACCCATGAAAAGCTCGTCGCCGCACTGAGCCCGGGCCTGCGCAGCCTGGCGCTGCGCGGCACGTTCCGCAATTACCGAAAGAACAGCATCATCATCAACGAAGGCGAGATTGGTGATTCGCTGTTTGTGCTGCTGGACGGCAAGGTCAAGGTCTTTGCGACCGACGCCGACGGCCGCGAGCTGACCTACGGCGAGATCAACGCCGGCAATTACTTTGCCGAAATGTGGCTGGACGGCGGGCCGCGCTCGGCTTCCGTCATGACGCTGGAGCCGTGCACCTGCTCGATCGTGAGCCGCGAAGCCCTGCGCGAGCACCTCACGGCCGAACCCGAATTTGCGCTGGACCTGGTGGCCCAGGTCATCCGCCGCGCGCGGGCCGCCACCGAAACCGCCCGCAACATGGCGCTGCTGGACGTGTACGGCCGCCTGGTGGCCACGCTGGAAAGCTACGAAGGCCCCGCCAGCGCCGACGCCCCCGTGCTGCTGCAGGACCTCACCCACCAGGCGCTGGCCAGCCGCGTAGGCGCCTCGCGCGAAATGGTCAGCCGCCTGCTCAAGGACCTGGAAAAGGGCGGCTACATCGAGCTGGGCGTCAAGCGCATCACGCTCAAAAAGAAGCTGCCAGCGCGCTGGTAGCCGCGCTGGCTCACATTCCGTTGAGAATCTTGCGGGTGACCTGCGGTGCAGCGTCGCTGGTGCCCACCAGCCGCGCCACCCCGCCGCTGCGTGTGCCTGCCGCTTTCAGCCCCAGAAGGATCGGATTTTCGTCGCTGTAGGCGTGTGTGTCCGGGACCTTGACGACGCCAGGGCGTTCCGGGCGTGATGCGTCGGGATCTGGCTTGCGCGGCGAGTAGCGGGCCCATGAATCATCCGAGATGCGCTTGCCACCCACCGAGACAGTGCGCGCGCCCGTACCGATGCTGTTGAAGTTGCCGCTGCGGCGGATCAGCGACGGATTCTCAGGGTGATCCACCCATTGATCTGGGTCGCCGGTGGTGTTGTAAAACCGGTCTTCGAAGTGGGATTGCCTGGCGCCTGTACGCACGCCAATGATCTGGTCATCACGCTCCACATAGGCATCGACCGTGACTTTCCCGGGCAAGGTGTTGGTGAGTTTGATTTGCCACACGCCGCTGGGGGCTACCGAAATGTTCTTTTTGAATGAAAACGTGGGTGATACTGCCACCAGCGCGCAAGTACCGTTCACGCCAATAGCCACCGATTCAGGATAGATCAGCGCGCATAGTGGCGCTCCTTGCCGGGTATTCCAGCTCCCAGATTCGCCCCAAGCCAACGGCGAAAGACTGGCTTGACCGGGCGGGGTAACTTCCACGGTGATTCCTTGTGCGCCGGCGGGAACCCATAGCTCCAGAAAATTTTGCGTTATGTCATCCGGCTGCGCACGCAAGTGCAGCACTGCGCTTTCGCCATTGGCCAATGTCAGATTTGCATGAGTTCGACTCTGGTAGTTGTTGCTGACGGGCAGCACAATTTGCAGTCCGTCAGCTTTGAGTTGAACAAGCTGACCCATCGCAGCTTCCAGGACAGACGACCCGTCATGCGGGCCCGCCAAGGTGCCCCAGCTCAGGTTGACTGCAAGCTTTGCGCTCGGTGCGCATTGCGACAGAAGATACATCAACGCGTCCATGATATGGACAGTCATCGAGCCACCCGAGGTGTCAACCACCGTATGCCAATCCAACTGAACGGCAACGATATCGCACTGGCTGGCGTCGTCATCGGCTTGCGCCCAACTCGGCGGCGCATCCAGGTGGGGCGGCACGCCCGCGATCTGGGCCAGCACCGTGCGTGGACCAGCGGCGATATCCAGAACATGAGTCCCGTGGTTTACACGCTTGTTCAGCTCCATCCCCATCTTGAAATGATCGTAAACAGCAGTTTCGTCCACCAGGCCACCGTAGACATTGCTTTGCATCGCATGGTTGATTTGTGCGGCACTTAGCTCATGGCCATAGCCCAGTCCCGCCGGGGCATTGCCAATGCCTTGCTTATCCTGGCGCCAAAATCGCTGTATGCGCGCACGCCCATTGCGCAGAAAATTGGCATTGGCAAAAGCAAAGCCGCCATCAATGACGCCAAGCACTTTGCCGGAAAGTTGTGCGCTGGCGGCGGTGCCGGCCCTGGGGTTGGGTGCCGTTGGGTCATCCACATTTTGGCCAGCGGGCAAGCCCAGTTCCATTCGTTTGACGAGCCCGTGCAAGTTTCCGCCAGGACGAATTTGCTTGAAAAATGCGGGCCTGACGCGGGCGGTGCAGTAACGCAGACCGGCAGGCGCGGCCCTTGACGTGTACACATCGGGCACATGAATCCATTTGACCGAGGCGGCCGCCTTGAACTGCGCAATACTGACGCCAGGTGAAAGTTCAATGAGAAATGGCAACCACGCTGGTGGGCCGTCCAGCCCGTAGGCTGCGAAGTTGTCTGTCTCTGCCCAAACAAGATAGGGATCAAAGCCGGCAGTGGCACCGGGCATCGCCCAGTCGATGCCGGTGAAACTGCCTTTAGGCAATGCGCTCCAGTGCATGACGTGACCTACTTCAAGGGTTTCCATTCCTCAACTGCCTTGCTCCACATGAACTGGAGCAAGGGTGAGGCGGCGACGCTTCCGGTCACCGATGAGAATTCATAGTAACCACTTTGGTTGTCCACCATGGAAACGCGGGGGTCAAAATCAATCACCTGACCTTTGGCACCGTGAAATTTACGCCCGTCAAAGCCGCGTTCGTGCAACTTGGCACCATTGGTGCAGCGTGCCACCATGTAATCTGCCAGTGACGTACCCAGCAGGCGGCCAACCGCACTGTCCACGGGATAGTGGAGCCCCGCCACTGTGCGATTAACTGCAATGCGCGCTGCCAGGCGTTCAAGCTGCTCCCGGTATTTATTTCCATGCGGTAAAAGCGAATGAAGCAGCGAACAGGTCAGATACGCTTCAGTCGCGTGCCCGCTGGGCCAGGTTGCATGGCCGGGTGTGGAGATCATCGGCTGAATCTGGGGTGAAAGTTCTACCGGTCGCTGGCACGCGAAACCATGCTTGAACCGCATTTCCACATGTGTGGCAAGGGACATCGCCAGATCAAGCAACTCAACTGTGTACTTGTGGCGATGGGCTGTTAATCCAACGATGGACGCCCAAAATGCCCCACCGCCATTGACTTGCGCCAGAATCTCCGCGCCGCGGTCGTCGCGCAGTTCAGAGTAGTTCGAGACCAGATCCAATTGCTGCTTGAAAATCTTTTCCGTCGGCCGCACCAAGCGCGCCAAAGCGAGGTTCTTGAGGGGCTTCTTGTTCAAATCCACAAAGCCCAGCGTCATGGCGCCCTTGCTTTGGGCTACGCTGAAGTTCAATCCTGAAAGGAGCTCAAGCTGGCACACCGCCATACGCGGGCCTGCTGCCCAATAAGCCAGACGCTCCGGTGTGTCAAGAGGTGTGGGCGGCACGAACGGAATGCTTGCGCCTTGAAATGGGCCCGTCAGCGCGGCTCTGTTGTTGTTCAAAGCACCAACCACAAGCGGCGAATCCGCAAATTGGGGTTGAGCGAATCCGCCCCCGAACCCTCCGCCGAACCCTCCGCCGAAGCCGCCGCCAAAACCGCCTCCGAACCCGCCACCAAAGCCACCGCCCAAAGCACTCATTTCAACTCCTTAAATGATTCAAAATTCATCTCTCCGCAAGGCCAAGTTGACGAAGGGCGTTTGCGCATCTTTGGCGGGTGACGCTGTTCGCACTACCCATCGCGAGGTAGGCTGAAACCGTCAATCCGGGTTCTTCGCCGAGAAGTACTTTTAGTGTTTCCTGTGCTTGGTCCAAAGTTCCAAGTTCTGCCTGAGCGGTAAGTAGCACTCGCAATGTAGGTGAGTGATGCCGGTTTGCCTTTAGCGATTTTTTGGCGAATACGATCGCCCGCTCATGCGCATGGTCGGCCAGTAGGGCATTGGCAATCAGCAGATCAAAGTAATACCCCAATGGGTCGATGGGAGAGAGGGCTCGCGCGTATTCGGCTTCGTTTACGGAGTCCGGTGTGGATCCCCACATGGATGACGCGACGCTTTTGAATAGCCAAGCCATTGGCTCGTTGGGATTGGAGGAGATTGCTCTTGAGAGCCGATCACTGGCAGTATTGAAATCCCCAAGTAATTGGCAATACGCGTAGCCTTCAACTGCGAGCGTTAGCGCGTTCTCAGGTTCACTGTCCAATGCACGTTTTGTTTGATCAAGCGCCATCTGCGTGTCGCGCTGTGGCGAATCACTTAGCCCACGAATAATGCGCATGATGTGCCACTTCGCCAACCACGCTCTGGGGGTGGCAATGCGGCTGTGTCTCTCTATGAGGGTGTCCAATGCTTTGCGACTACGTTCAAAATCATTGACGGACGACCGGTGCATCATCGCGATACCACCTAACAGGAGCGAGCTACTATCCAGCCGCGGCAACGGCTCGGCGAGCGAGCGCAAAACTTCCGCGTCCATCAGCGTACGGGTGGTGACAGCTGCAAGCCAATTGAGCAAAGAGCTTTGGAGTTGAAGAATATCTGCGATGTCACCAGATATCCTGTCCGACCAGATTATTTCGTTGTTGCGTGCATCAGCGAGCTCGGCAGTGATGAGGATTTTTGCGCCACTGGTAACGTAACTGCCGGATAAAACAAATGTCGCGTCCAAGTGCGCTTCGATTTCAGGCATGGCACCGGTGCGCCCCCTAAAGGCCGTCGTGGACAACCTTGAAATTACACGTAATTCTCGGCTTCGAGAGAGCTGGGAAATGACTCCGTCAGCAATGAGTTCGCCAACAACGAGATGATCTTGCTCACCCCCTCGCGAAGCAAAGGGAATAACCGCTATTGTGGGGCGAAGGTCTTGCTTGGCTCCTGAACCGCGCTCAATGACGGGGGCATGGCCAACGGGTCCTATGCGGTATGCGCGTACGGGTTCATGAACATGTTTGAGGTGGCACTCTCCCAGGTCCTCAATGTCCGCGTCCAACCCTGCCGCCAACTGATCTCGCACACTGGCTGTAACGACGATTTCGCCCGGGCCAGCAAGCGTTGCGATGCGAGCGGTAAGGTTGACATCCGTTCCATAAATGTCGTGTTGATCCGCGACGAACTCCGCCAGGTGTGCGCCCACGCGCAAATGCATTTGCATCTCTGCTGGACGGTTCTGATTACCTAGTCGGCAGAAGTCCTGCAGTTCGAAAGATGCTCTCATGCAGCCTTGCGCCTCCGCAAACTCCAGCATGAGCCCGTCACCCAGGCTCTTGAGCATGCGGCCACCATGCTGCGGCAGCACGTGCTCACGCGCGTACTCCACAAAATAGTGCCACCGCTGGATGAAGTCATGCTCGTCCTGTTCCATGAGCCGGACCGACTCCACCACATCCAGCACAGTGATCACCTTGGTGAACTGCGGGAAGTAAAAGGGGGTTTCGGTCCAGGGAGCAGGCATGGTAGGTGTAACCGGCGGAAAAAGCCTCCCCATTTTGTAGGAGGAAACGGCCGGCGGAAACACCTGCCCGTGCTTTTCTGGCGGGCCTGCCTGATTTGTTGTGTGTGCGCCATGGGCGGCGCGCTGGAGCTCAGGCGGCGATGGTCGCTTCGCCGGCCACCACCGCATCCGCCGCCAGTTCGGGCAGCGCCTTCACCCGCTCATACACCGGCGCGAAATCCGGTGCCGTCATGTCAAACAGCTGCTGGAAGCTGTCAATGACGAAGTAGGTCTGCTGGAAGCTGTCGATCTTGTAGCGCGTGCGCATGGTGCGCTCCAGCGCCAGTGGCACGCGTTGCGGCTCGGGGCTGGTGACGGCATGGCGCAGTTCGCCCGATGAACTCAGGATGCCTGCGCCGTACGCCCTCAGGCCGTCGCTCTGGCGGATCAGGCCGAACTCGATCGTGTACCAGTACAGCCGGCTCAGCAGCTCGCACGCGCCCAGGTCGTTGGCCTTCAGCCCACCCTGGCCGTAGCGCTGCACGTAGTCGGCAAACACCGGGTTGAACAGCAGCGGCACATGGCCGAACAGGTCGTGAAAGATGTCGGGCTCGACGATGTAGTCAAACTCTTCGGGTGTGCGGATCCAGTCTGTGACCGGGAACTTGCGGTTGGCCAGCAGCGTGAAGAACGGCACCTCGGGGATGAGCCCCGGCACGCCCACGATCTCCCAGCCCGTCGCCTTGTGCAGCCGCTCGTTGATTTCCTCAAACCGCGGGATGCGGTCCTTCACACCCAGCGACGGCAGCGCCGCGATGAATTCGTCGCAGGCCAGCCCCGGCAGCAGCGCGGCCTGGCGCTCGTACAGGCGGCGGTAGGTGTCGTGGTCGGCCGCCGTGTAGCTGGCGTAGTTCTGCGCGCAGGTGTAGTCGGCGCCCGCGCGGCTGTAGTCACCGCGCGGCGGTCGCTCGCTGGCGCCATAGACAACAGGTTCAACGGCCATGGTCTGTCTCAGGCCTTTGGCGCCAGCACGCCGCGGCGCATCTGGTCCAGCTCCATGGTTTCAAACAGCGCCTTGAAGTTGCCTTCGCCAAAGCCCTCATTGCCCTTGCGCTGGATGAACTCAAAAAAGATCGGGCCCAGCTGGTTTTCGCTGAAGATCTGCAGCAGCAGTTCTTCAGGTTTGCCGTCTACCAGGATGTTGCGCGACTGCAGGTCCGCAATGTTCTCGGTGAGGCCGGGGATCCGCTTGGGCAGCAGCTCGTAGTAGGTCTCGCTGGTGTTCAGCAGCTTCACACCGCTCATCTGCAGCGCATCCACCGTGTCATAGAGATTGGTCGAGCCCATGGCGATGTGCTGGATGCCCTCGCCGTGGTAGCGGTCCAGGTATTCCTGGATCTGGCCGGCCTTTTCGTTGCCCTCTTCGTTGATGGGGATGCGGATCTTGCCGCAGGGGCTGGTCATGGCCTTGCTCTTGACGCCGGTGGCCTGACCCTCGATGTCAAAGTAGCGCACCTCGCGGAAGTTGAACAGCCGCTCGTAAAAGCCCGCCCACTCTTCCATGCGGCCACGGTGCACGTTGTGCGTCAGGTGGTCGATGTAAGTCAGGCCATGGCCCGCTGGGTTCAACTCTGCCCCGGGCAAGGGCTCAAAGTCGACATCAAAGAAGCCGATGTTGCCGATGTCGCCGTCCTTCGCGCCGTTCTTGCCACGCCATTTGTCAATGAAATAGATGATGGAGTCGCCAATGCCCTTGATGGCGGGGATGTTCAGCTCGCCCGGCGCCGCGGTGTTGGCATAACCCCAGGCGCCCAGAGAAATGGCCCGCTCGTACGCCGCCTTGGCGTCGCCCACGCGAAACGCGATGGCGCACACGCTGGGACCATGCAGCCGCGCAAAGCGCTGGGCAAAGCTGTCGGGTTCGGCGTTGATGATGAAGTTGATGCCGCCCTGGCGGTACAGCGTCACGGCCTTGTGGCGGTGTCTGGCAATCGGCTTGAAGCCCATGCGCTCAAACAGCTCGCCCATGGCCTGCGGGTCCGGCGCGGCGTATTCGATGAACTCAAAACCGTCGGTGCCCATGGGGTTGTCCCACGCCGATCCGGCTTGAAGGGCTTCCTGGGGCGTGGGTGCGTTCATGGGGTCTCCTGCATAGGCGTGTGAATGCTATGCACTGTAGGACCAACCGGGGGCAGTTTTGTGGCGACTACAGCCAAAATTCATCATCTATACGCAGGAAAATTGCGATATCAGGCGACTTGACGCCAGGCGCTTGCTCCCGTTTATTTTGCGCGCAGCGCCAGCGCCGCCTCGATGCGCAACTGCTCTTCGGCCGAGAACAGTTGCTGGCGCAATTGATGCAGCTGGCTCTCTGTGGCCCTTGCGTCGCGTGCGGCGGCGTACTGGGCCAGGCGCTGCTGCCAGAGTGCCTCTTCGCGGTCCAGTTGCGCCAGCTGCTGGGCAGCTGCATCGCCGTACTGCTTGCGCCTTTGCTCGTGGCGGGCCTGCGCGCTCGTGCCTTGCGCGTCAAACGACGCTGTCTGCGCGGCGACGGCAATATGCGCGACCGCTTCTGCGCGGACGGCTTTGTGGGCGTCGCCCAATTCGCTTTGCGCGTCCTTCAGCGCCGCCTGCTTCTGTGCGGGCGTCAGGCTGGTATTGCGTTCGATCTCCAGCCGCGCGATGGTGAAGCGATCCAGTTCTTCTTCCTGTGCAAACAGTGCCTGGTATTCCTCCCCTGCAAAGTAACGTTCACGCAGCCGCTGGCGCGCCTGCACGGCGGCGCTCAAGGCGCGCGGGTCGCTGGCATCGGCGGGGGGCTTGATGTCGCCCAGAGCCACCCGGTAGTCCACGTAGCGTTCGGCCAAGGCGAGGGCCCGCGTGGCTTCGCCGGGAGAGAAATGCCCGGCCACCATGCTCGCCAGACGGGCTTTCAATGCCGCCGGCGTGGGGGCATCGCCAGCCTCCAGTAGCATCGCTTCCAGCTTGTGGCGCAGGTCGCTGGTCAGAAACGGGTCCGGCGGCGCGGTGGTGCCGGAGGCACTTGCCAGCGCCCTTGCGGATAAAGGGCGTGACGCATCCGCAGGCGGTGCAGCGGGCGCCATCACGCTGGCGTTGCGCTGCCCGGCTGCCGTGCTCGCCGGCTCTGTCTGCGGCAGTGCCCACCAGCCGCCAAGCGCTGCGGCGGCGGTGACAGCGACCAGTGCAATCCGCCGGGTTTTCACAGGCCGGCTTGCTTCAGCCGGTTGGCGTGCTGCCGATACAGCGTGACCGGGTCCACCGAGAACCAGTCGCGCAAGCCCACGACCTGGTTCACCTCGTCCAGATGGTTCTGGCGATAGTCCCCCAGGTGTTTGCCCAGGCGCGAAGAGCATGCCGACACCAGGCCGTCGTTGGCCTCGCCGAACACCAGGCTCATGATGCCCAAGGGCCCATCACTGACGTCAAGCACGTTGGTCAGGGGCAAGGTGCCCGTCCAGGAGTAGTAGCGCACACCGTTCACCAGCTCGGGGCCGCTGCCACAGCCCGAAGGCACGGCCTGCGGAAAGCGGCGATTGAAATCGGCAGAGCCTGCAGTGGTCAGCGAGTTCAGCGCCGAGGTCGGCGTCTGCGGCAGGCTGGTGCCGCCCGAGCCCAGGTTGATCAGGGCCACAAAAGCCTTGGCCGCGTTGTTCACCAGGGCCTCCGAGATCGTACCCGGCGGCACGGTGCGGCGCAGGATGTCGGCCACGCGCGAGCCTTTGTTCACGCCGCCGATGGATGTGGCCGACGCCACGAGCTGCGGCGCCACACCGGCCACGTAGCGGATGGTTGGGCCGCCGTGTGAATGCCCCACCAGATTGACTTTGCTGGCCCCGGTGATGGCCATGATGTTCTTCACCTGGGCGAGCAGCTGTTCGCCGCGCATCTCGGTGCTGTTGGCCGCCGATACCTGCGCCACGAACACGCGCGCGCCGTCCTGGCGCAGCGCCGCGGGAATGCCGTAGAAATAGTCCAGCCCCAGGAACGAGTCAAAACCGAACAGGCCATGCACCAGCACGATCGGATAACGGGTCTGGGTGTAGCCGTTTTGCGCATGCGCCGAAGCGCCTGTCAGCATCAGGGCAGCGGCGAGCAGCCAGCCCAAGCGGCGCAGGCTGCGCCCCAAAAAAGCGGTCATGAATGTCTCCTGGTTATGTTCGATCGAATTAAAAACGAACGATCGTGCTTTTATGCAAACTGGATTCTTTCAACAAGCTGACATTTCCACTATCCGGAAAAACCCGGTACTTTGGGGTACCGGTGGGCTTGACGCAGTAATATTGCGCCATGGCAGAACTGCAAGCACTCGACAAGCTGGATAAGGCGATCCTGCGCGGTCTTCAAGAAAATGGGCGCGAAACTTACGACGTGATCGGCGAGCAGGTGAGCCTGTCGCCCAGCGCCGTGCTGCGCCGCGTCAAGCGGCTGGAGGAAGCGGGCGTGATTGATCGGTACGTGGCCCTGGTCAAGCCCGAAGCCGTGGGCCTGGGCCTGACGGCGTATCTGAACGTCCGGCTGGAAAAGCACACCGAAAGCCACAAGCGCAACCCGATGGACGTGTTTCGCGCCAGCGTGCAGACCTGGCCCGAGGTGGTCGAATGCGCCGCGCTCACCGGCGAAATGGACTACCTGCTGCGCGTGGTGGTGGCCGACATGGCGCATTACAGCCGCTTCATCATGGACACCTTGCTCAAGCACCCGAGCGTGCAGGACTGCAAGACCAGCTTCGTGCTGGACCGCGTCAAGGCCACCACGGCGCTGCCCGTGTAGGCCAAAGTGATTCTTTTCGGCGTGGAGAGCCCTGCCTAACCCGGTAAACCCGGTCTTTTCCGGTTTGAGTTACTGGGGGAAACCCGTATATTGAGTCCATGGTCGAAACCAAGGCGCTCATCAAGGCAACGCTGGATGCGGGACGGGATTTTTTCCGTCCGCCCGGCGAGCGCGTTGCCGAGCCCGCGCCGCCGCGGGCTGAGGGCGCGAAGCAGCCGTCGGTGGTGGTGCCCATCCGGTCCATCGGACCCAGCCACCGCGAGCGCATCACCGACCACCTGCTGGCACTTCAGCCGCAGGACCGCTACCTGCGCTTTGGCTATGCCGCCAACGACGAACAGATCCGCCGCTACGCCGACAGCCTGGACTTTGACCGCGACGAAATCTTCGGCATCTACAACCGCAAGCTCGAACTCATTGCCATGGCCCACCTGGCTTTCTCCACCGACCCTGACCTGCGTTCCTGCGCGGAATTCGGCGTGTCGGTGGCGCAGCAGGCGCGCGGGCGCGGCTACGGCTCGCGCCTGTTTGACCGCGCCGTCATGCATGCGCGCAACGAAGGGGTGGACCTGCTGTTCATCCATGCGCTGAGCGAGAACACCGCCATGATCAGGATTGCGCGCAACGCCGGCGCGCTGGTGGAGCGCGACGGCTCCGAGACCGAGGCTTACCTGCGCCTGCCCCCGGCCACCATGGACAGCCGCATGAGCGAAATTGTGGAAGAGCAGCTGGCCCAGACCGACTACCGGCTGAAAGTACAGGCCAAGCAATTCTGGGACTTCCTGGGCGCGGTGCAGGAAATCCGCCGCGGCGTGCGTGATGCCCGCGACAAATCCGGCCGGTAGCCCGCAAACCCCGTGGTGTCACACGTTTAGGCTATCCTAGAGACCTCTCAACCACCGCACGTCCTGCACCCGAAGGCTGTGTCCGACCCGCACCCTGCGCGCGCTTCCGCCGAAAAGGAAGACAAGCGCACATTCCTGCAAAAAGTCGCCGAGTTCATCCACCCCGGACCGGATTCGCGCGCAGAACTGATCGAAACCCTGGCCGACGCCGAAGACAACGATGTTATCGGCGCTGAATCGCGCGTGATGCTCGAAGGCGTGATCCGCATGGCCGACCAGACCGCGGGCGACGTGATGGTGGCCGCGCCGCGCATGGACCTGGTCAACATCGACTCGCCGTTTGACGAGATGCTGCACCTGGTGATCGACACCGCGCACTCGCGCTTTCCGGTGTACGAGGGCGACCGCGAGAACATCATCGGCATCCTGATGGCCAAGGACCTGCTCAAGCTGCAGCGCTCGCCCAGCCTGAACATCCGCGCGCTGCTGCGCCCGGCTGTGTTCGTGCCCGAGAGCAAGGGCCTGAACGACCTGCTGCGCGAGTTCCGCGGCAACCGCAACCACCTGGCCATCGTGATTGACGAATTCGGCCGCGTGGCGGGGCTGATCACCATTGAAGACGTGCTCGAGCAGATCGTCGGCGAGATTGAAGACGAGTTCGATATCGCCGAGGACGAGGGCGACATCTTCGGCCTGGCCGACCGCACCTATCGCGTGAGCGGCGACACCTCCATTGAACGCGTGAGCGAAGCCTTTGGCGTGGCGCTGAACCGCACCGACGGCGAAGGCGCTTTTGACACCATCGGCGGCCTGGTCGCGCACGAGATGGGCCACGTACCCAAGCGCGGCGAACAGCACACGCTGGCCGGGCTGAACTTCGTGGTGTTGCACACCAAGGGCGGCGCGGTGCGCTGGTTCAAGGTATCGCCGGTCAAGGACGACGGCAGCACAGGCTGACGCGGTTGGCTGCGCGTCTTTTCCCTTTTGTTCTTGCGCTGCTCGCGGGGCTGGCCCAGGCGGCGTCCATGGCCTGGCCCTTGCCGGGTGCGCTGGCCGGGCAGCCGCTGTGGTGGCTGCAGCTGCTGTCGCTGGGCGCGCTGGCCTGGCTGGTGCAGCGCCAGCTGTCGTGGCGCCGCGCTGCGCTGCTGGGCTGGCTGTTTGCCACCGCCTGGTTGACCGGCACCTTCTGGTGGCTGTTCATTTCCATGCATACCTACGGCGGGCTGGCCGCACCGCTGGCGGCGTTGGCAGTGCTGGCGCTTGCGGCGTTTCTGGCGCTGTACTACGCGGCGGCCTGCGCGGGCTGGGTGGCCCTGGGCTGGATGGGCCCGGTCAAGGGCGCCACCGTGTTCGCCGCGGCCTGGACGCTGGCCGAACTGGCGCGCGGCAGCTGGTTCACCGGCTTTCCGTGGGGCGCGGGCGGCTACGCGCACACCGATGGCCTGCTCGCGGGCTATGCACCCTGGCTGGGTGTATACGGCCTGGGTGCGGTGGCGGCCTGGCTGGCCATGAGCGCGGCGCGGGTGCAGGCCTGTGGCCGGCTGCAGCGCATTGCGCTGCTGGCCCTGCTTGCTCTGCCATCGGTGGCCCAGATGGGCGGCAACACCAGCACGCAGTCCACGGGGCAGTTGCAGGTGGCGCTGCTGCAGGGCAACGTGCCGCAGGACGAAAAATTCCAGCCCGGCACCGGCGTGCCCATGGCGCTGCGCTGGTACGGCGAACAGCTGCGCGATGCGCGCGCGCCGCTGGTGGTAGCGCCCGAGACCGCGGTGCCCATGCTGCCCCAGCAGCTGCCCGCGGGATACTGGGATGCCTTGCAACAGCGCTTTGCCACGGGCAACCAGGCGGCGCTGGTGGGTATCCCGCTGGGCAGCTTCACCGACGGCTACACCAATTCCGTCATAGGCCTCAAGCCCGGCCCGCCCGGCGCGCCGGTCTACCGCTTTGACAAGCACCACCTGGTTCCGTTTGGTGAGTTCATCCCGCCGCTGTTCAAGTGGTTCACGCAAATGATGAACATCCCGCTGGGCGACTTCAACCGCGGCGATGTGGGCGCGCCGTCGTTTGAATGGCAGGGCCAGCAGCTGGCGCCCAACATCTGCTACGAGGATCTGTTCGGCGAGGAGCTGGGCGCGCGCTTTGCCGGGGCCGCGCCTGCCCCGACCATCTTTGTGAACGTGAGCAACATCGGCTGGTTCGGCAACACCGTGGCCATTGACCAGCATCTGCAGATCAGCCGCATGCGCGCGCTGGAGTTCGAGCGGCCCATGATCCGCGCCACCAACACCGGCGCCACGGTCATCATCGACCACCGCGGCGTGGTCACGCACAGCCTGGCGCGTCACACGCGCGGTGTGCTCACGGGCGTGGTGGAAGGCCGCACGGGCACCACGCCGTTTACGCAGTGGGTGTCGCGCCTGGGGCTGTGGCCGTTGTGGGCCTTTGGCTTGCTGGTGGTGGGATGGGCGGGCTGGTCAGCCCGCCGCAAGCGCTGAGCGGGCATCTTTCCTGCGCCACCACAGCGCGCAGGCCAGGCCGCTGACGATGTGCCAGATGCCCCACAGGCTGGCAATGACGACCATGCCCAGGTCGCTGTTGAACTGGATGGCAATGATGCCCAGGGCCAGGCCTGAGTTCTGCATGCCGCCTTCGATCATCACGGCGCGGCGGTCGCGCTCGCTGACCTTCAGGGCCACGCTGGTGACATAGCCGAACAGCAGGCCGGCGGCGTTGTGCAGCACCACCACGCCCAGCGTGGGCAGCAGGCCCAGTGTGAGCAACTGGCGCTCCTTGATGAGCCCGAGCACGATGAACGCCAGCAGGGCAACCAGTGAAAAATTGGCCAGTGGTTTCTGGATGCGCGCGGTCAGCGCCGGCAAGCGGTGTGAAAACAGCAGCCCCAGCGACATCGGCACGGCCAGCAGCAGCAACAGGCTGATCCAGATGCCCGACGGATCAATGGCCAGCGTGCGCAGCCAGCCGGCGGTGGCCGGGTTGGCCGCTACCATCCAGGCAAAGTTGAACGGCGTGGCTACCAGCGCGATCAGGCTGGCCACGGCCGACACGCTGACCGACAGCGCCGTGTTGCCGCGTCCAAAGTGGGTGATGACGTTGCTCAACGACCCGCCGGGGCACGACGCCACCAGGATCATGGCAGCCTCCACATTGGGCGGCAGGTTGAGCACCATGGTAGCGGCCCAGGTGCCCACGGGCAGCAGGACGAACTGCGGTATCAGCCCGCACACCACGGCGCGCGGTGTTTGCGCCACCCTGCGGAAGTCGTCAATCTTCAGTTCCAGCGCCACGGAAAACACCATGGTCGCCAGCACCAGGCTCAGGATCAGTTGTTGGGTGGTCATGCGCAAAGGGTGAAGCGGCCAGAGGGTAACCCGTAATTGCCCCGTAAAATCAAGGGTTTACGCGGGTGCTCCCGGCCCTTACCCACCCATGCTCACATTCCAGCAAATCATCCTCAAACTGCAGTCGTACTGGGACGCCCAGGGCTGCGCGCTGCTGCAGCCGTACGACATGGAAGTCGGCGCTGGCACCAGCCACACCGCCACCTTTTTGCGCGCGCTGGGCCCCGAGCCCTGGAAGGCGGCGTATGTGCAGCCCAGCCGTCGCCCCAAGGACGGACGCTACGGCGAGAACCCCAACCGCCTGCAGCACTACTATCAGTACCAGGTGGTGCTCAAGCCCGCGCCCAGCAACATCCTGGAGCTGTACCTGGGCTCGCTGCAAGCGCTCGGGTTCGACCTGAAAAAGAACGACATCCGCTTCGTTGAAGACGACTGGGAGAACCCCACGCTGGGCGCCTGGGGCCTGGGCTGGGAGGTCTGGCTCAACGGCATGGAGGTGACGCAGTTCACCTACTTCCAGCAGGTCGGCGGCATCGACTGCAAGCCCATCACCGGCGAGATCACCTACGGCCTGGAGCGCCTGGCCATGTACCTGCAGGGCGTGGACAACGTCTACAACCTGAAGTGGACCGACACCATGAGCTATGGCGACGTCTACAAGCAAAACGAGGTGGAGCAGTCCACCTACAACTTTGAGCACAGCGACGCCGACTTTCTGTTCACGGCCTTCAACGCGCACGAAAAGCAGGCCAGATACCTGATGGAACAGCAACTGGCCCTGCCCGCGTACGAGCAGGTGCTGAAAGCCGCGCACAGCTTCAACCTGCTGGACGCGCGCGGCGCCATCAGCGTGACCGAACGCGCCGCCTACATCGGCCGCATCCGCAACCTGGCGCGCGCCGTCGCGCAAAGCTACTACGACAGCCGTGAGCGCCTGGGCTTTCCCATGGCGCCGCGCGAGTGGGTGGTCGAACTGCAGAAGAAGGCGGCCTGAACATGAGCACGCAAAATCTTCTTGTTGAACTGTTTGTCGAAGAGCTGCCCCCGAAGGCACTGAAAAAGCTGGGTGACGCCTTTGCCGGCGTGCTGCTGGACCAGCTCAAGGCGCAGGGGTTTGCGGGCGCGGATGCGAAGCTCACCAGCTTTGCCTCGCCACGCCGCCTGGCCGCGCACATCACGTCGGTGGCCGCGCAGGCCGCTGACAAGGCCATCTCGCAAAAACTCATGCCCGTGAGCGTGGGCCTGGACGCAGCGGGCAACGCTACGCCTGCGCTGCTCAAGAAGCTGCACGCGCTGGGTGCCGACGCATCGGTTGTGCCGGGCCTCAAGCGCGCGATGGACGGCAAGGCCGAGGCGCTGTTTTATGACAGCACGGCCAAGGGCGCCACGCTTGCCGACGGCCTGCAAAAGGCGCTGGCCGAGAGCCTGGCCAGGCTGCCCATTCCCAAGGTCATGACCTACCAGCTGGAATCAGGCTGCGAACTGCCGGGCTGGAGCAGCGTGAGCTTTGTGCGGCCCGCGCATTCGCTGGTGGCGCTGCATGGCAGCACGGTGGTGCCTGTGCAGGCGCTGGGCCTGCAGGCCGGCAACAGCACGCAGGGCCACCGCTTTGAGGCGGCGGTGTCGCCCGTGGTGTTCAAGGACGCCGACAGCTATGCGGCCACGCTGGCTCAGGACGGCGCGGTGATTGCCAGTTTTGCCAAGCGCAAGGCCGAGATTGCGCGCCAGCTGGCCGAAGCGGCTGCGAAGGTCGGCGGCGGTGCGCGCCCCATCGAAGACGACGCCCTGCTGGACGAAGTGACGGCGCTGGTCGAGCGCCCCAACGTGCTGGTGTGCGAGTTTGAAAAGCAGTTCCTGGATGTGCCGCAGGAATGCCTGATCCTCACCATGAAGGCCAACCAGAAGTACTTCCCGCTGCTGGACGCCGCAGGCAAGCTGACGAACAAATTCCTGGTGGTCAGCAACATCCGTCCCGACGACGCCAGCGCCGTGACCGGCGGCAACGAACGCGTGGTGCGCCCGCGCCTGGCCGACGCCAAGTTCTTCTTTGACCAGGACCGCAAGAAGACCCTGGAGTCGCGCGTGGCGGGGCTGGCCAAGGTGGTCTATCACAACAAACTGGGCACGCAGGGCGAGCGGGTGGCGCGCGTGCGCTCGCTGGCGGCTGTCATCGGCGGATTGCTGGGCGACGACGCGCTGGCCCGGCGCGCCGACCAGGCCGCACTGCTGGCCAAGGCTGATCTGCTGACCGACATGGTGGGCGAATTCCCCGAGCTGCAGGGCATCATGGGTCGCTACTACGCGCTCAATGACGGCTTGGGCGACGAGGTGGCTGATGCGATCGAGGACCACTACCGCCCGCGATTTGCCGGTGATGCATTGCCGCGCAGCCTGACCGGCGTGGTGGTGGCGCTGGCCGACAAACTGGAAACCCTGGCCGGCCTGTTTGCCATCGGGCAGTTGCCCACCGGCGACAAGGACCCATTTGCACTGCGCCGCCATGCGCTGGGCATCGTGCGCATGCTGGTCGAAAAAGACCTGGGTGTGTCGCTGGCCGAGCTGCTGGCCGAAGCTGTGGGTCTGTTCCCGCAGGCTGCGCCCGACACTGTCAAGCTGCTGGGCGAATTCATTGAAGACCGTCTGGCCGGCAGCCTGCGCGAGCAGGGATTCAGCGCGCAGGAGGTGGATGCGGTGCTGGCCCTGCACCCGCAGCGCCTGGGCGACATCTCCCGCCGCCTGGCCGCCGTGCGCGCCTTTGCCGCACTGCCCGAAGCCCCCGCACTGGCAGCGGCCAACAAGCGCATTGGCAACATCCTGAAGAAAGCCGACGGCGCGGTGGACCCGCACGTGAGCGAAGTGCTGCTGCACGAAGCCGCCGAAAAGGCCCTGTACGCCGCCATGCAAAAGGTGGTGCCGCAGGCCAATGCGCAGTTTGAATCAGGCGACTACACCGCGTCGCTGCAGACCCTGGCTGCGCTGCGCGCGCCGGTGGACGCGTTCTTTGACGGCGTGATGGTCAACGCCGAGCAACTGGACCTGCGCCTGAACCGCCTGGGGCTGCTGGCAACCCTGCACGTGGCCATGAACCGGGTCGCCGATCTTTCACGCCTGGCGGCCTGACAATCAGCCATGCCCACCCAGCAGCAGATCGAGCGCTTCACCTTGGTGTTTCACCATGAGGCGTTACAGCGCTTGCGCGCGAATCCCTCGCTGCGCGAACAGGCGCTTAATGTGTTGGCTCGGTGGGAGTCCAATGGGATGTCGCCAGCGGGGCAAAGTTATCGTGACCGGTGGCGGCAACTCCTGAGGGCGGATATCGACACGCTGGAGGACGCTGTTTGCGTCGCTACGGATGAGGCTGCTACCTTGCGCAGCGTATCCCCATTGGGATTCCTCATTGACGACGACTCTCGCTTGCGGCTGCGTTCTACGGCGATGGCGCAATGAAACTGGCACAACTTTTACACGTGCTGCGCGCTTCCGCAGAAATATCTGGCGAGAAATCATTTGTGGTGATCGGCAGCCAGGCTGTGTTGCTGGCATTGCAGCATCCTCAGGGTGTGCTGACAATGTCGGATGAGCTGGACCTCTATCCCGCAAATGCCCCGGAAAAGGCGGACAAGATCGACGGGGCCATCGGCGCACTTTCAAGGTTCCATGATGAATTTGGCTATCACGCAGATGGGGTGAGCCCCGACACTGCCGTGATGCCGGCTGACTGGATGGATCGGGCATTGTTCAGATACTTCGATGACTTGACCGCGATATGTCCGGAGTTGCATGACCTCGCCGTGTCCAAGTGTGTCGCCATGCGCGACAAGGATGCCGATTTTGTGAGAGCGCTGCTTCGCGACGGCCACATCAACTTGCTGGAACTCGAGGCGCGTATAGCCAAGCTCGACGCCCGTCGTTGGCCGGTTGAGCAGATTACACATTGGGCGCGCCGCCGCGCCACGGAGGCTGCCGTATGAAACTCGTCATCCTCGACCGCGACGGCACCATCAACGCCGACAGCGACGACTTCGTCAAGACGGCTGATGAGTGGCTGCCGCTGCCCGGTTCGCTGGAAGCCATCGCCAGGCTGAACCATGCCGGCTGGCATGTGGTGGTGGTGTCCAACCAGTCGGGCCTGGGGCGGGGGCTGTTTGACGTGGTGTCGCTCAACGCCATGCATGCCAAGATGCACAAGCTGCTGGCCGCGCATGGCGGGCGGATAGACGCCGTGTTCTATTGTCCGCACAGCCCCGACGAAGCCTGCACCTGCCGCAAGCCATTGCCCGGCCTGTTCGAGCAGGTGGGCGAGCGCTACGGCATCGACCTCAAGGACGTGCCCTGCGTGGGCGACAGCCTGCGCGACGTGCAGGCCGGCGCCGCGGTGGGCTGCGAACCGCACCTGGTGCTGACAGGCAAGGGGGCGCAGTACCGCGGCGCGCCGCTGCCAGACACCTTCCCCGCCGGCACCGTGGTGCATGACAGCCTGGCCGCGTTTGCCGATGTGCTGCTGGCACGCGCGGCCGTTCCCAAAATCGCGATCTAGCTTTTCGTCACCGCCATGGCCTTCATCCGTTCCGTCCTGCATGCCCTGCTGATGCTCGTGACCGTGATTCCCTGGGGCATCTGGATGGTGACTGCATCGCTGTGGGCCAGCGGCGAGCAGATGTACTGGAAGGCCGCGCGCTGGCTCAGCTGGCAGATTGCGGGCGCGCGCGTGCTGTGCGGCATCCAGGTGCGGGTGAACGGCATGGACAACCTGCCCCAGGGCAAGACCAGCCCGGCGATCCTGCTGGTCAAGCACCAGTCCACCTTCGAGACCTTCCTCATGCCCACGCTCATGCCGCACCCGCTGGCCTACGTGTTCAAGAAAGAGCTCATCTACGTGCCGTTTTTCGGCTGGGCCATGGGCCGCATGGACATGATTCACATCGACCGCAGCCAGCGCGCGCAGGCGTTCAACAAGGTGGTGGAGCAGGGCAAGCGTCTGCTGGCCCAGGGCATCTGGGTCATCATGTTCCCCGAGGGCACGCGCATCCCGCGCGGGCAAAAGGGCACGTACAAGAGCGGCGGCACGCGGCTGGCCGTGGAAACCGGCGCGCCGGTGATCCCGATTGCCGTCACGTCCGCCAAATGCTGGCCGCGCAAGGCCTTCGTCAAGCGGCCCGGCGTGGTGGATGTGTCCATCGGCAAGCCCATCTCCAGTGCGGGGCGCGAGCCGGACGAGCTGATGCGCGAGGTCGAGGCCTGGATCGAGTCCGAGATGCGCCGCCTGGACCCCGAGGCCTACCGATAAACTCCCGGTCCATGCAGCGGCTCCTCCAGTTCACCCTCGACCTGTTCGACCCGCAGCCCGAGTCACCAGCGCCCGCGCCCGTGGCCGTTTCGGCGGCGTCTTCCCCGGCAGCTGCCCCCGCGACCTTCACCGGCCCGACCCAGCCAGCGCAGACCCTGCAGCAGGTGCTGGTGCCGGCGCGCTTTCGCCACCCGCGCGCCAACCGCGAAGCCCTGCTGGGCAGCACCCATGTGGCCTACGAGTTCCGCCGTGGCAAGCGCCGCACCATCGGCTTTGTGGTCGGGCCCGACGGGCTGGTCGTGAGCGCGCCCAAATGGGTGCCGCTGTACGAGATCGACGCGGCCGTGCGCGAAAAGTCTGGCTGGATCGTGAAGAAGCTGGACGAGATGCAGGAGCGTCAACAGCGCCAGGCTTCTGCCCGCATCGAATGGAAAGACGGCACCACCATCCCGTTCCTGGGCCAGAGCGTGATCGTGGTGCTGGACCCTCGCCACGGCTTTGATGCGGTGGGCGCCGTGCTCAACAGCGACGCCGATGCCTTGCCCGGTGTGCCGCGCCTGACGCTGCATGTGGGCTTGCCCCACCACGCGACGCCCGAGCAGATCCGCGACGCGGTGCAGGCCTGGCTGATGCGCCAGGCCAAGCGCCTGTTCACCGAGCGGCTGGACCACTTTGCCCCGCAGCTGGGCGTGCAATGGAAAAAGCTCAGCCTGTCCAGCGCCGGCACCCGCTGGGGAAGCGCCAGCGCCGACGGTGCCATCCGCCTGAACTGGCGCCTGATCCATCTGCGCCAGTCGGTCATTGACTATGTGGTGGCGCATGAGCTGAGCCACCTGCGCGTGATGGACCACAGCCCCCGCTTCTGGGACACCGTGGCCACCGTGATGCCCGACTACGCGCAGCTGCGCAACGAACTGCGCGACGACCCCGTACCTCCCTGGTAGGGCGTGCGGGTTACAAAATGTTGCGCGCTTGGTAAGATTACGCCAGCACGACTGCCCGAGGCCGCGATGCGCCACAAGAAAAACGTCCTTGTCGTTGAGGACAACCCGGATCACCTGGAATTCACCACGCTCACGCTGCGCGAAAGCGGCCTGGTGGGCGACATTGCGGTCGCCACCGACGGGGCCGATGCGCTGGACTACCTGTTTGCGCAGGGCAGCCATGCGCAGCGCGACGTGCATGACCAGCCCGCGCTGGTGTTGCTGGACCTGAAGCTGCCCAAGCTGTCGGGGCACGAGGTGCTGCAGCGCCTGCGCGCCGATCCGCGCACCAGCACCATCCCGGTGGTGGTGCTGAGCTCATCCAGCGAAGAGGAAGACATCCGGGCCAGCTACCTGTGCGGGGCCAACAGCTTTGTGCGCAAGCCGGTGGACTTTGACCGGTTCACGGAACAGCTGGGCAAACTGCAGATGTACTGGCTCAGCGTCAACGAATCGGCCTGACCCCCGGGGTCTGAACCTATTGGGCCACGCGGGGCCGGGGCGTAAACTGGGCCAGTGAACCTGGCGTCCATCCCCCATTCCGTTGCCGCCTGGGCTCGCAGTTCCGGCCTGCGTGCGCGGCTGGTGCTGCTGGTGATCGCGGCGATTGCGCCGCTGTTTGCGTTTTCCCTGTACCGCGCGGCCAGCCAGACCGACCAGGAGCTCGAACGTGCGCGCGCCAGCCTGGAGTTCGCTGCGTCGCTGGCCATGGCCAGCCAGGAGCGCGTGGCCGAATCCGCCCGGCTGTTGCTGACCGCCATGGTCAACCTGCCGGACCTGTACGACGGTACAAACTTTCGCTGCGACGCGTACTTTGACCGCTTCCGGGGGCGGTTCCCGACCTATGCCAACATGGGGCTGACTGGGGTTGACGGCTACACACGCTGCCATGCGCTGGACAGCAAGACCCGCACCTTCGTCGGGGATCGCGCCTATTTCCGGGCGGCGCTGGCGACCAAGGCCTTTGCCATCAGCCAGTACCAGGAGGGCCGGCTGTCGCGCGTGCCGGTCATCACGTTTGCCTTGCCCCTGCTGGATGCCGGCGGCGAGGTGCGCGCGGTGGCGTTCGCCGCGCTCGATTTGCGCGAGCTGGCCCGCTCGCTGCACGGTGTGCAGCTGCCCCCCGGCGCCCGCATGGCGGTGCTGGACCGGGGCGGTACCGTGCTGGCCACCAGCAACACCACCTTTCCCGTGGGCCAGACCGTGGCGAACACCCGGCTGCTGGAGGCCATCCGCGAGGGCAAGCCCTTGATGGGTGAAGGCCTTGACGCGCAGGGCCAGATGCGTCTGTTCGCGCTGTTGCCCGGGCGTGGCGCAGCACAGGGCGCCCTGTTCACGCTGGTCACCATCGATCGTGAGCAGGTGGTTGCGCCCGGGCGCGAATGGCTGGCGCGCGAGCTGCTGCTGGTGTCGCTGGTGGCCTTGCTCGGCAGCCTGGCCGCCTGGCTGGTGGGCGGGGCGACGATTGCCGGGCCCGCGCGCGAAATCCTGGCGGCAACCCAGCGCATCAGCCGCGGCAAGCTGGACACCCGGCTGGCCGTGCAGGCGCCGCGCGCGGCCAACGAATTCGCCCGCATCGCCGACGGCTTCAACCTGATGGCGGAATCGTTGCAGCTGCGCCAGCAGTCGCTGGAGACCGAGCTGGCCCACAGCCGGCAGGCCTACGGCACGCTGGACCTGGTGCTCAACAGCATGCAGGAGGTGCTGGTGGCGGTGGACAGCAAGGGCCGCGTGCTGCTCAAGAACGAGCCATCCACGCTGCTGTTTGACCTGGCGCCGACGCTGCCGGCACAGGAAACCTGGTCAAAGCTTTATGGCGTATACCTGCCCGGGACCGACCAGCATGTACCCACCGCAGACCTGCCGCTGCCGCGCGCGCTGCGCGGCGAAAGCGGCCGCGACCTGGACATAGAGATCCGCAACGCCAAGGTACCGCAGGGCCGGGTGCTGCGCTGCAGCTACCGGCCGATGCGTGATGGCGACCAGATCGTCGGCGCGCTGGTGATGATGGCCGACATCACGGACATGCGCCAGTTGCAGCTGGAGCAAGCCCGCAGCCTGGTGGAGCTGCGTCAGGCCCAGCACCGGCTGCTGGAGGCGCAGGAAATTGGTCGTATCGGCAACTGGGAGCTGGACCTGTCCACCAACCTGCTGTGGTGGTCTGACGAGGTGTACACGCTGTTCGGCGTGGCCCCCGGCACCTTTGACGGGCGTATCGATTCAATGCTGCAATCCATGCACCCTGATGACCGCGGCCTGTTCATGCAACGGCGCAAGGAGGCCATCCGCCAGGGGACCTCACTGGAGATGGAATACCGCATCGTCCTGCCCGGCGGCGAGGTGCGGTGGATCCACCAGCTGGGCCGCGTGTACCGCGACGACGCCGGCATACCGGTGCGCCGAGCCGGTGTGGTGCAGGACATCACGGCGCGCAAGCAGGCCCAGGCCGAGCTGATCCTGCTGCGCAACGCGGTCAGCCGGCTCAATGACGTGGTGCTCATCACCGAGGCGGCTCCGATCGACGCGCCGGGGCCCCGCATCGTCTACGCCAACGATGCCGTTGAGCGGATGACAGGCTACAAGGTCGATGAGCTGCTGGGCCGGTCGCCGCGCCTGCTGCAGGGCCCTGGCAGTGACCGTGCCACGCTGGCACGGATCCGCCAGGCCATTGAGCAGCGCCGCCCGGTGTGCGAGGAGATCATCAACTACACGCGGACTGGCGAACCCTATTGGGTGGAGATCGACATCGCGCCGCTGTTTGACGACGGCGGCCACCTCACGCACTTCATTGCGGTGGAGCGCGACGTGAGCGCACGCAAGCGCGCCGAGGCAGAGGTGCAGGAGCATGTGTTCACGCTGCAGCGCGCTGCCGACGCGGCGCAGGTCATCACCCAGCAGGCGAGCCTGCAGGCCACCTTGCAGGAGGTGGTGGAGCAGGCGCGCGGCGTGGTGTGTGCCCACCAGGCGGTGATCAGCATCAACAGCGGCGCGGATCAGGGGCATTTCGTGCATGCCTTCTCGCTGTCCGAGAAGTACGACCACTGGAAGACCGACGCGCTGCCGGCGCCCGACGGCAGCGGCATCTATGCCATGGTGTGCGAGACCAACAAGCCGGTGCGCATGACACAGGCGCAGCTGCTGGCGCATCCGCGCTGGCGCGGCTTTGGCGCCCACGCCGCCACCCATCCCCCGATGCAGGGCTGGCTGGCGGTCCCGCTGATCGGCTCGGACGGCCGCAACATGGGGGTGCTGCAGCTGTCGGACAAGTACGACGGGGGCGAGTTCTCGCGGCAGGACGAATACGTGGCCATCGAACTGGCGCAGCTGGCCACCGCGGCCATTGAAAAGGCGCGGCTGATTGAAGAGGTGCGCAGCCTGAACGTGGACCTGGAGGCGCGCATCGCCCAGCGCACCGCCGAGCTGACGCGTCAGGAGGCGCTGTTCCGTGCGCTGGCAGAGCAGGCGCCGCAGGTGGTCTGGACGACCGATACCGACGGCAACGTGACCTACATCAACCGCCACTGGTACGAGCTGGTGGGCGGCCAGCCGCCAGAGGGGCTGGGCAACAGCTGGGTCCAGCGCCTGCATCCCGACGACCGAGACGCAACGATTGCCAACTGGCACAGCAACCGGTCGGCGGATTCGCTGTACCGGGGCGTGCGGCGCATCCGCGGCAACGACGGCCGCTACCACACCATGTCGTACCGCGCCGCCCCGGTCCTGGACGCCGGTGGGCAGGTGAGCTTCTGGGTCGGCATTGATGCCGACATCACCGAACTCAAGGCCTATGAAGAGGCCCTCAAGCGGTCCAACGAGGAGCTGGAGGCCTTTTCCTACTCGGTCTCGCATGACCTGCGCGCGCCGCTGCAGGCCATGGACGGGTTCACCAAGCTGCTGCGGCGCGAGCTTGGCGATGTGCAGGGGGAACGGGCACGGCACTACATGAGCCGCATTGAAGCCGGCGTGGGCCGCATGAGCGAGCTGATCGAGGACCTGCTGTCGCTGGCCCAGGTGTCGCGCGCGCAGATGCACTACCGCGATGTGGACCTGAGCGGCCTGGCGCATGAGGTGCTGCACGAGCTGCAGGCCCGAGAGCCGATGCGCCAGGCCCGCCTGCATGTGCAGGCGGGCCTGCGCGTGCAGGCCGACCCCCGGCTGATCCATATCGTGATGCAGAACCTGCTGGCCAATGCCTGGAAGTTCTCCTCGAACCAGGCGCAGGCCGACATCAGCTTCGGACGCGACGCAAGCGGTGCCTACTTTGTGCGCGACAACGGCGCGGGCTTTGACATGGCCTATGCCGCCAAGCTGTTCGGCGCGTTCCAGCGCCTGCATACCGAGCGTGAATTTCCCGGCACGGGCATTGGCCTGGCCACCGTCAAGCGCATCATTGACCGGCACCAGGGCCGCGTGTGGGCCCATTCAGGGCCCGAAGGGGGTGCCACCTTCTTCTTTACCTTGCAGGACGACTCGCTGCCGCCACCGCTGGCGGGCGCCGCCTGAGACCCGCGAGACCTCGGTATGTTGTGCGCCGCAAGGCGCGTTCCTAGCATGGAAGCGCACCGGATGTCTCCATGCGAATTCCCGCCCCGCCTCCAGACTTTGCCACCCACGGCGCAGCCCTCGCACACGTGGCGCGCGGCGCGTGCGCCGCCAACGCAGCCGTCACGCCGCAGGCGGATGTGGCGCAGGCCATGGCCATGGTGTCTGCACAGGCATCAGGTCACGGCGACGGCGAACCCGCGTGGCTGCGGTGGGGGGATCTGCCAGGCCCTGGGCGGCGCTGACGGGCTGGCTGGTACCGGTGCGCGACAGGTGGTCATGCACGGCCCGCATACGCAGGCCGCGGCGATGGACTTGCGCGGCGTGACCATCACGGCAGTCTGCATGCCCAAGGCTTGCGGGGCGCAGGACGCGGCATGGCGCTTTCGCGACCTGTACCTGGCGCTGTGCGACGCCGCAGGCCAGCCCGCGCAGCCCGGCCCGCCGGACACCGGGGCGTTCTCCTTCTCGCTGCACTTCCACGAGGTGGAGGTCGTCATGGCCCACTTGCCGCGGCTGCGCCCGAACGCGGCGCTGGTGGGCGTACCACTGGGGCGGCGCGAACCGGGCGAGCAGGCCCAGGCCGAGGCCCTGGCGATGATGGAGGCCAACTTCGCGCTGGCGGGCCAGCCGCATGGCGCGGCATTCAGCCGCGATCCGGCCAGCGGCGAGCTGCTGCTGCGTTACGCGTACCCGCTGGGCGGTGCCTGCGGGCACCATTGCCTGGCGCAGATGACCAGCCTGGCTGCCTTTGCCCGCGAGTGGGTGGCGTCCCTCATACCGCCGAGAACCGCCACACCCCATCCGGTCCCCGTTCCCGCCTGAGCCGGCCATCAAACCACATCAGGTGCAGGTGCGCCACCGATTCGCCCATGGCAAAGGTGGTCTGGTGCAGGTCCAGCTTGCGCTTGAACAGCACCGGCAGCACGTCGGCCGCGGACTGGGGTGCAGCCCGGCAGGCGTCCAGCACCTCGGCCAGGCGGTCGCGGTGGTGCTCGTGCAGTTGCGCAATGCGCGCGTGCAGGCCGCGAAACGGCTTGCCGTGCGAGGGCAAGGTCAGCGTGTCTTCGGGCAGGGGTGCAAAGCGGTCGATGGATTCGAGGAACGATGCCAGCGCATTCGATTCGGGCTCCACGTCGTACACGCTCACATTGGTCGAGATGCGCGGCAGCATCATGTCGCCGCTGATCAGCACGTGCAGCTCGTCGCAGTACAGCGCGATGTGCTCCGGCGCATGGCCGTAGCCGGCAATGCAGCGCCAGGCCCGCTCGCCGATGGTGACGGTGTGGCCGTCCTGCAGGCGGCGGAAACTGCGCGGCACGTCGGGCACCATGCTGGGGTAATAGCTGGCGCGCCCGCGGATCTTCTCGACTGAATCCGGGTCGGTCAGGCCGTGCGACGCGAAAAAATCGGCTGCCGACGCGCCGCCAAAGCCCGTGGTGCTCTGCGAGCCCAGGCGCGCGGCGTTGTAGTCGGTGGCGCTGATCCACAGCGGCGCATTCCAGCGCGCGCACAGCCAGTGCGCCAGGCCGATGTGGTCGGGGTGCATGTGCGTCACGATCACGCGCAGCACGGGCAGACCTTCGAGCTGCGTGGCAAAAATGGTCTCCCATTGGGCCTTGGATTCGTCGTGGGTGATGCAGCAGTCCACCACCGTCCAGCCCTCGCGTCCGTCCAGGCAGTCGCGCAACAGCCACAGGTTGATGTGGTCCAGCGCAAACGGCAGCGCCATGCGGATCCATCGCACCCCCGGCGCCACCTCCATCGTCGTGCCTGGCGTCGGCATCTGGTCGCCAAAGGTGTACTGGAGCTGGTGTTCAAGAGCGTTCATGGACGGGGGCGGGGCTGGGGTAGGATGCGGGCGAAAGTTGACGTTGACGTAAACGTCATTTTTAATCGACCCATTGTAGGCAGCGCCTGCTGCGGCAGCTGTCACCCCGGTACACGAGAACTTTTGAACCATGGCGACAACCACCTACACCATCAGCGACCTGGCCCGGGAATTCGACCTGACCACGCGCGCCATGCGCTTTTACGAAGACATGGGCCTGCTGCAGCCCGAGCGCTCGGGCCCGGGCGGGCGCAACCGCGTGTACAGCGCGCGCGACCGCACGCGGCTGAAGCTCACGCTGCGTGCCAAGCGCCTGGGCCTGAGCCTGACCGAGGCCAAGGAAATCATCGACACCTACGACAGCCCGCGCGACACCGGGCCGCAGCTGCGCAAGTTCCTGGCCGTGCTGGCCCAGCACCGCAAGCAGCTGGAAGAGCAGATGGCTGACCTGCAGGCCAACCTGGACGAGATCAAGGTCCATGAAAAAGAAGCCCGCGCGCTGCTGGCGCGCATGGACAAGGTGAAATAGCCCAAATCAGACATAATTGACGTTTACGTAAACGTCAATCAGGAGCCATGAATGGCGCAACCCGCCTTTGAACCCCAGGACGCCGGCTACGTGCAGCGTGTGCGCGACAGCTTTGCGCTGCAGGGCGCCATGGGCACCCTGGGCGCTTCCCTGGGCACCATTGCCCCGGGCACGGTGGAAATCCTGCTGGACTGGGCGCCGGGGTTGACCCAGCAGCACGGCTTTTTGCATGCGGGCATGGTGGCTACCGCGCTCGATTCAGCCTGCGGCTACGCCGGGTTCACCCTGATGCCGGCGGGCGCGGGCGTGCTGACCATTGAATTCAAGATCAACCTGCTGGCCCCCGCCAGGGGGCAGCGCTTTCGCATGGTCGGCCAGGTCGTCAAGCCCGGGCGCACCATCACCGTGACCGAAGGCCGGGCCTACGCCATCGACAGCGGCCGCGAAAAACTCATTGCCACCCTGGGCGCCACGCTGATGACCATTACCGGGCGCGATGACGTCAAGAATTAAGGAGACCTTCATATGAACAACCTTCCGGGCCTGAACTTCCAGCTGGGTGAAGACATCGACGCGCTGCGCGACGCCGTGCGTGAATTTGCCCAGGCCGAAATCGCGCCGCGCGCCGCCGAGATCGACCGCAGCGACCAGTTCCCCATGGACCTGTGGCAGAAGATGGGCAGCCTGGGCGTGCTGGGCATTACCGTCGGCGAGGAATACGGCGGCGCCAACATGGGCTACCTGGCCCACATGATCGCCATGGAGGAAATCAGCCGTGCCAGCGCCAGCGTGGGCCTGAGCTACGGGGCGCACAGCAATCTGTGCGTCAACCAGATCAAGCGCAACGGCACCGACGCGCAGCGCGCCAAATACCTGCCCAAGCTCATCAGCGGCGAGCACGTGGGCGCGCTGGCCATGAGCGAGCCGGGCGCGGGCTCGGACGTGATCAGCATGAAGCTCAAGGCCGAGGACAAGGGCGGCTATTACCTGCTCAATGGCAGCAAGATGTGGATCACCAACGGCCCCGACGCCGATACGCTGGTGGTTTATGCCAAAAGCGAGCCCGAGCTGGGCGCGCGCGGCGTCACCGCCTTCCTGATTGAAAAGGGCATGAAGGGCTTTTCCATCGCGCAAAAGCTCGACAAGCTGGGCATGCGCGGCAGCCACACGGGCGAGCTGGTGTTCCACAACGTGGAGGTGCCGCTGGCCAACGTGCTGGGTGCGGTCAACGGTGGCGCCAAGGTGCTCATGAGCGGGCTGGACTATGAGCGCGCCGTGCTCACCGGCGGCCCGCTGGGCATCATGCAGTCTGTCATGGACAACGTCATTCCCTACATCCACGACCGCAAGCAGTTCGGCCAGAGCATTGGTGAATTCCAGCTCATCCAGGGCAAGGTGGCCGACATGTACACCGTGCTGCAGGCCGGGCGCAGCTTTGCCTACACCGTGGCCAAGAACCTGGACATGCTGGGCACCGAACACGTGCGCCAGGTGCGCAAGGACTGCGCCAGCGTGATCCTTTGGTGCGCCGAGAAGGCTACCTGGATGGCCGGCGAGGGCGTGCAGATCTTTGGCGGCAACGGCTACATCAACGAATACCCGCTGGGCCGGCTGTGGCGTGATGCCAAGCTGTACGAGATCGGCGCGGGCACCAGCGAAATCCGCCGCATGCTGATCGGTCGCGAGCTGTTTGCCGAGACGATGTGAGCCAGCCTGTCCGCAATGACACGTAGTCGGCGTACAGCGAGAATAGGGCCATGAACACTGACCTGCACGACCTGTTTGAGCACAACCGCGCCTGGGCCGCCCAGATGGAGCGTGAGCGCCCCGGCTTCTTCACCGGCCTGAAGGCCCAGCAGCGCCCGCGCTACATGTGGATCGGCTGCTCCGACAGCCGGGTGCCGGCCAACCAGATCACCGGGCTGGAGCCGGGGGAGGTGTTCGTGCACCGCAACGTGGCCAACGTGGTGGTGCCCACCGACCTGAACTGCCTGTCCACCATCCAGTACGCGGTGGACCAGCTCAAGGTAGAGCACCTGATGGTCGTGGGCCACTACGGCTGCGGTGGCGTGCAGGCCGCATTGCAGGGCATGCGCGTGGGCCTGGCCGACAACTGGCTGCGCCACATCAAGGACGTGCGTGACCGCCATCGTGCGGTGCTGGATGGCGTGGCGGAAATCCACAGGCACGATGTGCTGTGCGAGCTCAATGTGATCGAGCAGGTCATGAACGTAGCCCAGACGACGGTGGTCCAGGACGCGTGGAACCGCGGCCAGGCACTCACGCTGCACGGCTGGGTGTACGGCCTGAAGGACGGCCTGCTGCAGGACCTGCACCTCACGGTGGCGGGCAACGGCGGGCTGGACAGCCTGTACCGCGCGGCGGTGGCGGGTGTCTCGGCCAAGGGCCGGGATTGACCAGGGCAGGGCCGCAGCATGTTCCCGCAGCGCCTGGATTCGCCGCTGGCCTACGACATCGCCAAGGCGATGATGGACGGCTTCAACCGCCATTACCGCCTGTTCCGCACCGAATCGGCCCGCGCCAAGCACCGGTTTGAAACAGCCGACTGGCACGGCCAGCAGCGCGCCCAGCGCGAGCGCATCGAGTTTTACGACCTGCGTGTGAAGGAAGCCACCACGCGGCTGGAAAAGGAATTCAAGGCCGGCGAGCAGCCCATGGACGTATGGCAGCAGGTCAAGCTGCACTACATCGGGCTGCTGGTGGACCACCACCAGCCCGAGCTGGCCGAGACGTTCTTCAACTCGGTCACCACCAAGATCCTGCACCGCACGCACTTTCACAACGACTTCATCTTCGTGCGCCCGGCCGTCAGCACCGAGTACATCGAAAACGACGAGCCCGCCGCCACGCCGACCTACCGCGCCTACTACCCCACGCGCGAGACGCTGCTGGACACCATCACCCGCATCATTGACAACTTCCGCCTGCAGCGCGCATTTGACGACCTGCCGCGCGACGCCCAGCTGGTGCTGGAGGCCATGAGCGCGCGCCTGGCCCAGGTGAAGCTGCGCGCCAATTTCCAGATCCAGGTACTGTCCAGCCTGTTCTTTCGCAACAAGGGCGCGTACGTGGTGGGCAAGATCATCAACGGCTTCAATGAAGTGCCGTTTGCGCTGCCGCTGCTGCACAACAGGGACGGCAAGCTGGTCATAGACGCCTGCCTGTTTGGCGAGGACGACCTGCAGATGCTGTTCAGCTTTGCACGGGCGTACTTCATGGTGGACATGGAAGTGCCCAGCGCCTACGTGCAGTTCCTGCGCAGCCTGATGCCGCGCAAGCCGCGCGCCGAAATCTACAACGCGCTGGGCCTGGCCAAGCAGGGCAAGACGCTGTTCTACCGCGACTTCCTCTACCACCTGAAGCATTCAAGCGACAAGTTCCGCATCGCACCCGGCATCAAGGGCATGGTCATGCTGGTGTTTGACCTGCCGTCGTTTCCCTACGTGTTCAAGCTCATCAAGGACTATTACCCGCCGCAAAAAGACACCACGCGCGAGCAGATCAAGGGCAAGTACCTGCTGGTCAAGCAGCACGACCGCGTGGGCCGCATGGCCGACACGCTGGAATACAGCGAGGTGGCCTTTGCGCGCGACCGGTTCGAGGACGAGCTGATCGCCGAGATCCAGAAATTCGCGCCCAGCCAGCTCGAAATCTCTGACCGCGACGGCGACGGCCACGAAGAAGTCATCATCAAGCACCTGTATATCGAGCGGCGCATGATCCCGCTGAACATCTACCTGCAGGAAGCCTTTGACGCGGGGCCGGACGACGAGCGCGCCACCAGCCAGATCCAGCACGCCGTGGTGGAGTACGGCAACGCCATCAAGGACCTGGTGGCGGCGAACATCTTCCCCGGCGACATGCTCTGGAAGAACTTTGGCGTCACCCGCAACGGCAAGGTGGTGTTCTACGACTATGACGAGATCGAGTACATCACCGACTGCAATTTCCGCCGCGTGCCGGCCGCGCGCAACGAAGAAGACGAGATGAGCGGCGAAATCTGGTACGCCGTGGGCCCGCGCGATGTGTTCCCCGAAACCTTTGGCCCGTTCCTGCTGGGCAACAACGCCGTGCGCGAGGTGTTCATGAAGCACCACGCCGACCTGCTGGACGCCGCCTTCTGGCAGGGCCACAAGGAACGCATCCAGGCCGGCTACGTGCACGACGTATTCCCCTATGAGCGCGACAAGCGCTTCCTGCGCTGGCAGGCCCCCGGCCACCAGCCCAACCCTTCAACTTCAGGAGAAAAACATGTCTGACCCCATTGTCATCGTCGGCGCCGCGCGCACCCCCATGGGCGGATTCCAGGGCGACTTTGCATCGCTGTCCGCGCACGACCTGGGCGGCGCCGCCATCAAGGCCGCCGTGGAGCGTTCTGGCGTCTCGCCTGAGCTGGTCACCGAGGTGCTGTTCGGCAACTGCCTGATGGCCGGCCAGGGCCAGGCCCCCGCGCGCCAGGCCGCTTTCAAGGGCGGCCTGCCCAAGAGCGCGGGTGCCGTGACGCTCAGCAAGATGTGTGGCTCGGGCATGAAGGCCGCGATGTTCGCGCATGACATGCTGCTGGCGGGCAGCCACGACGTGATGGTCGCGGGCGGCATGGAAAGCATGACCAATGCACCGCACCTTCTGCTCAAGGGGCGCAGCGGCATCCGCATCGGCCACGACCGCATCTATGACCACATGATGCTGGACGGCCTGGAGGACGCGTATGAGCCGGGCCGCGCCATGGGCACGTTTGGCGAGGAATGCGCGGCCAAATACAGCTTCAGCCGCGAGGCGCAGGACGCCTTTGCCACCGCCAGCGTCAATCGCGCCAAGGCCGCGACCGAATCCGGTGCGTTCAAGGCCGAGATCACGCCCGTGACGGTCAAGGGCCGTGCCGGCGACACGGTCATCAGCATTGACGAAGGCCCGGGCAAGGTCAAGCTGGACAAGATCCCCACGCTCAGGCCCGCGTTCAAGAAAGACGGCACCATCACCGCGGCCAGCAGCTCCAGCATCAACGACGGCGCCGCCGCGCTGGTGATGATGCGCGAATCCACCGCGAAGAAGCTGGGCGTCAAGCCGCTGGCGCGCATCGTGGCCCATGCCATGCACGCGCAGGAGCCCAACTGGTTCACCACCGCCCCCGTGGGCGCCACACAAAAGGCGCTGGCCAAGGCCGGCTGGAGCGTGAAGGACGTGGACCTGTGGGAGGTGAACGAAGCCTTTGCCGTGGTGCCCATGGCGCTGATGGAAGAGCTGAAGGTCGGCCACGACATCGTCAACGTCAACGGCGGCGCCTGCGCCCTGGGCCACCCCATCGGCGCATCGGGTGCGCGCATCATGGTCACGCTGATCCACGCGCTGCAGGCGCGGGGCAAGAAGCGCGGCCTGGCCACGCTGTGCATTGGCGGCGGCGAGGGCACGGCCGTGGCGCTGGAGCTGGTGTAAACCGCCATGGCCACGGTGCTGGTCATCGGCGCGTCGCGCGGTATCGGCCTTGAATTTGTGCGCCAGTACACCGCAGCGGGCGACAGCGTCATTGCCACCGCGCGTGACGCGGCGGGGCTGGACCGGCTGGAGGCCGTGGGCGCGAAGGCGCTGAAGGTGGATGTGGCCAACCCCGCCAGCATCAGCGGGCTGGCCTGGCAACTGGACGGCGAGAAAATCGACGTGGCGCTGTACGTGGCGGGCGTGTTCCCCACGGGCGACGCCAAATCCCCGCCCACCCTCGAGGAGTTTGACCGCACCCTGCACACCAATGTGCTGGGCGCCATGCAGGCACTGCCGCAGGTGGCACCGCTGGTGGAGGCGGCGCACGGCAGGTTTGCGTTCATCACCAGCAGCATGGGCCAGATTGCCGGCGTCGAGTCCAGCTATGCGTGGACCTACCGTGTGAGCAAGGCTGCTCTGAACATGGCGGTGGCCTCCGCCCAGCACGACTACCCCGACGCGATCCTGGTGGCGATGTCGCCGGGGTGGGTGCAGACGGACATGGGCGGTGCCTCGGCACCCCTGACCGTTCAGGAGAGCGTGTCGTCGATGCGCCGTGCGATCGGGGGCCTGGGTGCAAAGCACAAGGGCGCATTCCTTGACCACGATGGGACGCGGTTTGCGTCCTGGTGACGGGCCCTGCAAGCCAACGATAACGAAGCGACACCATGCTACTGACCCAAGACCAGCAAATGATCCGCGACGCCGTTCGCTCCTTTGCACAGGAGCAGCTCTGGCCCCACGCCGCAAGGTGGGACAAGGAGCACCACTTCCCGAAAGAGGCCCACCAGGGACTGGCGGCGCTGGGTGCCTACGGCATCTGCGTGCCCGAGGAGTTTGGCGGTGCGAACCTGGACTATGTGACGCTGGCACTCGTGCTGGAGGAAATCGCCGCGGGTGATGGCGGCACCAGCACCGCCATCAGCGTGACCAACTGCCCGGTGAACGCCATCCTCATGCGCTACGGCAATGCGCAGCAAAAAAAGCAGTGGCTCACCCGGCTGGCCCAGGGCGAGCTGCTGGGCGTGTTCTGCCTGACCGAGCCGCATGTGGGCAGCGATGCGTCTGCGTTGCGCACGACGGCAGTGAAGGACGGCGAGGGCTATGTGATCAACGGCGTCAAGCAGTTCATCACCAGCGGCAAGAACGGCCACCTGGCCATCGTGATCGCCGTGACCGACAAGGGCGCCGGCAAGAAGGGCATGAGCGCCTTCCTGGTGCCCACCGACACGCCGGGCTATGTGGTGGCGCGGCTGGAGGACAAGCTGGGCCAGCACAGCAGCGACACGGCCCAGATCAACTTTGACAACTGCCGCATCCCGGCTGAAAACCTGATCGGCGAAGAGGGCGAGGGCTACCGGATTGCCCTGAGCGCGCTGGAGGGCGGGCGCATCGGCATTGCCGCGCAAAGCGTGGGCATGGCCCGCAGCGCGCTGGACGTGGCGATTGCCTACGCCAAGGAGCGCCAGAGCTTTGGCACGGCCATCATCAACCACCAGGCGGTGGGCTTCCGCCTGGCTGACTGTGCCACCCAACTGGAGGCCGCGCGCCAGCTCATCTGGCATGCGGCCAGCCTGCGCGACGCCGGCCAGCCCTGCCTGAAGGAAGCCGCGATGGCCAAACTGTTTGCCAGCGAGGCGGCTGAGGCGGTGTGCAGCGCCGCCATCCAGACGCTGGGTGGCTACGGCTATGTGGCGGACTTCCCTGTGGAGCGCATCTACCGCGACGTGCGCGTGTGCCAGATCTACGAAGGCACGTCCGACGTTCAGAAGATCATCATCCAGCGCGCGCTGTGACAGCCCCCGGGTCGCTCGCTATGATGGCGCCACATCATGAGAATCATCATCCTGGGTGCCGGCCGCGTCGGTGAAAGTGTGGCCGCCAGCCTGGTGTCCGAGCAGAACGACATCACGGTGATCGACCCTGCGGCCGACCGGCTGCGCGATCTGGAAGACCGCCTGGACCTGCGCGGCGTCCAGGGCAACGGGGCCGAGCCCTCCGTGCTGCGCCGCGCCGGCGCCACCGACGCCGACATGCTGATTGCCTGCGCGGCGCTGGACGAGACCAACCTCGTGGCCTGCAAGATCGCCCACGACATGTTCAACATCCCCACCACCATTGCGCGGCTGCGCTCGCCCGAGTTCCCCGAGGGCGGTGAGCTGCTGTGCAAGACCGGCTTTTCGGTGGACCACGTGATCTGCCCCGAGGAATCCGTGGTGGGCTACATCCAGCAGCTCATTGACTACCCCGAGGCGCTGCAGGTGCTGGAGTTCTCGCAGGGCCGTGCCCACCTGGTGGCGGTGCGCGCCGTGGCCGGCAGCCCGCTGGTGGACCATGCAATTGGTGAAATCAGCGAGCGCTTTCCGGCCGCGCAGATGCGCGTGGTGGCGCTGTACCGCAACGACGCCGAGGTGCCTGTGGACGCGCAAACCCGTGTGCTGCCCGGCGACGAGGTGTTCGTCCTCGCCGACAAGGAAAAGATCCGCTTTGCACTGGCGGCCATCCACAGCCTTGAAAAGCCGGTGCGCCGCGTGATGATCGCCGGCGGCGGCAAGGTGGGCCTGCGCCTGGCCAAGCGGCTGCACGGTCAATGCCAGGTCAAGATCATCGAGCGCGACCGCGCGCGTTGCGAGCAGCTCGCCACCGAGCTGCCGTCGGACGTGCTGGTGCTGCAGGGCGACTGCGCCGACGAGGACCTGCTCACCGAGGAGAACGTGGGCGGGCTGGACCTGTTCCTGTCGCTGACCAGCGACGACGAGGACAACATCCTGTCGGCCATGCTGGCAAAGCGCATGGGCGCCACACGGGTGCTGGCGCTGATCAACCGCCGCGCCTATGCCGACCTGATGCAGGGCAGCACTATCGACATTGCGGTGTCGCCGGCGCAGACGGTCATTGGCGAGCTGCTGGCCCATGTGCGCCGCGGCGATGTGGCGGCGGTGCACAGCTTGCGCCGCGGCGATGCCGAGGCGCTGGAGGGTGTGGCCCGCGGCGATGCGCGCACCTCCAAGCTCGTGGGCCGCCGGATCGACGAGCTCAAGCTGCCTGAGGGCGCGCGCTGTGCGGCGCTGGTGCGTGGGGATGGCCGCGGCTGCGAGGTGCTGATGCCGCACCATGACACCGTCATTGCCGAAAACGACCACGTGATCTTCTTCCTGCCCCACAAGCGCATGGTGCGCGACGTCGAACGCCTGTTCCAGGTGGGCGCGACGTTTTTCTGAGCACAAGCGCGATGGACAGTTTCCTGCCCGTCCTGGCCGTGCTGTCGCGCGTGCTGATGATGTTCGCGCCCGCTTTTCTGGTGCCGCTGGCCTGGTCCTGGGTGCTGGACGACCGTGGGCTGCCCGGCGTGTGGCTACTGGCTTTCGCGACGACGGCAGGTGCCGGCTGGCTGCTGTGGCGGGCCACGCAGCGCCACCGGCGCGAACTGCAGCCGCGTGACGGCATCCTGCTGGTCAACCTGGTGTGGATCACGTTGACGGTGTGTTCGGCGTTGCCCCTGATGGCGACCATTCCGGGCCTGAGCTGGACGGATGCCTGCTTTGAGGCCATGAGCGCGCTGACGGCCACCGGGGCCACCGTGCTGTCGGGGCTGGATGGGTTGCCGGTATCCGTGAATGTCTGGCGCTGCTTCCTGCAGCTGATCGGCGGGCTGGGCATCATGCTGCTGGTGGTGGCTATCTTGCCGCTGCTGGGCCTGGGTGGCGTGCAGCTGTACCGGGCCGAAACACCCGGCCCGATGAAAGACACGCGCCTGACGCCGCGCATTGCCGAGACCGCGCGCGGCCTGTGGAGCATCTACTTCAGCCTGTCGGCGGCTTGCCTTCTGGCCTACCGCTGGGCCGGCATGAGCTGGGCGGACGCCTTCATGCACATGTGCACCACCATGGGCCTGGGCGGCCTGTCGTCGCACGATGCGAGCTTTGCCTACTGGGACTCGCTGCGCATTGAAATGGTGGCCACGGTCTTCATGGCGCTGGCCGGCATCAGCTTTGCACGCTATTTCATCGTGTGGCGCACGCGTTCGGTGGGTACGCTGGCCGGTGATGCCGAGGTGCGTGCCTATTTCACGGTGCTGGCGGCCGCCATCGTGGTGCTCAGCCTGTTGCTGGTCACGCAGGGCACCTATGCGAGCTTTCCTGAAGCGTTGCGCGCGGCGGCCTTCCAGACCGTGTCGCTGGCCACCACCACCGGCTATTCGTCCACCGACTACGCGCTGTGGCCGGCGTTTGCGCCGGTGCTGCTGGTGTTCCTGGGCTGCTTTGTGTCGTGTGCCGGCTCCACCGGCGGCGGCATCAAGATGGTCCGCATGATCATGCTGGTCAAGCAGACGCGCCGCGAGCTGGTGCGCATCATCCACCCGCGGGTGGTCAACCCCGTCACGCTCAACGGACGCAACATCCCCTCCAGCGTGATTGCCGCCGTCATGGCCTACATGCTGATCTATGGCGCGAGCATCGTGGGCCTGTCCATGCTGATGCTGGCGTCGGGGCTGGACGTGGTCACGGCGTTCTCGGCCGTGATCGTGTGCGTCAACAACATCGGCCCGGGCCTGGGGCTGGTGGGGCCGGCGTCCACCTTTGGTGTGCTGACAGATTTCCAGACCTGGGTTTGCACCTTCGCCATGCTGCTGGGCCGGCTGGAGCTGCTGGCCGTGCTGGTGCTGTTCACCTCGCAATTCTGGAGAAAGTAGGCACGCCATGACAGCCGCCTGCCCCTGTGGCGCCACCGACGCGCGCGGCAAGCCGTTGCCGCTGGCCGCCTGCTGCGGCCGTTACCTGGATGCACGCGAGCTGGCGCCCGACGCGCGGGCACTCATGCGTTCGCGCTACAGCGCCTTTGTGCTGGGGCGGCTGGACTACCTGCGTGCCACATGGCACCCGGACACCTGCCCGGCCGATGTCGCGCCCGTGGCCGGCACGAAATGGCTGGGGCTGGAGGTGCGCGATCACCGCGTGCTGGACGCAGCCCACGCCGAGGTGGAATTTGTGGCGCGCTACCGGGTGGCCGGGCGCGCGGTGCGACTGCATGAACGCAGCCGCTTCGTGAACGAGCAGGGCCGCTGGCTCTATGTGGACGGGGACCTGAAATGAGATTCGACGCGGTGCTGTTTGACTGCGACGGCGTGCTGGTGGACAGCGAGCCCATCACCAACGGCGTGCTGCGCGACATGCTGGAGGAGCTGGGCTGGAAGCTCACGCCCGCCGAATGCATGCGCCTCTTTGTGGGCAAGGCCGTCAAGGATGAAATTGCGCTGATCGAGGCAAACACCGGCCACAGGATCACCGACGAATGGATGCTGCGCTTTCGCGAGCGGCGCAACGCCGGCCTGGTGCGCGACGTCAAGCCGATCGCCGGTGCGGTGCAGGCGGTGGCACTGGTGCATGCGCAAACCGGCGGGCGCATTGCGTGCGCCAGCGGCGCTGACCGCTTCAAGGTCGAATTGCAGATGGACAAGTGCGGCTTCATGCCGTACTTTGCCGGGCGCATTTTCAGCGGCCACGAGATGCCCCGCTCCAAGCCCGCGCCCGACGTGTACCTGGCCGCGGCTGCCGCCCTGGGCGTGGACCCGCACCGCTGCGCGGTGGTGGAAGACACGGTGACCGGCGTGACGGCCGGCGTGGCGGCAGGCGCCACGGTGTATGGCTACAGCCCGCCCGAGGCGGGGCACGACGCGCCGGATGCATTGCGCGCGGCCGGCGCAGCGCATATCTTCACGGACATGGCGCAGCTGGCCCAGGCCCTGGCCTGACGCGCCGCCCCAAAATAAGGAGACACCATGGACACCGCCATCCGCCGCCAGACTCTGGCCGACCTGCTGCACCGCACCGCGCGCCGCCTGCCGGGCAAGCCGGCCATCCTGTGCGGCGACACCTGCTGGACCTTTGCCGAGTTCGACGCCCTGGTGGACCGCGTGGCCGCGGGGCTGTCGGCCATGGGCGTGGGCCATGCGAGCCGCGTGGCGGTGCTCGCGCGCAACTCGCACGGCTTTGCGGCGCTGCGCTTTGCGCTGGCGCGCCTGGGCGCGGTGCTGGTGCCGATCAACTTCATGCTCAAGGCGGAGGAGGTCGCCTACATCCTGCGCCATGCCCAGGCACAGACGCTGGCCACCGATTCGGGCCTGGCCGACCTGGCGCGCAACGCCGCCGCGCTGGACACGGCCGTGCGCCAGTTCATCTGGCTGCCGTCGGAAGACCCGTCCGAGCCTGTGGCGGGCATGACGTCGTTCCACGCGCTGGCCGCCACTTCAGAAACGCCGCCGGCCACACCGCATCTGGCCAGCACCGACCTGGCGCAGATCGTTTACACCAGTGGCACGGAATCCATGCCCAAAGGCGCCATGCTCACGCACGACGCCGTGATCTGGCAGTACGCCAGCTGTGCGGTGGACGCGAGCATCGCCACCGGTGACGTGATGCTGCATGCGCTGCCGCTATACCACTGCGCGCAGCTGGACGTTTTCTTTGGCCCCTGCATTTACGTGGGCGCCACCAGCATCATCACGGCCAAGCCCACACCCGAGAACCTGCTGCCCCTGCTGGCGCGCCACCGAATCACGTCTTTCTTTGCGCCGCCCACGGTGTGGATCGCGCTGCTGCGCTCGCCGATGTTCGACACGACCGACCTGTCGGTGCTGCGCAAGGGCTACTACGGTGCGTCCATCATGCCGGTAGAGGTACTGCGCGAACTGGCGCGCCGCCTGCCGGAGGTGGGTTTCTGGAACCTGTACGGCCAGACCGAGATTGCGCCGCTGGCCACCATGCTCGGCCCCGACGACCAGCTGCGCAAGCCGGGCAGCTGCGGCCGCGCTGTGCTGAATGTGGAAACCCGCGTGGTGGACGACGCCATGAACGACGTGGCGCCCGGCCATGTCGGCGAGATCGTGCACCGCAGCCCGCACCTGATGCTGGGTTACTTCCATGACGACGAGCGCACCCGAGCCGCGTTTGAAGGGGGCTGGTTCCATTCGGGCGACCTGGCCACCGTCGATGATGAAGGCTTCATCACCGTGGTGGACCGCAAGAAGGACATGATCAAGACCGGCGGCGAAAACGTGGCCAGCCGCGAGGTCGAGGAAATGATCTACCGCCTGGGCGCGGTCAGCGAGGTGGCAGTGATCGGACTGTCGCACCCGAAATGGGTGGAGGCGGTGGCGGCCGTCATCGTGGTGAAAGCCGGACAGGCGCTGAGTGAACAGGATGTGCTGGCACATTGCCAGCAGCACCTGGCCGGCTTCAAGGTGCCCAAGGCCGTGGTGTTTGTGGATGCACTGCCCAAGAACCCCAGTGGCAAGCTGCTCAAGCGGGATTTGCGCGAGCAGCACAAGGACGTGTTCAGCCGGGGCTGAGCGGTGCCCATTCGGGGCCGGGTGGCGCCTCGATGCGCAGTGGCGTCGCCCCGGCCGTTACGGTGGGCAACTCCATCCATTGCGCGTGCAGCCACAGCCGGTCCAGGCCCAGCCACGTGGCCACGGCGCGGTTGTGCGCCCCTTTGCCGTGCGTGGTGTCGCCCACCAGCGGGTGGGCGATGTGCTTGAAATGGCGGCGGATCTGGTGGCGCCTGCCTGTTACCGGCTGCACGCCCACCAGCGCGTAGCGGCTGGTGGGGTGCCGGCCGTCCACACTGAAGTCCCATTCAAAGGTGCGCAGCCGCGCCCAGTGCGTCACCGCGTCCAGCCGCTGCTGGCCGGCGGACGGCAGCTCGGGGTCGCGCGCCAGCGGGTAGTCAATCTCACCAGCCTCACCCGGCCAGCCGCGCACCAGCGCCAGGTAATGCTTGCGCACCGTGCCGGCCTCAAACGGTGCGCGCCAGCGGCTGGCCGCTGCTTCGCTGCGCGCAAACAGCAGCACGCCGCTGGTGCCCTTGTCCAGGCGGTGCAGCGGCCACACGTGGCCGCCCAGCTGGTTGCGCAGCAGCGCCATGGCGTTGCGGGTTTCGTGGGCGTCCAGCCCCGTGGGGTGCACCAGCAGCCCGGCGGGTTTGTCGATGGCCACCAGGTCGTCGTCGAGGTAGATGATTTGCAGCAAGGGCTTGGGAAATTGTCGATTCGCGGCCGCGCCGCACGTCGTGAAGGCATCATCACCCAAAAGGAGCTCGCCATGAAGTACCTCGGCCTTGCGTATTACAACCCCGGCAAATTTGCCGCGATGGACCCTGCGGACGTGCAGGCGCTGGTCAGCCAGTGCCCGGCGCTGGACGACAGGATGCGCGCTACCGGCAAGGTGCGCGTGGCTGCGTCGCTGGCCGAGCCCAAGGACTGGATGACGCTGCGCCCGCGCGGCGGCAAGCCGCAGATCACCGATGGCCCGTTTGCCGAGGCCAAGGAAATGGTGGGCGGCCTGTTCATCATCGAGGCTGCCGACCGCGACGAGGCATTGCGGCTGGCGTCCATGCACCCCGCGGCCCAGATCGGCGAAGCCGGTGGCTGGGCGGTGGAGCTGATCCCCATGGATTTCTTCCAGGAAGGCTGACGCGGCCCGGCGGCGGCGGTGGCATGATTTGCCCCACCGCCGCCATGAAGAACGTTGCCGTCACCCCCATAGCCTTTGTGCGCATGCTGCTGATGGCCTACGCCAAATACGGCGTGGACCCCGCAGGCGCACTGGCGCGCGCGCAGATCCCACCGGCGCAGGTGGGCAAGGCAGGCGCCACGGTCACGTCGTGGCAGCTGCAGGCACTGGCCGGCGAGGCCATGCGCGAGCTGGACGACGAGGCGCTGGGCTGGTTCTCGCGCCGGCTGCCCTGGGGCAGCTATGTGATGCTGCTGCGCGCGTCACTCACGTCCCCCAACCTGGGCGTGGCGCTCAAGCGCTGGTTGCGCCACCACAACCTGTTGACCGACGACATCACGCTGCAGTTGCTGGTGGCCGCCGATGTGGCCACGGTCTCGCTCATGGAACGCAGTCTGGATGCGGCGATGCGCGAGTTCTGCCTGGTCACGCTGCTGCGCAACATCCACGGCATCAGCTGCTGGCTGGTGGATTCAGCCGTGCCGCTGGAAGGCGTGGCCTTTCCATTCGAGGCGCCACCCCATGCCAATGTGTACCCGTTGCTGTTCCCCGGCCCGGTGCACTTTGGCGCGCGCCATGCGGCCTTGAGCTTTGACAGCCGCTACCTGGCGCTGCCGCTGCGCCGCGACGACCGCGCATTGCGTGCCCTGCTGCCGCAGGCGCTGTCGCTGGTGGTGCGGCCGTACCGGCGCGACCGCCTGCTGGTGCAGCGCGTGCGCATGTTGCTCAAGGAGCACCCCGGCGCCGCTACCGCCGAGGCGCTGGCCCATGCGCTGGCCATGTCGCCGCGCACGCTGCACCGCCAGCTGCAGGACGAGGGCGCGTCGCTGCAGGCGCTGAAAGATGAAGTGCGCCAGGAGCAGGCCATGCACCTGCTGCGCCGCACGGCGCGCCCCATCAAGCAGGTGGCGCAGGCCGTGGGCTTTCGCAGTGAAAAGAGTTTTGCCCGCGCATTTCGCGACTGGACGGGCGAATCGCCCGCCGGCTACCGGCGCAAGGGCGTGGGCGTTTGACGCCGTGACGACTTGACCCCCAGGAGATTCCCATGACAACACCCCATACCCTTCCCGCGACCGGCCTGCAGCTGCGCTCCCTTGTCAAACCCGAAGGGGTGCTGGAGGTGTTCCTGATGGACGAGCCCGTACCCACGCCCGGCGCCGACGAGGTGGTGGTGCGGGTGGAGGCCACGCCCATCAACCCGTCTGACATCGGGCTGTTGTTCGGCGCGGGTGACATCTCCACCGCCACCGCGTCCGGCACCGCCACGCACCCGGTCGTGACGTTGCAGATCCCCGCCCAGGCCATGAAGGCCATGGCGGGGCGCCTCGGCCAGCCGATGCCGGTGGGCAACGAGGGCGCGGGCACCGTGGTGGCCGCTGGTGCCTCTGCCGCTGCGCAGGCCTTGCTTGGCAAGACGGTGGCCGTGCTGGCCGGCGCCATGTATTCGCAGTACCGCTGCGTGAGCGCCGCGCAATGCTTGCCGTTGCCGGCCGGCGCCACGGCGGCCGACGGCGCCTCGTGCTTTGTCAACCCGCTTACCGCGCTGGGCATGACCGAGACCATGCGCCGCGAGGGCCACAAGTCGCTGGTGCACACGGCGGCCGCATCCAACCTGGGCCAGATGCTCAACCGCATCTGCCTGAAAGACGGCATTGGCCTGGTGAACATCGTGCGAAAGCCCGAACAGGCCGCGCTGCTCAAGGCCCAGGGCGCGCAGCATGTGTGCGTGAGCTCAGATGCCACCTTCATGGAGGACCTGACGCAGGCCCTGGTGGCCACGGGCGCCACGGTGGCATTTGACGCTACGGGCGGCGGCAAGCTGGCGGGCCAGATCCTGACGGCCATGGAGGCGGCGCTGAACCGCAGCGCCAAAGAGTACAGCCGCTACGGCTCCACCACGCACAAGCAGGTGTACATCTATGGCGGGCTGGACACCGGCCCCACGGAGTTCAACCGCAGCTTCGGCATGGCCTGGGGCATGGGCGGCTGGCTGCTGTTCCCCTTTCTGCAGCGCATCGGCGCCGAGGCCGCGCAGGCCCTGCGCCAGCGCGTGGCCGACGAACTGAAGACCACGTTTGCCAGCCACTATTCGAAGGAAATCTCTCTGGTGCAGGCGCTGCAACCGGCAGAGATTGCCGTGTACGGCCAGCGCGCCACCGGCACCAAATACCTGCTGAACCCCAACAAGGGTTAGTGGCACGATTTGCAACCTGCCTGACTGGCGGTGGGCCAAGGGGTGGCGTAAGCTGGCGGCCAGCGCCCGTGAAGGAGACCCATGTCAGTTCTTGAGACAAAGCTCAACGCCCGATCCGCCGAATTCCAGGCCAATGCCGCCGCCATGCAGGCGCTGGTGGACGACCTGGCGGCCCAGGTGGCCAAGGCCGCGGCCGGCGGCGGCGAGGCAGCCCGCGCCAAGCATGTGGCACGTGGGAAGCTGTTGCCACGCGACCGCGTGCAGATGCTGCTGGACCCGGGCACGCCCTTTCTTGAAATCGCGCCACTGGCCGCGCATGCCATGTACCTCAACAAGGACGGCGTGGGCGACGCACCTTGTGCCGGCGTGATTGCCGGCATCGGCCGCGTGAGCGGCGTGGACTGCATGATCGTGTGCAACGACGCCACGGTGAAGGGCGGCACCTACTACCCCATGACGGTCAAGAAGCACCTGCGCGCGCAGGAGATCGCTGAAGCCAACCGCCTGCCCTGTATCTACCTCGTGGACTCGGGCGGCGCCAACCTGCCCAACCAGGACGAGGTGTTTCCGGACCGCGATCACTTCGGCCGCATCTTCTACAACCAGGCCAACATGAGCGCGCAGGGCATCGCGCAGATCGCCGTGGTGATGGGCAGTTGCACGGCGGGCGGCGCGTATGTGCCGGCCATGAGCGACGAAACCATCATCGTCAAGAACCAGGGCACGATTTTTCTGGGCGGCCCGCCGCTGGTGAAAGCCGCCACCGGCGAGATTGTCACTGCCGAAGACCTGGGTGGCGGCGACGTACACACCCGCCTGTCGGGCGTGGCCGACTACCTG
>JBEIPU010000167.1:0-8698 GCA_040376925.1 Caenimonas sp. | reverse complement strand
TTCCTCTTCGGTTGTCTTGATGGTTGCGCTTGCTTCGCTTGCTGCACCGCGCGGCAAAGGCGTGCGCGGACCCACACCCGGCTTCGCGGCAGGCGGTGCCCGGCGGGGGCGATCTCTGTGGCGGCGAGGAGCGCAGATTCGGGGTTGGCGCGCAAAGCGCGCTTCGTAACTGACTCGCCGCGGCTGTTAGAGCGAAGCGCGCAGCGCGTAGCGAGTTCTGCGGCGCAACCCCGAATCGAGCACCGCAGCGGAGTTGGCGCAAAGCGCCAACCGCCACAGTGTGAGCCCCCGCCGGGCACCGCCTGACGCGAAGCCGCGAGCGAAGTAACAACCCGCAAATAACTTGACAAATGAATTTTGTATGCAAAAAATGCGGAAAACGGAGAAACCGCAATGCTGACCCTCGACTACCACCCCACCGGCAGGCACTTCCTGCAGATTCCCGGCCCATCGCCGGTACCCGACCGCATCCTGCGGGCCATGAGCCTGCCCACGATCGACCACCGCGGCCCTGAGTTCGGCGCGCTGGGCCTGAAGGTGCTGGCCGACATCCAGAAGATCTTCCAGACGAAGCACCCCGTCATCATCTACCCCGCGTCCGGCACGGGTGCCTGGGAGGCTGCGCTGTGCAACGTGCTGAGCCCGGGCGACCAGGTCGTGATGTACGAGACCGGGCACTTTGCGTCGCTGTGGAACAAGATGGCCGCTCGCCTGGGCATCCAGACGGAATTCCTCGCGCAGCCGGGCACCGAGCACGGCGTGCCCACCAGCTGGCGCCGTGGCGTGCAGGCGGACCTGATTGAAGCGCGGCTGAAGGCCGACACGCAGCACGCGATCAAGGCCGTGTGCGTGGTGCACAACGAAACCTCCACCGGCGCCACCAGCAACATCGCGGCGGTGCGCCGCGCCATTGACGCAGCCAGGCACCCGGCGCTGCTCATGGTGGACAGCATCTCGGGCCTGGCCAGCGCGGAGTACAAACACGACGCCTGGGGCGTGGATGTGACGGTCAGCGGCTCGCAAAAGGGCCTGATGCTGCCGCCGGGCATCAGCTTCAACGCGCTGTCGCCCAAGGCCATCGAGGCCAGCAGGAAGGCCACCCTGCCCAAAGCCTTCTGGGCCTGGGACGAAATCATCGAGATGAACAAGGGCGGCTACTGGCCCTACACACCCAACACCAACCTGCTGTACGGCCTGAGCGAGGCCTGCGACATGCTGCTGAACCAGCCGGGCGGCCTGGACGCCACATTTGCCCGCCACATCCGCTGGGGCGAAGGCGTGCGCGCTGCCGTGCGGGCCTGGGGGCTGGAGATCCAGTGCGCGGAGCCGGCGGTGTACTCGCCCGTGCTCACGGGCGTGATCATGCCCGAGGGCGTGGACGCCGACGCCGTGCGCAAGCTGATCTACGACCGCTTTGACTGCTCGCTGGGCACGGGCCTGGGCAAGGTCAAGGGCCGCATGTTCCGCATCGGCCACCTGGGCGACTGCAACGACCTGACGCTGATGGCCGCGCTGGCCGGCTGCGAGATGGGCCTGAAGCTGTCAGGCGTCAAGCTGGCGGGCTCGGGCGTGCAGGCCGCGATGGATTTCTTTGCCAGCCACCCGGCACAGCACACCCTGCGGAAAGCCGCCTGATCCACAACAACCACTGGAGACAAACCATGATGCAACGCAGAACCTTCACCGCCGGCATTGCCGCCACCGTCGCCGCACCGCTGGTGCGCGCGCAGAACCTGCCCACCGGGCCGGTGCGCATCATCGTGGGCTTTGCGCCCGGCGGTGGCACCGACATCCTGGCGCGCGTGATCGGCCAGAAGCTGGGCGAGATGTGGAAGACGCAGATCCTGGTGGAGAACAGGGCCGGCGCCTCGGGCACCATCGCGGCCGACTTCGTAGCCAAATCGCCGGGCGACGGTTCTGTGATTCACATGGCACACATCAACAGCCATGCCATCGTGCCCGGCCTGCAGAAGCTGGGCTACGACGCCGAGAAAGACTTCCAGCCCATCAGCATGGTGGGCGTTACGCCCAACCTGCTGATCTGCAACCAGAGCCAGCCGGCCAAGACCGTCAAGGACCTGGTGGACCTGTGCAAGGCCAACCCCGGCAAGATCAGCTTCGGCTCGGCCGGCAACGGCTCGGCCCAGCACCTGGCGCTGGAGATGTTCATGCTGCAGGCGGGCGTGAAGGCCATCCACGTGCCGTACAAGGGTTCGGGCCCGATGCTGACCGACCTGATCGGCGGGCAGATCCAGTACAGCTTTGACACCATGACGGCGGCCACGCCGCATGTGCGCGGCGGCAAGGCGATTGCGCTGGCGCAGACCCGCCTGGCCAAGGCCAAGGCCTACCCCAATGTGCCCACGATGGCCGAGTCGGGCTTCCCCGGCTTTGAGGCCACCACCTGGTACGGCCTGGTGGGCCCGGGCAAGATGCCCCTGGCCATGGCCAAGCGCATGAACGAAGACGTGAACAAGGCGCTGCAGATGCCCGACGTGATGGAAAAGCTCGCGGCCTCGGGCGCCGAAGACGGCGGCGGCTCCACCGAGAAGTTTGCCGAGTTCATGAAGGTCGAACTGGTCAAGTGGGCCAAGGTCATCAAGGACGCGAATGTGAAAGCAGAGATCTGACCCCACGCATGACGCAACTACCTCTTTCGGGCGTACGCGTCCTGGACATTTCGCAGGTGATGGCGGGGCCGTATGCCTGCATGCTGCTGGGCGACCTGGGCGCGGATGTGATCAAGATCGAACCGCCGGGCACGGGCGACCAGACGCGCGGCTCCATGGGGTTCAAGATGAAGGGGCCCGATTCGTTGGGCTTCCTCAACATGAACCGCAACAAGCGCAGCGTCACGCTGGACCTCAAGAGCGAGGCCGGCAAGCAGGTGCTGCTGCGCATGGTGAAAGACGCCGACATCCTGATCGAGAACTACCGCCCCGGTGCGCTGCGCCGCATGGGCCTGGGCTATGACGACCTGAAGGTCATCAACCCCAAGCTCATCTACACCAGCATCTCGGGCTTTGGCCAGAGCGGGCCGTGGGCGGACCGCCCGGGGTTTGATCTGATGGCCCAGGCCATGAGCGGCGTGATGAGCGTGACGGGCTACCCCGACAGCCCGCCGGTGAAAGCCGGTGTGCCGGTGGCCGACATCGGTTGCGCGCTGTTTGCCATCTATGCAACGCTGGCCGCGTACATCGGCGCGAAGAACACGGGCCAGGGCCAGTATGTGGACGCCGCGCTGTTTGACTCGGCCATGGCGTTTTCCGTCTGGGACATCTGCGATTACTGGGGCACGGGCAAGCCACCCGAGCCGCTGGGCACAGCCAACAAGATGACCGCGCCCTACCAGGCCATGGCCTGCAGCGACGGCCATTTTGTGATGGGCGCCAACAACCAGAAGCTGTGGGTGCAGCTGTGCACGCTGATGCAGCGCACCGAGCTGCTGGAAGACCCGCGCTTTTCCACCATTTCGCTGCGCCTGGCCAACCGGCAGGCGCTGCAGGACGAGCTGGAAAAAACCTTCATCACCCAACCCAAGGACTACTGGGTGGACACACTGCTGGCCAACGGCCTGCCGGCCGGCCCCATCCTGAGCTACCCCGAAGCCTTTGGCAGCGAACACGCCAAAGTACGCGGCATGCGCATGGAAATCGACCACCCCATCGAGGGCAAGGTGCCCAACATCGGCTTTGCCGTGAAGCTGTCGGGCACGCCGCAGCAGGTGCGCCGCCACCCGCCGCTGCTGGGCGAGCACACCGACGAGGTGCTGGCCGAGCTGAGCATTGGCGAGGCTGAACGTGGCGAGCTGCGCGCGCAGGGGGCGTTTGGCACATGAGCGATGGCACGGTTGATTTGAGTATCGAAGGCGGCATTGCGTCCGTCACCTTCAACCGCCCCGAGGCGCGCAACGCCATGACCTGGGCGATGTACGAACAACTGCAGGCCATTTGCGAACGGCTGCGCGCCGATGCATCGGTACGCGTGGTGCGCTTTCAGGGTGCGGGTGCAGAAGCCTTTGTGGCCGGCACCGACATTGCGCAGTTCCAGTCGTTCACCACCGGTGACGATGGTGTGGATTACGAGCGCCGCATCGACGCGGCCATTGGCCTGCTGGAGTCCCTGCCCATGCCTGCCGTTGCCGTGGTGCAGGGCTGGTGTGTGGGCGGTGGCCTGGCGATTGCCACAGCCTGCGACTTTCGCATGGCCACGCCGGCGTCAAAGTTTGGCGTGCCTATTGCGCGCACGCTGGGCAACTGCCTGTCGATCGCCAATGTGGCGCGGCTGGTGGCGGCGTTTGGCGGGTCGCGCGTGGAGCGGCTGCTGTTGCTGGCCGACCTGATCGCCGCGGACGAAGCAAAGGCCTGCGGCTATTTGCTGGACGTGGTGCCTGCTGAAGAGATTGAAGCCACCGCCCAGCGCCTGTGCGCCAAGCTGGCAGGCCTGGCGCCAGTGACGCAGCAGGTCAGCAAGGAAACCCTGGTGCGCCTGATGCGCCAGAGCCTGCCCGAGGCCGAGGACCTGATCCGCCGCTGCTATGGCAGTGCGGATTTCCGTGAAGGCGTTCAGGCCTTTGTAGGCAAGCGGCCGCCGCAGTGGCGGGGGCTCTGAACACCCTGAACCGCATCAGAAGCTGCTCCCAGGCCAGCTGTCGGGCGCATTGCTGGAGCGCATGCCCAACGTGAAGTAGAACGTGGTGCCTTTGCCGGAAATGGAGCGCGCCCAGATCTTGCCCTCGTGGCGCGTGATGATGCGGTAGACCGTGGCCAGGCCAATGCCCGTGCCGGGGTATTCCTGCGCCGAGTGCAGGCGCTGGAAGGCGCCGAACAGGTTCGTGGCGTGGCTCATGTCAAACCCGGCGCCGTTGTCGTGCACGAAGTAGATGCGCGGCCCGCCCGTGGGTTTCTTGCAGCCCACCACGATGCGCGTGAGCGCTACTTTGGAGGTGAACTTCCACGCGTTGCCCACCAGGTTGTCCATGACCTGGCGGATCAGCGCCGGGTCGGCCTGCACGCGCATGCCGCGGCCCACGCTGATGCGGGCGTTGCGCGCGGGGTCGCGTTCGCGGCATTCTTCAATGGCCGCTGCGGCCACGGCGCCCAGGTCCACGGTCTGACGTTTCAGGGGGGTGCGCGACACATGGGCCAGCTTGAGCAATGCGTCGATCAACTCTGACATGCGGCGCACATTGAACCGGATGCGCTGCACGTAGTGACGCTGCCGGTCGTCGAGCTGGCCCTCCAGCGATTTGTCCAGCAGGCTGGTGAACGAGTCGATCACCTGCAGCGGCGAGCGCAGGTCGTGCGACGCCGAGTACGAAAACGATTCCAGCTCGCGGTTGGCCTCTTCGAGCTGCGCGGTGCGCCGGCGCACCCGGTCTTCCAGCCCGGCGTTCAGGCGCAGTGTCTCCACATGGGCCTCTTCCAGCGTCATGGCCCGGCGGGCCAGCTCGTCCAGCATGCCGTTGAAGGCGTCCACCACCTGGCCCACCTCGTCGTCGGTGCTGTGCGTGACGCGCAGCTGGTAATCGCGCCCCGCGGTGATGCGCCGCGCCACGTCGCTCACGTCCAGCAGCGGGCGGGTGACCAGCTGCACCAGCTGGTTGGACAGCAACAGGGCCAGGACCAGGGTGCCCACCACCACCAGCCCCAGCACCGCGCCGTAGTTGAGCAGGCGATCCAGCCAGCCGTGATGGGCGCGCAGGTACACCGTGCCCAGCCGTTCGCGGCCTTCGGTGACGGGCTTGGTGGTCACGAGGTAGCGGCCCTGCACCCGTACGCCCGCGTCCTGCGTCCCCGCCAGCACCGGCGGCACCGCCTGGGCTTCACTGCCAGCCAGGTAGCTGGCAAACAGCGTGCCATCCGCGCGGTAAATGGCCGCGGCCGTGATGTCGGACCGGGCCTTGAGCAAGGCCAGGTTTTCGCGCGCGGCGCGCGGGTCGTTGAAGGTCAGCGCGGAGGCCGACGCCAGGCCGATCAGGTCAGCCTGGGTCAACAGGTCGTTCTCCCAGGTCGTCTGGTAACTGCGCAGTTCAAACACCGCCATGGCCAGGCCCGCCAGGCACAGCGCCACAAACGTGGTGGCCAGCACCGTGAGGTTGAGCTTTTGACGGATGGAGCGCATCAGCGGCCCCTGCCCGGCAGGTTGTGCGACACGGCGATCAGCCGCGAACTCAGCCGCAGCCCGCGCTTGGCCGCCGCTTGCGGCGAGAGCTCAAAGCGGATCTGCCCGCCGTCCACCAGGAAGTTGATGACGCTGCCCAGGCCCAGCGCGCCGGGTGATTCGGTCACCACGAGGATGGGCCGCTGCTCCAGCGCCGCCAGCAGCCTGGCCAGCCGGTTGCCGCGCGCCTGCGCCATAAAAAGGATGTGCACGGTGGTTGAAGCGGGGTCGCGGACCTTGAGAACCTCCACGCGCCGGCCGTCCACATGGTGCCCAGCCACCAGCGCGGCCAGATCGCCGGCCAGTTCGTCGTGGCCCCACACGCCCATGAGCAAGGGGTCGCCGGGTTGCGCCAGCGCGCTGCCCGGCCATTCGATATACCGGGCAAAGCGGAAGAGGTAGGCTGCCTTGACGCGGCGTTCGGCCACGGCCTCGTCTGGCTGCGCAGGGGCCTGTTGCGGCAACGCCGCAAGCAGCAGTGCGCCGGCCAGGGCCGGCAGCACGCCGCGGCGGGAGCTTGCAGGCGTCACTGCAGCTTCAGCCAGACTGCGCGCGGCAGCGGGCGTGTCTGCCCTGACCCCTGAGCGCGTTGTGTGCTGTGATGTGCCATCAATTCCCCTATCCCTGATTGCGGCAACAGTGACCCGTTGAAGGTCATATTAACCTTGCTTAAGTTCCGCGCATCAGGGTTTGCCGCTTCTGGCGATGGCTGTTACAAGCCGGTCATTTCGGCTTGCTTTTCAGGCGAACGTGAACAGGGCGGCAGCTCAGCTGCTCAGCCCCTTCCACAGCATGTAGGCCGCCAGCACATACAGGATGCTGGCAAACACGCGCTTGAGCTTGCCCACCGGCAGGGCGTGCGCGGCCCTGGCGCCCAGCGGCGCGGTCAGGAAGCTGGCCACCGCAATGACCGCCAGCGCGGGCAGCCAGATGTAGCCAAAGGAGCCCGCGGGCAGGTTCTGCACGCTTTGGCCGCTGATGATGTAGCCCGCCACGTTGGCCACTGCAATCGGAAAGCCTAAAGCGGCCGATGTGGCCACTGCGTTGTGGATGGCCACGTTGCACCAGGTCATGAAGGGCACGCTGATGAAGCCGCCGCCCGCGCCCACCAGCCCCGACAGGAAGCCGATCACACCGCCGGCAGCCAGCTGGCCGCCGGTGCCGGGCATCTGGCGTGTGGGCTTGGGCTTTTTATCCAGGAACATCTGCGTGGCCGAAAAGCCGACGAACAGGCCGAAGAAGATCGCCAGGTAGCTGCCCTTGAGCAGCGCAAACACGCCCAGGCTGCCGATGATGCTGCCCATGACGATGCCGGGCGCTAGGCGTTTGACGATGTCCCATCGCACCGCGCCGCGCTTGTGGTGGGCACGCACGCTGGAAATCGACGTGAAGATGATGGTGGCCATGGACGTGGCGATGGCCATCTTGACGGCCAGATCCGGCCCCACGCCGCGCGCGGACATGATGATGGTGATGAACGGCACCATGAGCATGCCCCCGCCAATGCCCAGCAGCCCCGCAAGAAAGCCGGTGCCAACGCCCAGCACGGCGAGTTCAATGATGAGCAGGGGTTCGAGCGTCATGTTGGGGGGGGTACTGCGGGGAGGGGAGGAAAAGGTGTCTGCAAGTGCCACCGGACCGGCATCCTGAACCGGGGTTCAGGTGGGCTAGGTCAACCTGGCGTTGGGTTCATCTGACGCGAGATGATCACGCTCACCAGGGGATGTTCCAGGCCCGGGCTCTAAGAGCATTGGTTCAAGGAAATATAAAGCCCGGCATGCACTGCAGACGCTTTGGATTGTAGGCGCATCAACGCGCACGCGCCATTCAGAATGCGATGCGCGGCATTGCAAAAAGCTATTGCAGAAAATGCAAATTCAGAGCAGGCGGCCGTCCTGGCCCAGCGCGCGGTCCAGCCGCTGCACCAGCGAGCCCAGGCGCGGGTCGCTCACGCCGCTGGTGCCGTCGGTGCTGTCGCCGAAATCGCCGTTGCCAAAGCCCGATGCCTGGAACGAGGGCGGTGTGTCTTGCGGGGCGGGGCGCTCGGCCACATCAAACGCCAGGTTCAGCGCGGCCAGCACGGCGATGCGGTCGCGCGCCTTGACCTTGCCGGCGTCGCGGATCTTGCACATGGCGGTGTCGACTTTTTCCACGGCGTCCAGCAGGCGGGCTTCGCCGCCCTCGGGGCAGCCGAGCAGGTAGCTCTGGCCCATGATCTGCACTTCGAGCTGTTTGGTGGCCATGTGGAATGCGTGGGGGAGAAGTCAGGTGGCGCGTATCACGCCGCGTTCTTGATGTCGGGCAGGCGTTCCAGCAGCGCGTCCACGCGCGAGCGGGCGGCCGACAGGCGGGACTTGAGCGAGTCGCGCTCTTGCGTGAGCACCTCGACCTGGCCGGCCAGCAGCGCGTTGGTGCGCTGCAGTTCTTCATAGCGCACAAGCAGGCGCTCTACGCGTTCGGCAATCTGGTCGATTTGGGCGGGGCTGGCCATACAGCGATCGATTGTAGGGTTAGGCAAAGGTTTCGCCCCTAAAAT
>JBEIPU010000207.1:0-5144 GCA_040376925.1 Caenimonas sp. | reverse complement strand
CGGCGGATCATGAGCACCTCGTGGTGCTGGTAATAGCGGCGGTTGCCGCGCCGCTTCATGGGGCGCAGCTGGGTGAATTCCTGCTCCCAGTACCGCAGCACGTGCGGCTTCACGCCGCACAGGTCGCTGACCTCACCAATGGTGAAGTAGCGCTTGGCGGGGATCGAAGGGAGGGCTTTCTCCATTGAAATCAATGTTGTACAAGGGAAAGCTCCTAGGTTACTCTAAGACAGCCACGCATGCAAAGGCTGCACGCGCGGGCGGCGCCAACTGTTGCGTTTCAGGTGATGCCGCCGTCAGGCCGCGTCGGGCGTATCGCCCTGGATCTGTTCCTTGAGCTTGTGGCTCGCATGGAACGTCACCACCCGGCGGGCCTGGATGGGGATGGCCTCGCCGGTGCGTGGATTGCGCCCGGGCCGGGGCGCCTTGGTACGGATCTGGAAATTGCCAAAGCCCGAGATCTTGACGTCGTTGCCCTCCACCAGGCTGTCAGCCACCAGGTCAAAGAACGCGTCAATCATGTCCTTGGATTCGCGCTTGTTCAGGCCGATCTGCTCGAACAGCAGTTCCGCGAGCTGGGCCTTGGTAAGCGCCGGTGTCTCCAGGCTTTCAACTGCGAACTCCATGGTGTCCTCTTCTTTCGCTGTTTTTACGAACGTCATCGCGCTCTAGCCCCTCAGCCTGCCGCCCAGCTGGCTGGCGACGCGCTCCACGACCGCTTTCACGGCCTGGTCGATCTGCTCGTCGGTCAGTGTGGCTTCGGCACTGCCCAGCGTCAAGCGCACGGCCAGGCTTTTCTCGTCGGCGCCCAGAACAGCGGAGGCCTGCTTGGGCTTGTAAACGTCAAACAGCAGCGCATCGCGCAGCAGGCCGCCGGTGTCCGCCGAATGCACCGCCTCCATCACCGCGCCATGGCCCACCGAATCGGCCACGATCACGGCGATATCGCGCTCCGCAGGCTGGAATTTCGGCACCGGCTGGAAGGCCGGCACCTGGCGCACCAGGGCGGCGTCCAGGTCCAGCTCGAACAGCACAGGCGCATGGGCCAGCTCCCAGCGCTGGCGCCAGCGCGGATGCAGTTCACCCACCACGCCCACCTGGCGCTCGTCCAACCAGATGCCGGCACAGCGGCCCGGGTGCATGGCGGGATGCTCCGCCGGCTTGAACCCCGCTTGCAGGGGCGACAGCAAGGCCTGCACATCGCCCTTGACGTCAAAGAAGTCCGTGGCGCTGCCCTTGCGGCCCCACTGCAAGCCGTCGGGTTCGCCATAGGCGAGGCCCGCCACGCGCATGGGCTGGTGGATGCCGCGCACGGTGGAGTCGGTCGTGGCGACAGTGGCATCGCGCAGGAACACACGCCCCAGTTCGAAGACACGCACACGCTCGGCCTTGCGGTCCAGGTTGAACTTCAGAGCCTGCAGCAGCGAGCCCACCAGCGACGAGCGCATCACGCTCATCTGGCTGGCGATCGGGTTGAGCAGGCGGATCGGGTCGGCGTTGCCGGCCAGATCGCGCTCCCAGCTTTCTTCCACAAAGCTGAAGTTGATGGTTTCCTGGTAGCCCAGCGACGCGAGCAGCCGGCGAACACCAAAGCGGCTGCGGCGTGCTTCCGGCGCCAGCTTGGCGCTGGTCGGCGCCAGCGGTGGGGTCGTGGGCAACTGGCTGTAGCCAATGATACGCACCACCTCTTCGATCAGGTCCTCTTCGATCGTCAGGTCAAAGCGGTACGGCGGCGGTGTAACGGTCAATACGCCCGCGGCAGCGCTCACGGGCAGGCCCAGCCGCTTCAGTGCATCCGTGCACCGGGCTTCATCCAGCGGCATGCCAATGACCTTGGCCGCGCGCGCCACGCGCAGGGCCACGGGCTTGCGTTCGGGCAGGCGGGCAGTCTGGTCGTCCATGGGGCCGGCTTCGCCGCCACAGATGTCCATGATGAGCCGGGTGATGTGCTCAATGTGCTCCACCGTCTGGCTAGGATCCACGCCGCGCTCGAAGCGGTGGCCCGCGTCGGTGGAAAAATTGAAGCGACGCGAACGGCCCTGGATGGCCTGCGGCCACCAGAATGCCGCCTCGACATAGACGTTGCGGGTGTCGTCAGACACTGCGGTGGAATCACCTCCCATGATGCCCGCCAGCGACTCGACCTGCTGGTCATCGGCAATCACGCCCACGGCTTCGTCCACCGTCACGGTGTTGCCGTTCAGCAGCTTGAGCTGTTCGCCCGCCTTGCCCCAGCGCACGTCCAGTGCGCCTTGGATCTTGTCCAGGTCAAAGATGTGCGACGGCCGGCCCAGCTCGAACATCACGTAGTTGGAGATGTCCACCAGCGCCGTCACGCTGCGCTGGCCACAGCGGGCCAGGCGGTCGACCATCCACTGCGGCGTGGCGGCTCGGGTATTCACATTGCGCACCACGCGGCCCGAGAAGCGGCCACACAGATCGGGCGCGCTGATCTTCACGGGCAGCCTGGCGTCATGCGTGACCGGCACGGCTGCGAACTGCGGCTGCAGCAGCGGCGAGCCGGTCAACGCCGACAGTTCGCGTGCCACGCCATACACGCTCAAGGCGTGCGCCAGGTTGGGCGTGAGCTTGAGCGTGAAGACGGTGTCGTCCAGCTTCAGTACCTCGCGCACATTGGAGCCCAGCGGCGCATCGGCGGCGAGCTCCAGCAGGCCGCCATGGTCGTCGCTGAGCTGCAGCTCGCGGGCCGAACACAACATGCCCTGGCTCTCCACGCCGCGCAGCTTGCCCAGTTTGATCAGAAAGGGTTTGCCGTCCTCGCCAGGCGGCAGCTCGGCGCCCACCAGCGCGCATGGCACCTTGATACCGGGGCGCGCGTTGGGCGCACCGCACACAATGTTGAGCAACGCGCCCTGCCCCACATCGACCTGGCACACGCGCAGGCGATCGGCGTTGGGGTGCTGCACCGCTTCACGGATCTCGCCCACCACGATCTTGCTGAACGGCGGTGCGACCGGGTGCATGTCTTCGACTTCCAGTCCGCCCATGGTCAGGGTGTCGGCCAGTTGGGCGGTGGTCAGCGGCGGGTTGCAGAATTCGCGCAACCAGGACTCGGGGAATTGCATGTTGTGTGCGGCTTGATGGGGTTAGCGGAACTGGCGCAGGAAGCGGATGTCGCCGTCAAAAAACAGGCGCAGGTCATTCACGCCATAGCGCAGCATCGTGAGCCGATCCGGGCCCATGCCGAAGGCAAAGCCGATGTACTTCTCGGGGTCCAGCCCCATGTTGCGCACGACCGTCGGGTGCACCTGCCCTGACCCGGCCACCTCCAGCCAGCGGCCGGCCAGCGGGCCGCTCTGGAACTGGATGTCGATCTCGGCGCTGGGCTCGGTGAACGGGAAAAAGCTCGGCCGGAAACGCAAGGCCAGGTCGTCGCTTTCAAAGAACGTCCGGCAGAAGTCCGTGAACACGACCTTCAGGTCCTTGAAGCTGATGTTCTCGCCCAGCCAAAGTCCTTCACACTGGTGGAACATGGGCGAGTGCGTTGCGTCGCTGTCCACACGGTAGGTACGCCCCGGGCAGATCACGCGGATCTCGGGCATGGCGCCGCCGGCCTTCAGGGCTTGCGCATGCTTCTTCACATGCACATGCGCATACCGCACCTGCATCGGGCTCGTGTGCGGGCGCAGGTTGTAGGCAATGCCGTCGTCGCCCTGGATGTCCACGTAGAACGTGTCCTGCATCGAGCGCGCCGGGTGGTTCGGGGGGTTATTCAGCGACGTGAAGCTGTGCCAGTCGGATTCGATCTCGGGCCCGTCGGCCACGTCAAAACCCATGCTCGCGAAAATCTGCTCGATGCGCTCCAGCGTCAGGCTGACCGGGTGCAGGCCACCGGGCTCACGCACACGGCCAGGCAACGTCACGTCCAGGGATTCGGCCTTGAGCTGGCTTTCGAGCTCAGCGTCGGCCAGCGCCTGGCGGCGTGCGGCCAACGCGGCTTCAATGGCCTGCTTGGCCACGTTGATCGCGGCGCCACGCGTTTTCTTCTCTTCCACGCTCAGGGCGGCCATGCCCTTCATCAGTTCGGTGACGCGGCCGGTCTTGCCCGTGAACTGGGCCTTGGCGTTCTCAAGCTCCGCGGGCGTGAGCGCCGCGGCAAATGCGCTGCGCGCGCTGTCAACGATGGAATCCAGCTCGTTCATAGATACTCTTCAAATGAACAAGGGCTAGTGCCTTTCCAAGCGCTAGCCCTTGTTTCTGATGCGCAAGCCACCGTCCGCAAAGACAGCAGCCCCCGTGAAAATCAAGCAGCCAGCTTGGCCTTGACTTGCTCCACGATGCCGGCAAAAGCGGCCTTGTCGTGCACGGCGATATCGGCGAGCACCTTGCGGTCGATCTCGATGCCGGCCTTGCGGATGCCGTTGGCGAACTGGCTGTAGGTCATGCCCAATTCACGGGCTGCCGCGTTGATACGGGCAATCCAGAGCTGGCGGAATACGCGCTTCTTGGTACGGCGGTCACGGTAGGCATATTGCCCAGCCTTCATCACCGCTTCTTTGGCGATCCGGAATACATTGCCGCGGCGGCCGCGGAAACCTTTGGCCAGGGCCAGAACTTTCTTGTGACGGGCGCGGGCTGTTACACCACGTTTGACGCGAGGCATGTTGTTTCTCCTTGTTCGTCAGTTGATCAGATGCCGGTGCCGGGCAGCATGGCGGCCATGGAAACCATGTTGGTTTCATGAACCGACACCGAACCGCGCAGGTGGCGTTTGTTCTTGGTGGTCTTCTTGGTCAGGATGTGACGCTTGAAGGCCTGACCGCGCTTGACGGTCCCACCGGGACGAACACGGAAGCGCTTCTTGGCGCTGCTCTTGGTCTTCATTTTGGGCATGTAAATGCTCCTTCTTGGTTGTGCTCGTGAGGCGCTGCAAACTCCTTGCAGGCTTGATGGCCCCGAGCCACTTGTTGCCCACCGGCGACCAACCGATGGACTACTGATTTTTACGTTGCAGCGGCCGGAGCAGCTTCAGCGGCGGGTTTGGCAGGGCCACCCGGCTTTTTCTTGCCCGGCGCGATCATCATGATCATCTGCCGGCCTTCGAGCTTGGGAAACTGCTCGACGATGATGATGTCCGCCAGCTCGTCGCGGATGCGGTTCAACAGCGCCATGCCGATTTCCTG
>JBEIPU010000093.1:0-15853 GCA_040376925.1 Caenimonas sp. | reverse complement strand
GCCGCCAAAAAGCCTGCAGCCAAGAAGCCTGCGGCCAAGAAAGCAGCGAAAAAGCCCGCTGCGAAGAAAGCAGCGAAAAAGCCCGCTGCCAAACCTGCAGCCAAGGCAGCCCCTGCTCCTGCTGCCCCCGCGGCTCAGACCACTCTGAACCCGCAGGCAGCCTGGCCGTTTCCCACGGCCAGCAAGCCCTGAATTGGGCCACTAGCAGGCGGGTAACCGCTTCAAGCCCGGCGCCGCAAGGCCCCGGGCTTTTTCTTTGGGGTTTTGGGGTGGCCCGGCGCGCCGCGCTTTGAGATACTCAGCCCATGAACGAAGCCCCCCGTGACCGCTTGCCGCCCGCGCTGCGCCGCACCTGGCTGTTTGGCGCGGGCGCTGAGCGCGCCGTGCATGAAGCCATGGCGCAAAGCGGCGCCGACGTGCTGATCCAGGACCTGGAAGACTTCACCCCGCCCGCGCGCCGGCATGAGGCGCGCGCCCTAGCCCCGGCGCTGTACCAGCGCTGGCGCGAGGCCGGCGCGCTGGTGTGCGTGCGCATCAACCCGCTGGAAGCCGAAGGCTACCTGGACCTGCAGGACGTGATGCCCGGGCGCCCTGACATCGTGGCCTACCCCAAGAGCGCCACCGCGCTGCACATGCGCGCGCTGGATGTGTCGCTCACCACACTGGAGCGCGCCTTGGGCATACCCAACGGCACCACGGAAATCCTGCCGGTGTGCGAAACCGCGCTGGGCGTGGTGAACGTTCGCGAGATCACCGGCGCGAGCCTGCGCATCCGCTGTGCGCTGCTGGGCGCCGAGGACCTGGCCACCGACCTGTGCGCCGAGCGCAGCCGCGAAGCCACCGAGCTGGATTACGCGCGCCGGCGCTTTGTGCTGGAATGCCGCGCGGCCGGCGTGGAGCCGGTGGACGCGCCCTACACCTTCAGCGATGTGGCCGGCGCCGTGCAGGAGGCCCGCCATTCACGCCGGCTGGGCTACCGCACGAAGAGCCTGGTGCGGCCCGACCACGCCCTGCCCCTGCGCGACGCGCTGACGCCCAATGTGTCGGACCTGGCCGCCGCGCGACGCATCGTGAGCGAGTTTGAAGCGGCCCGCGCGCGTGGCGAGGAGCGCGCGCTCGTGGACGGCCTGTGGGTGGAAGTACCCACCTACCTGAACGCCAAACGCCTGCTCGGCCACCCGTAGTGGCCATCCGCGCACCGCGCCACGACGAAACCGACAAGGGTGCGGTGGAGCGGGCATTGGTCACCGAATTCGCAGCGCGCTTTCGCGCCGACATCGACATCACGTCCGTGCGCAGCGGCGATCCGCGTCTGCGCGAACCCGACGTCATTACCAAGTCCACCGAGAGCGACGCGCTGATTGCGTTTGAACTGGTGCGCCTGACGGGGCCGGATGAAACGCGGGCCACCGATGCACTGGCGCGCAAGTTCGACAAGGCGCGCCAGGGCCTGTACGGCGGCGTGCAGGCGGGCGACCTGGAGTTGCTGGCCTGGTCCGACCGGCTCACACTGCCCTGGGCCCGGGTGCTTGAGCGCGTGGGCGAGCGCCTGGCGCCGCACGACAGCGGCTTCACGCGGGCCTGGCTGTGGCACCGGGCCGATGGCCCGGATTCAGCCGACGACGGCGTGTGGCTGTGGGAGTCCGGGCGCGGCATCAGCCGGTTTGACTGACCCCTACCGCCAGGCGGCCCACAGCATCGTCAGCCCCGCCACCAGCAGCAACCCCTCGATCAGCAGCCGGAATTTGTCTGGCTCCAGCTTCAGCACAAAGCGCTTCGCGATGAATGAGCCCGCGGTGATGGTGCTGCCGATGATCAGGCCCTTGAGCACTGCGTCCCATGGCAGTGCGCCCAGGCTGCGAAAGGTGATGGCCTTGGCGATGTACACCGCCAGCGAGCCCAGCGCCTCGGTGGACAGGTAGGCGCCCTTGACCAGCCCGTAAGCCAGGAAGAACGGCGCGTTGATGGGCCCGGTGCTGACCACGATGCCGGTAATGAAGCCAATCACCGCCCCCACCAGCGCCAGATGCGGCAGACGCAGCGCCCACTGGCGCGCGGCCATCCAGCGGCGCACCGGGATCATGGCAATAAAGAACACGCCCAGCACCGCCTCCACCACGCCCACGGGCAGCGTCAGCAACGTGGCCGCACCCAGCGCCGCAGCAGGCACGGCGGGGATGCTGTAGGCCGCAACAGCAGGCCAGTTCACGTCGCGCCACCACACGGCCACGCGCGAAGCATTGGCCATGATGCTGGCAATCGCCATGATGGGCACGGCCTCGCGCGGGCCAACCACGATGACCAGCGCCGGCATCAGCATGATGGAGGTGCCAAAGCCCACCACCCCGCCCACGGTGCCGGCCACCAGCCCCAGCAGCAAGACCAGCGCGAACTCCATCACGGCGCCTTGGGCGGGTCCGGCTTGCAGACCTCGAACGTCTGCGCCGCCACCGCCACGCCACCCAGGCTGGTGCGCGCCAGCACCTGGCGGCAACCGGCCCGCGCCGGCCCTTGGTCGGTGGTTTCAATCAGGTAGCCGTTGGGGTCCAGCCCGCTGGACTCGCCGTACAGCACGGCCAGGTCCAGCACCCGCTGACGGAATTCGCGCGTGGCCGGTGTGTCGGGCCAGGATGGGGATGGGGTGACAGCCGCCGCAGCCTGCGCGGCCGCCTGGCTGCTGCAGCCCAGGGCCATCACCAACACCCACAGGCGCATCACAGCGTGCCCCGCCATGCAAGCAAACCCAGCACCAGGGCCACATGGGCCAGCAACCCCGGCGCGAATGCCAGCAGGTACGCTCGCCCGCCACTCACTGCCGCAGTCACGCATTTGCTGAGGTTGTGCACCAGCAGCGCTCCCATCAGGGCCTGCAGCAGCGCCGCCTGTCCCGCAGCCGGCGGCGACTGGACCATCACTGCCGCAGCCGCGGCGTGCAGGTCCACCAGCGCGCCCAGCAGCACACCGGCTGCCAGGCCAGCTGCGCCCCACCACAACGACAGGCCATGTACAGCCGCCTGGATACCGCCCAGCAGCAGCGCCACCACGGCAGCCGTGCGCAGGCTGAACATGCGCGTGTCCTGCTTTGTCAGGGTCACCTTGCGCGCTGACACATCGCTGCGTACCAGCCATGCGCCCCAGCAGGCCACCACGCTGACGCCACCCAACGCAGGCAGCCACAGCACGGCCAGCCACAGCGGTTGCACTGCCGCCGCCACGGCCAGCAGTTGCACGAGCGTGCCCACACAGCTGAGCAGCGCCGCGCCCGCCTGGGCGCGCGCGGGCGCGGCGCCTTCACGCACCTGCATCCCCAGGGTTGCAATGGTGGCGGTGCTCGACACAAAACCCGCCGCCAGCGACGACAGCACCAGCGCATGGCGCGCCTGCAACAGGCGCCGCGCCACATGGGCCAGCGCCTGGATGACCAGCAGCAGCACCAGCAGTGTGGCAATGGTGCGCGGGTTCAGCGCGGGGCCCCACAGCGCACGGTCCGGCAGCAGCGGCACCGCGATCAGCGCCAGCGCGCACAGGATCAGGCCGTCGCGCAGCTCGCCAGCTTGCAGCCAGTCGCGCGCAAAACGGTGCATCGGGTCGCGCGCGGCCAGCAGGCCGGTCACCACCACCGTCAACCCTGCGGCCAGCGCAATGTTCCAGGTGCAAAGAGCCCCAATCAGGTACGCCAGCAGCAGTGCGATTTCAGTGGTGACTCCGGGGTCATCCGATCGGTCACGCCAATACGCGACCACCCCCAGCGCCGAGATGAATGCCGCGCCCACGATGGCCAGCCAGACCTGGCCCAGCAGCATGCTGGCCGCGCCTGCCAGGCAGGCCAGCGTGAAGCTGCGCATGCCCGCCAGCGCCCGGCCCGGCCCCTGGCCCTTGCGACGCTCCCGCTCCAGCCCCATCAGCAGGCCGCAGCCCAGCGCGGCCGCCAGCGCCTGCGCCTGCGCCGGCCACCACTGCGCCACCTGCACCATGTCCATGGGTTCAGTCCTCCAGCAGTCGCACCTTCACGCTCTTGCCCTTGATGCGCCCTGCGTTCAGCCGCTGCACCGCCTGCTGCGCAATCGCGCGGTCCACCGCCACATAGGTGGAAAACTCGTTGACGTTGATCTTGCCGACCTGCTCTTTGGCAAAGCCCGCCTCGCCCGTCAGCGCGCCCAGCACGTCGCCCGCGCGGATTTTCTCCTTGCGCCCGCCCACGATCTGCAGCGTGGCCATCGGCGGCTTGAGCGGCCCGCTGCCCGTGGGCGTGAGCTCGGCAAGCTGGTGCCATTCAGATTCGCGGCCCTGCAGCAGTTCGATCTTGCCCACCGAGCCCATCTCGTCCAGGCTGGCCAGGCACAGCGCCAGCCCCTCTTCGCCCGCACGGCCGGTGCGACCGATGCGGTGGATGTGCACCTCGGGGTCGGGCGTGGTGTCCACGTTGATGACCGCCGCCAGCTGCGCAATGTCCAGCCCGCGCGCGGCCACGTCGGTGGCCACCAGCACCGAGCAGCTGCGGTTGGCAAACTGCACCAGCACCTGGTCGCGCTCGCGCTGCTCCAGCTCGCCGTACAGCGCCAGCGCGCTGAAGCCCTGGGCCTGCAGCACCGCCACCAGGTCGCGGCACTGGGCCTTGGTGTTGCAAAACGCCAGCGTGCTGGCCGGGCGGAAGTGGTTGAGCAGCAGGCTCACCGCATGCAGGCGCTCGCTGTTCCTGACCTCATACCAGCGCTGGCGGATCTGCGCGCTGCCGTGCTGCGCATCGACCTTGATGGTGACCGGGCTTCGCATGAACTGCGCGCTGAGTTTGGCAATGCCCTCGGGATAGGTGGCTGAAAACAGCAGCGTCTGGCGCTCCTTGGGGCACTGGTGCGCCACCGTCACGATGTCGTTGAAAAAGCCCATGTCCAGCATGCGGTCGGCCTCGTCCAGCACCAGCGTGTTCAGCGCCTCGATGTTCAGCGTGCCGCGCTCCAGGTGGTCCATGATGCGCCCGGGCGTGCCCACGGCAATGTGCGCGCCGTTTTCCAGGCTGGCCATCTGGTTGCGCAGCGGCACGCCGCCGCACAGCGTCACGACCTTGATGTTTTCCTCGGCGCGCGCCAGGCGGCGGATTTCGGTGGTGACCTGGTCGGCCAGCTCGCGCGTGGGGCACAGCACCAGCGCCTGCACGGCAAATCGCCGCGCGTTCAGGTTGGCCAGCAGCGCCAGTGCGAACGCGGCCGTCTTGCCGCTGCCAGTCTTGGCCTGGGCAATGATGTCCTTGCCCAGGAGCGCGGGCGGCAGCGCCGCGGCCTGGATGGGTGTCATTTCGGTGTAGCCAAGCTGCACCAGGTTGGCCTGCATGGCCGGGTTCAGCGCCAGAGCGCCAAAACCCGCGGGTTCAACCGCGGGTTGTGAGGAGATAGGGGTCATGGCCCATTATCGGTGCCACGCCCCTGGGGGCCGTGCCGGGCTCAGCAGCCCGACGGGCGGTCCGAACGCATCGGGATCGTGCCGGTGATGGTGACCGTGGGCGTCCCCGCGCTCAGCACGCTGCCGGCAAAGCTCACGTTGTTGTTGGCGCGCGAAACGGTGGAGGTGCCCACGGTGGTGGTTTCGTAGGTGCCGCCGCCCAGCTCCAGGACCAGACGGCGTACGGTAGTGCTGTCCACCAGGTATTCCACCGAGCCCTTGGCCACGGCGCCGCCACCGGTGCGGGGGATGTTCTCGAAGGTGAAGCTGCACGAATCGGTGGAACCGATGCGCTCGAGCTTGTTCACGCCCGACAGCGGCGTGTTGCTGCTGCCGTAGGCGCCGTTGAGCGTGGCATCGGTGGCCGAGGTGATGGTAAAGGCCGAATTGAGGTTGGTCGGATCGGGGTCGTCGCCGCCACCGCCGCAGGCGGCCAGCAGGGACACCAGCAGCATGCTGGAGATCAGGGGAAGTGTTTTCATGGTGTGAATGCCCAAGGGTTGACGGACATCCAGTGTCAGAAACAATTCCCTCCAAGCGCGTAGGACGCGCCTGCGCAATGCTGTCAGCCCGTAGCTGACACCGGTGCGCGGCGCGTGTGGCGCTTGTCGTTGAGCAGGCTGCCGATGGCGGTGTAGCGCACGAACAGGTGGTAGCTCGCCACGCAGACCGCCGTGGTGGCCGCGATGTTCAGCGCCATCTTGGCCAGCGCCGGCAGCGGCGCGCCGTACAGCAGCGCGCCAAAGCCGATGGTCAGCGGCAGGTGCACCAGGTAGACCCAGTACGCACTGTCGGCCAGGTAGCCCAGCACCGCATGCGGGCGCTGCAGGTAGCGCAAAAACAGGCCGATGAACGCAAAGCTCCACAGCCACGAGGCGCCGTTGTACACATACGCGATCCACAGCGGCAGGTTCCAGCCCGGCAGGTGGCCTGCGCGCTGCGCCTCCACCAGCGCGCCCGTGGCCAGGAACAGGGGCAGCCCTGCGAGCGCAAACGCAGCCCAGCGCCGGGCGTACAACGCCAGCAGCGCCTGCTGGTGGTGCCACAGGGCCCAGCCCACCATGAAGAACAAGCCGTTGTGAACCCACTCGGCCAGCGGCGGCACAAAGGCTCCGCTTGGGACCACCACGCCCTGCGGGTACAGCGCGCCTGCCGCGGCCAGCGGCAGTGCCAGCACCGCAAAGCCCCAGGACGCGCCGCCCAGCCGGCCCAGCACACCGGTCACCAAGGCAGACACCGCCGGAAGGCGCGCGCCCAGCCACAGCACCGGCGCGGCCAGCACGCAAAACCACAGCAGCATCCAAAGGAACCACAGGTGCAGCGTGGTCGGGCCCGAGGGCATGTTGGGCCGGGGCGGCACGATGCTGGCGTCCAGCCCCCAGGTCCCACGCACCATGCGGTGCAGGAACAGCAGCGCCAGCACCGCGCAGGCCGCAAACAGGGGCGGCCAGAAAATGGCGAACGGCAGGCCCAGGCGGCGCAGGCGGTGGTGCACCATGCCGCGCACACCGCGCTTTTGCACCAGCATGGCCGCGAAGAACCCCGCCAGGATGAAGAACACCGGCATGCGAAAGGTGTGGATGAACGCGCTCATCAGGTCGGCCACTGGCGTGGTGCGGTCGTCCTGCCAGGGCAGGGGCGAGTCGTGCACCATGTGGATCACCGACACATGCAGCACGATGCCCAGCCACATCATCAGCGCGCGCAGGTTGTCCAGCGCGTACAGGCGCTCGGGTGGGGTCCCCCCGGCATCCATGGCCGTCGCTGGCGTATCAGCGCCTGACCGCGATGAGCTCGATCTCAAAATGGAGCGTGGCATTGGGCGGAATGACGTTGCCCGCACCACGCTCACCGTAGGCGATCGTCGGCGGGCAGGTCAGCTTGGCCTTGCCGCCGGGCTTCATGCGCTGCACGCCTTCGGTCCAGCAGGGGATCACGCGGTTGAGCGGAAATTCCGTGGGCTGGCCGCGCCGGTACGAGCTGTCGAACTCGCGCCCGTCGGGGAAGGTGCCGCGGTAATGGACCTGCACCACGTCGGTGGCGGCAGGCGACGCGCCCGTGCCGTCCTTGAGCGACTGGTACACCAGGCCGGATGACGTGGTGACGGTGTTGGTGGCGGGCTGTGCCAGCACGGGTTGCGTAACAGCGACGGCGGCAAATACGGCGCACAAAAGGTTTCGCACGGTTCAGGTTCCTTCAGGTTGGGGTTGAACAGGTTCAGGGCGCCACCAGCGCCATGCGCCGGCGGATGCGCGCGGCCTCGTCGCCTGCGCCCGCGGCCTCGGCACGCTGGGCCTGCACGCCCAGCCAGGCCAGCAGCGGCCGCCGCCAGCCCTGGGCCGACGCGGTGTCCACCGCCAGGGTCATCACATCGGGCGTGGCGCGGCCCATGCGCATGAGCACACCGGCAGCCACCAGGCGCGACAGAGGGTCGGCCATGCCCTTCACCGCGCCAGCGCCACCCACCAGTGCCGCACGCTGGTCTGCAGGCAGCAGCGGCGCGTCCGAAGGCTGGGCCTGACCGGCCAGATAGGCGGCATAGGCACGCTCGGGCGCCGGTGCGTCCTGGCGCAGCGGCTCAAAGCCGTGGCAGGGCTGCAGCACCAGGCTGGCCACCTGCGCCGCGCAGCGCAGCAGCTCGGCGCGGGCCACCAGCTCGGGCTGCCCGGTGGCCGCCAGGGCGTTGCGCGCGCGGGTGAACTCCGCCGCTTCCACCCGCGTGTTGCCCGTCATGTAGGCGGTGACGAAAGCGTCCAGCGCGCCACGTGCGTTCATCTGCCAGTCGGGTGGGGGCGGGGTGTTGCTGCAGGCGGCCAGCACGGCAGCCGACACCAGCGCGGTCAAGGTCGTACGTGTCATGGCAGCTTGATCTCTGTGTCGCGCTTGAACGGCCACTTGCGGTTGATTTCATTGATCAGGCCTTCGACCTTGCGCAGGTTGGCTTCGACCTCGGCGCGCAGCGTACCCAGGTCTTCGGTGGCCACGCGCGCGTTGGCGCCCACGGCCTTGGCCTCCACCAGCACGGCGTCCATCTTCTTCAGGCTTTCGCGGGTGTCGCTCAGCAGGGTATTGACCTGGACCATCGCCGCCTTCACATCGGGCACCACGCCCTGCGGGCCAAACACCTGCGCGTCGGCCTTGGCCGTCAGGCCGTCAGCCTTGATCACCAGGCCATCCAGCCGGGCCAGCAGCTGGTTGGTGCGGTCCAGCGCAATGATGAGCTTTTGGGCGTCGGCATCGTTGCCGGTCAGCACGCCCAGGGCGCCGCGCGGACCGTTGAGCTTTTCGGTCATGGCCTGCAGGTTGGCCAGGCTCGCACCGAGCGGGCCCTCTTTGGCGGCCAGTGCGTTCAGGTTTTCCAGCAGTTCCCTGGCGGCAGACACCACGCGCGGGATCTCGGCCGACGCATCGCCGCGCAGCACCTGGCGCACGGCGCCGTCGGGCAGCGGCGGGTCGGTCAGCACGCCGCTGTAGGCGCGGATGTTGGTGTTGCCCACCACGCCGCGCACCAGCGTGAACACGCTGGACTGGCGCAGCCAGTGGGCGTCGCGCGTGGGCACGTCGATCAGGATGCGCGCGTTGCCGTCCTCGGCCAGCTCGATGCGGCGCACCCGGCCGATGGGAAAGCCCGAGAACGTGAGGTTCATGCCCACCACCACGCCTTCGGAATCATCGGCCACCAGCACCAGGCGCTGCGTGGTCTCGAACGCGCCGCGCGAGTAAAGCAGGTACAGCACCGAGCCGCCCACCAGCAGCGCGGTAAACAGCAGCAGCAGCAAGGCCTTGAACTCCACGTTCTTCACCGGCGGCGACGACGGCAGCGGCGGGTCGGATCGGTCGGCGGGGGTCTGGGCGTCGGTCATCGGGGTATCAATAGTAATTGCCCACCAGCGAGATCACCTCGATCAGCACCAGCACGGCAAACACGCGCACCAGGCCCTGCAGCTCGTCACTGGTGCGCCAGCCGGCCACGTTGCTCTCGTACAGGCCGGCGGCCATGGGCATGAGCGACACAGCCAGGCTGAAAAACAGCGTCTTGAGCGCGAACACCAGCGTGACCGCCGGGTTGAACACCTGGCCGAACATGCGCGTGTAGGCCGGCAGCCCCGCCGCCGTGAAGCCATACACCGCCAGGTAGGCCAGCACCATGGCCACCACGCAGCTCAAGGCCGCCAGCGTGATGACCGAAAACATGCCCGCCACCACGCGCGGCAGCAGCTCGCGGCCCACCGGGTCAACGCCCTGCGCGCGCATGGCCTCAAAGACGCCGCGCCGGCGCATCTGCGCCAGCTCGGCGCCGTTGGGGATGGTGCAGCGCAGCGCCACGAACAGCGCCGCCGTCAGCGGGATCAGCTCCAGCACGAGCACGCGGATGACCATTTCCATCGCGTACTGCGTGAGGCCGTAGCTCAGCGCCGTGACGACCACAATGCGCGTGATCACCAGGCTGACCAGCGCGCACAGCACCGTGAACCAGGTGAGCACGGGCGCCGTGTCCAGGTAGATGTGGCGCGCCAGGGCGCGGCGGTTGGCCGCGTCGTAACTGGACGGCGACAGCGCGAGCACCACGATCAGCGCGCCGAAATGCACGATGCGCCACCACGCCACCAACCAGCGCCAGGGCGTGCGGGCCGCGCGATGCAGCGAATCATTCACCTGGGGGGTGGAGGGTAGGAAGGAAGCCTCTCGGCCTCCCTCCCCCCTAAGAACCGGACGTGCGCCTTTCGACGCATCCGGCTCACGCACGACCACTGGATCGGTAGCTTCATTGGGCTGCATTGCCCTAGTCTACTTCTCCAGATTAAAGTCCCCGTGCTGGGACCGGCTTGGTTACCTCCAAACCCAGGGCGTGTACCCGCCGGTGACAGACCGGGTGCAGAAGCACCCGGTTGGAAAGAGCATGGCTCCCCCCGTATTCGCGATAGACGATGTGGTGATCGTCCATAGCGCTCGAACTGTCAATGAATTGCTCACACAAGACGCACTTGCCGCCTTGCTGCATCCACAGCTTCAGGCGCTGGGCGTCCCAGATGTCATGCGACATCCGGGCCGTCAGCAACCCTTCCGCATAGGCAAACCACGCAGGGTCAAACGGGTTGTATTTCCCGTCGACTTTCTGATGGCGGACAATTTTCGTGTCCGCGAGCTGGTGCAAGACCAGCGACCTCAGATCTCCATTTTTGCCAGGCAAGTCCACTGCCATGACCCGGCGTGAGCCGAGTCGTGGCCAGTAGTGGTCATAGACCCACTTGCCCGTCTTTCTGGGATGCCGGCGCCGCCCCCACTTCATCAACCTCCAGTAAATCAGGTGGTCGAGTCGTGAGAACGTCGCTTTGGCAACCACTCCCTTGTGGTACTCAGCCCAGCCGCGGAGCACTGGATTGAGTTTTCTGATGAGCACTTCGCGTGGAACTGACAGCGAACGTCTGATGACCTCACTTGCCTTGCTGTAGAACGCCTTCACGTTTTTCCTGCTCGGCTTGATCAGCATCTTTCCGTCGTACTTCCGGAAATTCCACCCCAGGAAATCGAACCCTTCATCGATGTGCACGATCTTGGTTTTCTCCTCGGAGAACTGCAGACCCCGCTCGCGCAGGAATTCCACAATCCAAGGTTTGACCTGTGTTGCCAGCAACTCTTTGGAGTCCCCGGTCACCACAAAATCGTCTGCATATCGAACCAGATTCACTTTCGCCTGGTCAGCCGCTTTGGACCCGAGTTCCTTTTTGAGGAACTGCTTGAGTCCGCGCTCCAACCCGTTCAGGGTGATGTTCGCCAATGTCGGCGAAATGATCCCGCCTTGCGGCGTTCCCATCTCGGTTCGGTGCAGTTGTCCTCTGTCGACGACACCTGCTTTCAACCACTTGCGGAGAACACGTTTGTTCATGTGAACATTCGCTAGCAACCAGTCGTGATTGATGTTGTCGAAGAACCCCGTGATATCCGCGTCCAAAATCCATTGGGCCGAAGCCTTCTGGGATAGCGACACAAACAACTGGCTCCGGGCATCGTGTGTTGATCGTCCTTTGCGAAAGCCGTAGCTATTCGGATCGGACGCACATTCAGACACCGGTTCCAGCGCGAGCAGGTACAGGGCCTGCATCGCCCGGTCGAACATGGTCGGAATGCCCAGAGGGCGCTCTTTCCCGTTCGCTTTCGGAATCCAGACTCGCCGCAAAGGCTTCGCCCGGTATCCCCTTTTGTTCAATCGACACACCGCATTCCATTTGGCCGTCGGTGACGGCCAGAGTTCGCGGTCGACGCCACTCGTCCGCTTCCCTTGGTTCTCGGTAACTTTCCTGACCGCCAATGCCTTGGCCTGCCAGGATCGCACAAGGCTTCTCTGAAGTCGTTTGACCCTTCGATAGTCCTTGTCCATTTCTGCCTGCGCAATGCGCGTCTGCATCTTCCCGACAAACATCTGAACCAGTCCCCAATCAATGAGGTGCCAATCCATCAGCTCGCCTGAAGACGCAGCGCGAGGTGCCTTGGCACTTCGCTGTGTTGCCATACTTTCTCCAGTGAGGAGACCCGTTGGGCAAGCGTCTGCCCTGCGGGCAAACTACCCGCAGGGCCATGTTGAAGTTTGCAAAGGCTTTACGCCGTCGCACCTGAAGCAAGTCAGCGCGCTTTCACGCTGGGGCAAATCTTGAACCCCTATGACACCCATTACAGGTGTCCATTCGCTTTTTGCTTCCTCCTCTGCCCGCTACACCATGGCCGTCGCTTGCGCTTCGGTTGCCACCCCGTACTGGCGGTGGCGATGCATCGGGTTTACCTCGTTTCCTTTGGTGCCCATCCGGCCGGCAGGCCAGACGATGGGGTCAGGGACGTTCTATCCGCCGCGCGTTCATAGGGAACAAGCAGTGGTGCATGACACACTGCTTCAGACGCGATGCCTTTTGGCCACAGCTCCCCAGATTGCTCTGGGAGACAAGAGTTAGCTGTTTCATGGTTACGGCGGTTCTGTCGAACGTTCACATGTGTTTCCCATTCCCTATACCTCGGCCACCCTCCCGCGTCTTGCTCGCGGGATTCATCCAACTCACGTCGGATTTGTGCGCTCGCGCGCGGGTCGTTTATCCATGGCTCCGCACAACCCAATTACTCGGGATGCACGCACAGACGAGGTCACGTCGTTCCAGACGTGGTTTCGGTGAAAGAAACAAGGCACCAAAAGCGGTGCCGCTTTGTTGGCCGCCAGGAGAGGCGGCGGCTGCAGTACTTTTATTTTGTAACTGTAGCGTTCAGGCAACAGAAATCCCTGCCGTGAGGCCGAATTTTGTTGCGAGGAGACCCAAGGCGGGCCCCTCCGGGCGAAAAATGCGTGGCATTTATTCGACCATTTCTGGTTGATTTCCGGGGAGGAAACCGTTGCGCTCCCAGAGGAAAACGCACTCCTATGAAGGCTGATTAGTTCAGCTACAAGAGCGACTTCGAGTCGCACCATGCACCCATGATAGCGGCGCACTGTGTATCCAGGGTTCGGCCCGCGTGCTTGACATGCATCAAGGCGCTACCTCTGGGGCAGGCCTACAGTGAGGCACCCCCACAGCCTGCCCCAGCGATAGACCATGGCCATCGAACTGTTTCGCAACGATCACCACGCCTGCCTGATGTTCACCAACCTGATTGAAGAAGACGGCCAGGCCGTGCAGGCGAACCAGTTCCTGATCGTGGACAACGGCACCGGCGCGGTGATGGACCCGGGCGGCAACCTGGCGTTCAACGAACTGTTCCTCACGATGTCGCAGCACTTTCCGCCCGGCAAGCTGAGCTGGCTGATCGCGTCCCACGCCGATCCGGACATCATCGCGTCACTGGACCGCTGGATGACGTCCACCCAGGCCAAGCTGGTCATCTCGCGCGTCTGGGAGCGGTTTGCACCGCACTTCACGAAGGTCGGCAAGACCCAGGATCGCGTGATCGGCGTGCCCGACGCAGGCGTCAAGCTGCCGCTGGGCAAGAGCGAGCTGTGGCTGCTGCCGGCGCACTTCATGCATTCGGAGGGCAACTTCCACTTCTACGACCCCATCAGCAAGATCCTGTTCACCGGCGATCTGGCCGTGTCCATGATGCCGGGCAAGGACGCCGGCACGCCGGTGACCGACCTGAAGGCACACATCCCCCTGATGGAAGGCTTTCACCGGCGCTACATGGTGTCCAACAAGATCCTGCGGCTGTGGGCGCGCATGGCGCGCCAGCTGGACATCAGCATGCTGGTACCGCAGCACGGCGCACCTATCCAGGGCCGCCAGGCTATTAACGACTTCTTCGACTGGATCGAAAACCTGATGTGTGGCGTGGACCTGTTTGACGACCGGTCCTACCAGTTGCCCGTGGCCCGGATCGACCCGGCGGGCGGGCGCACGGGGGCCGTGCTGCGGGTGGCGTAGCGGGCGATCAAGGCAGCACCGGCGACAGCGTCGCCGGTCCCCAGCGCAACGGCAGCGCCGCCGCCGTGTACCGCACAGCCTGCACACGCAGAGCGAGCAGCCGCTGCGCGCCACGGTGGGCCGTGACAGCCGGGCCCTCCCACACCAGCTCGGCGCTGGCGGCCACCTGCAGCAGCCCGCCGGTTTCAAAGCCAATGAACAGCAGGCCGCAACGCGGGTTGAGCGTGATGTTGCCCAGCGTGTTGAAGAAATGGTTGCCGTTGTAGTCGGGCACCTGCAGGCTGCCGTCATCCGCCATGTGCACAAAGCCGGGGCGCCCGCCACGGTGCGAGACGTCCACGCCGTGTGACGCCGCGCCGCCTTGGCGCGCCGCCGGGTGGGCGGTGGCAATGAAAAATGTGTCGGCCGCCGCGATGATCCGCCGCGCGGCATCGTCCAGCGCCGTGGCCTCGTGCACGGCGCCCGCCACCTGGAGCCCGGCCCAGGCCGCTTCGCGTGCCTGGATGTACTTGGGACAGTTGCCGAAGCTTTGCGTCACCTGCACACGAAAACCTGTGTCATCTGCAAGGTCCACCACCCCGTTCATGCGGTTGCGCCGCCGGGTAACGGGCTCGATGCCCAGCAGGCCCACAGGGTCACCGGCGGCCAGCCCCGCCAGCGGCGCCTTCACCACCAGCTGCTGCGGGCCGGGCGACTGCACAAACCCCGGCGGCCCGGCCAGCGCATGCGCCCAGGGCCGCCCCTGCGCGTCCAGCGAGCCCACCACCAGCCAGGGCAACTGCGCAAAGAAGCTGCGGTGCTGCTCGGGCATGTAGCTGCGGATCACCCGTGGCCCGGCCACCGACAGCGTGCCGAAGGCGCCCGATTCGTGCTGCAGTGCCTTTTCGCCGTCGTGAAACGGCTGGGCAATGACGGGGTAAGGCGTGGCGGGTGTATTCATGCCGCCATTGTGTTTGCTGCCTTGAACCGGATCAATGGCGCACAAGTCAGTGAACTCTTGCACCAACCGGATTAATATGCCCCATGGACAAATTGCGCGCGATGCACACCTTTGTGCAGATTGCCGAGCAGGGCAGCCTGACCGCCGCCGCGCGCGTGCTGGGCAGCTCGCTGCCCGCCGTGGTGCGTGCACTGGCGGCGTACGAAGCGTTGCTGGGCGTGCGGCTGTTCAACCGCACCACGCGGCGCATCTCGCTCACCGACGAAGGCCGCCGCCACCTGGACAGTTGCCGCCAGGTGCTGGCCGCGGTGGACGAGTCCGAAGCGGCGCTGAGCGCCGAATCACGCTCGCCGATGGGCCACCTGAATGTGACCGCGCCCGTGCTGTTCGGCCAGATGTACGTGGCGCCCGCCATCACGCGCTTTGTGCAGGCGCACCCGGGCATGCGCTGCAGCGTGGTGCTGCTGGACCGCATGGTGAACCTGCTGGAAGAGGGGCTGGATGTGGGCATCCGCATCGGCCCGCTGGAAGACTCATCACTGGTGGCGCTGCCGCTGGGGCGGATCCGCCGGGTGGTGGTGGCCAGCCCCGCGCTGCTGCGCCGCCAGGGCACGCCCAGGCACCCGCGCGACCTGCTGGGCGCCAATTGCCTGCGCGTGGCGTCCGGGGCGGCCCAAGGCTGGGGGCCGTTTCGCGACGGGGCAAAGACCCTTCGCCTGGCAGTGACGGGCAATCTGGATTTCAATCACGTCTTGCCTGCGGTGCAGGCCTGCGTGGCGGGCGCCGGCTTCGGGCAGTTCTTTTCGTACCAGGTGGCGCCATACGTGGCGCAAAAGCAGCTGCGCATCGTGCTGGAAAGCTTTGAGCCGCCGCCGCGACCCATCAGCCTGGTGTACCCCCATGCACGGCTGCTGCCCATGCGCACGCGGGTGTTCATTGACTGGATGCGCGAAGAACTTCAAGGGCTTGACGCCCTGAAAGGATGAGATGAAAGACTATGACTGCGACCTGTTCGTCATCGGCGGCGGCAGCGGCGGCGTGCGCGCCGCGCGCATGGCCGCGCAGCGCGGCGCGCGCGTGG